>WFPA01000133.1 GCA_015487815.1 Albidovulum sp.
TCACGCTCCTGCCCGAAGACGCCGACCCGTCGGAGGCCAAGCAGGAGGTGATGGAAGCGGTGCGGGCCCATTTCCGCCCCGAATTCCTCAACCGGCTCGACGAGATCATCGTCTTCAACCGCCTGACGCGGCAGCATATGGGCGAGATCGTCGAGATCCAGCTGCGGCGGCTGGCGAAGCGGCTCGAGGAGCGCAAGATCTTCCTCGAGGTGGACGACAGCGCCAAAAAGTGGCTGGCCGACAAGGGCTACGACCCGGTCTATGGCGCCCGTCCGCTCAAGCGGGTGATCCAGCGCAAGCTCGAGGACCCGCTGGCCGAGAAGATGCTCGCCGGGGAGATCGCCGAGAACTACAAGGTCCACGTCTCGGCGGGCGAAGGCGGTCTCGTCATCCAGGGCGAGCCGCTGCCCCAGGGCGGCGAAGACGAGGAGGTGGTGGTCGAGGAGGTCAACTGACGATCTCCCGCCTCCCTCCGGAACAGCTTCCGAAGACCCCCTCTCCCGTGGAGGGGGTCTTTTTTCGTTTGCATGCGCCTTCGGCGTTGCCTTCCCATGTTTCGATCGCGAACAGGATCGTGAAGCATCGTGCATCCACCTCGGGCGCGCATCGGTTATATGAGAACGGGTGACAGGCGGGCCCATCGCATTCGCGCGACAGGCGGATCTGAAGGGGAGAGACGAGATGAAGAAGACAAGCCCGGAGAAAGCCACGTTCGAGATCCTGCAGCGCCGCTTCGCCGAGCCGGGCTCGGGCGAGATCACGCCGAAGGAGGTGTTCATGGCCTCGCGGATGACGCGCCGCGCCCTTCTGGGCGGCATCGGTGCGGCGTCGGCCATGGCGCTTCTGCCGGAGGGCGCGACGGCCGGCACCAGGCTCGGCGCCTTGCCGAGCCGCTGGTCCACCGACGAGAAGCCCAACCCCCTTTCGGATATCATCAGCTACAACAATTTCTACGAGTTCGGCACCGGAAAGGGCGACCCCAAGCGCTATTCCGGCGGCTTCAATCCCCGTCCCTGGTCGGTCGAGATCGGTGGTCTGGTCGAGCGGCCCGGCCGGCTTTCCCTTGACGACATCCTCGACGGTGTGCGGCTCGAGGAGCGGATCTACCGGTTGCGCTGCGTCGAGGCCTGGTCGATGGTGGTGCCCTGGGTCGGCTTTCCGCTGAAGGCCCTGCTCGAGCGGGTCGGGGTGCGGAACGGGGCGCGCCATGTCGCCTTCGAGACGGTCTATCGACCCGACGAGATGCCGGGCCAGCGGCGGCGGATCCTCGACTGGCCCTATCGCGAGGGACTCAGACTTGACGAGGCGATGCACCCGCTGACGATCCTGGCCGTCGGCGTCTATGACGAGCCGCTGCCCGCCCAGTGCGGCGCGCCGATCCGGTTGGTGGTGCCGTGGAAATACGGTTTCAAGTCGATCAAGTCGATCGTGAAGATCACACTCACCGACCGGCAGCCGCCCACCACATGGTCGAGCGCCAGCCCGCGGGAATACGGCTATTACGCCAACGTCAACCCCGAGGTGGACCATCCGCGCTGGTCGCAGGCGACCGAACGGCGGATCGGCGACGGGCTCTTCGCGCGGCGCCGGCCGACGCTGATGTTCAACGGCTATGCCGATCAGGTGGCCGATCTCTACCGGGGCATGGATCTGAGGAAGTTCTTCTGATGGCGTCTTCGCGCGAAGCGGCCCTGGCGATGCCGGCGGCAGGGCTCTGGCGGCGGGCCGTCGGCCCCCTCAACCGGGCGCTTCGACGGTTGCCGCCCTGGGGCATCTACCTTCTGGCCGTTCTCATGGCGGCGTCGTGGTTCTGGCGGGCCCTGACGGGGACTCTCGGCCCCGATCCGGCCCGGGCGCTCGAGCTGCAATATGGCGACTGGGCGCTGCAGACGCTGATCGCCACTCTCGCGGTGACGCCGCTGTTGCGCTTCGCCGGCATTCGCCTCATGCATCTGCGCCGCGCGCTCGGGGTCGCGAGCTTCTTTTTTGCCTTCATGCATCTGTCGGTCTGGCTCTTTCTCGACATGCAGCTTCTGTGGCCGCAGATCGTCAGCGACATTGCCAGGCGTCCCTACATCACCCTCGGCATGACGGCCTTCGCGCTGATGCTGCCCCTGTGGCTGACCTCGAACAATGCCGCGATTCGCCGCCTCGGCCGCAACTGGAAGCGGCTTCACCGGCTGGTCTGGCCGGTGGCGGTTCTCGCCGCGTTTCATTTCGTGCTCGTCGTGAAGGGCTGGCCGCTGCGCCCCTTCGTCTATGCTGCCCTGATCGCCGCGCTTCTTGCGCTGCGTCTGGTGCCGCGGCGGGGCGGTTGAGGCCAAGGGCATCCTCATTTGCGAAAAAAAAGCCCATTTCCCTCTTGCGCTGGGGTTATTGATGTCCTAGATGGTGCTTCGCCGGCGGGGCTGGGGGGTTGGTTCTCTGGTTTTGCTGGCTGGGTTAAGCGGCCTTCGGGTTATTCCTGTTGGTGGGATTTCTTGAAGGTTTGCGTTGGTTTCCCA
>WFPA01000134.1 GCA_015487815.1 Albidovulum sp.
GGGCCTCGTCGGCGGCAAGGATGCGTGGCGCGGAAAAGCCGTGAGCGATGAGATGCTCGGCGATGCGGCGAAAGGCGCCGGCATCCTCGCCCTTCTCGGCTGGTGCATCCATGAAGATGGCGCTTTCTCCGCCTTTCGCGAGACGGAAATAGCGCCGGTTGGAGGCATCTCCCGCAACCGGTCTTGCCGTGGCGCCGGACCAACCTGTCTCCGCGAGAAAGGCCCGCGCGGCCCGGTCGCGATCGCTCCCGGAAAGGATGTCGCCGAGCGGCATTCCCTCATTCATGCCTCATCCCCTTCGTCGTTCCGTTCGAGCCCGAATGCGGCGAGGCGGGGGGCCAGGCATCCGGCCAGGGCCGCGGGCAGCGTCAGCGTCACCGCGCGCGTGCTCTCGCCCTGCGGATCGAGCCGAAGGGTGACGGCTCCGTCCGGAGCATGCACCCCGAGCCGCTCGGGCCATTCGATCAGCACCACAGCCGTCCCGAAGGCTTCGTCGAGCCCGAGTTCCATCAGCTCGTCCGGGCTGCACAGCCGGTAGAGGTCGGCATGCCAGATCTCGAGCGGCCCGGCGCCGTAGGTCTGGACGATGGTGTAGGTCGGCGATGGCACATCCTCGGGCGGCTGACCATGCAGGCGACGCAGATGGGTGATGAAGGCCCGGGCGAAGGCCGACTTGCCGGCGCCCACCGGTCCTTCGAGAAGCAGGGTCATGCCCGGCCCGGCAACCTCGGCCAGAAGCGCGGCCAGATCGCGGGTCGCCGCCTCGTCCACCAGCCGCCCGACGAGGCGGATCCGGCCCGGCCCGGCCTCCGCGGCCTGCGCGGGCCGGGACCGACCGCGGCTCCCCCCGTCATTCATCGGATGCGTTTCCTTCATCCACCATCCACGCCCTATGCCTCGGCCCGGAGGTTGAGATTTTCCCCAAGTGGAGCGCGGCTTGCGTTCTCGGTATCGGCAATCGCTTCGAGCGGCCATGTGATCTCGATCACGGCCCCGCCCCGTTTCCGGTGATGCCTGTCGTCGAAATCGCGGCCATTGGCGAAGACCAGCGTCGCTCCCGAGCGCTCGAGCAGGTTCTTGGCGATGAAGATGCCGAGCCCCATTCCCTCATAGCCCGGCCGCGTGTCGTCGGCCTTGTAGGCCGGCGCGTAGGACATGAACGGATCGCCGATGCGACTGAGCACGTCGGGCGGATAGCCGGGACCGTCGTCCGAAACGCGGACACGGAGCACCTTGTCATCCCAATGCCCCTCGACCCAGACCTTGCTGCGGGCGAAATCGACCGCGTTCTGAATGAAGTTCCGCAGCCCGTGGATGATCTGCGGATCACGTCGCACAAGGGGCTGGCGATCTTCTCCGCCGGGCAGTGGTGCGACATCGAAGATCACTTCCTTGCCGCGCTCCGCATGGGGTTCGGCGGCCTGGCGCAGCAGCTCTTCGAGCGGCACGTGGCGGATCATCAGGTCGGACTTGCCCGCCTTGCCCATCGAATGAAGGATGTCGCGGCAGCGTTCGGCCTGCTGGGCGATGAGTTCGACATCCTCGCGCAGCTCCTTGCGGTCGGCCAGCTCCTCGGCAAGTTCGGAACTCACCAGCTTGATGGTGGCAAGGGGCGTGCCGAGCTCATGGGCGGTGGCGGCCACCACGCCGGCAAGATCCGACAGCATCTGCTCGCGTGCAAGCGCCAGCTGCGCCGCCAGCAGCGCCTGCCCCATGGCATGGGCCTCCACCGTCACCCGCCGCGCATAGGCACCGGTGAAGACGATGCCGATGACGATGGCGGCCATGAACCCGTCGAGAAAGAGAGCCGGCAGAACGAGAGGGCTGCCATCGGGCAGCATCACCGGCTGATGGACATAGCGCAGGAAGATCGTGGCGAGGATGGCGAGCGCGCCGAGGAACAGCGTCGGCGCCAGGTGCAGCGCCGTGGCCGCCACTACCACCGGTGCGAGGATGAGAAGGGCAAAGGGGTTGGCCAGTCCGCCATTGAGGGCGAGGAGCGCGGCAAGCTGGAGGAGATCGAAGGCCAGGAAACCGAGCGTGCCGTATTCGGGCAGCCGGGCGTTGGTGGGAAAGATCAGACTCGCCGCCAGATTGACAAGGGCGGAAACCGCCACCACCAGCAGGGAAAGTTCGAAGGCTATGCCGAGGCCGAGGAGGTAATGCGCCGCCAGGATGACGAGCAACTGCCCTGCGACCGACAGCCAGCGCAAAAGCACCAGCGTGCGCAGCCGCACCCATTCGCAATGGGCCTCGGGGTCGAGCAGACGCGGCGGAATGCGCTTGATGTCGCCGCTCTCTATGGCAATGCCGCAGGCTGGCCCGCCGGCGACGGACGGGACCGGGCCGGCAGGGTCTGCCTTCATGCGGTGCGGCTTTTCATCATCCATATGTGACTTGATATTCCGGCCGCGGAAGAGGATCAATCCGCCGACCGGTTCTTCTCTTGCCGAACGGAGCTTTCCATGCAACGCCGCAGCTTTCTGCTGACCCTGTCCGCCGCCGCTCTGGCTTCGGGCGCTGCCGGAGCGGGGCTCTGGTGGCTGACGATCGGCCGCCGCCCCGCTGATCCCTTCGCCCGCTGCCGCAAGACGCGCATCGCCGGTGGTGCGTCCGCCATTGGCGGGCCTTTCCATCTCATGGACGAAGAGGGCAGACCCGTCACCGACAAGGAAGTGCTCGACAGGCCCGCGCTGGTGTATTTCGGCTACAGTTCCTGCCCCGATGTCTGCCCGACGGACATGCAGCGCAATGCCGTTGCCTATCGGCTTCTCAGGGATCGAGGGTATGAGCTGAAGCTCGTGATGATCGGTGTGGACAGCAAGCGCGACACTCCCGAGCGCATGAAGGACTTCACCGACAGTTTCGACCCCGAGATCATCGGCCTTTCCGGCACGCCGGAGCAGATCCGCGAAGCGGCGCAGAACTGGAAGGTCTATTACCGCGTGCCGAAACCGGGCGATCCCGATTACGATCCCGACTACTATCTCGTCGACCACTCGGCCTTCACCTATCTCTACATTCCCGGCCACGGGGTGGTGGAGGTCTTCAGCCGTGAAGATTCGCCCGAAGACATCTCCGAGCGGGTGCGCTGCTATCTGTCCGCCCTCGGACAGGAGGGAGACTGAGAACCGGGCGCTTATGCGGGCCTGTGCAGCGGATTGACAACATGCTTATATTCGCATGTTGGAATTTCTGCTTGACACGTTGTCGCAAGGGCGTTATGTCCACCGCAGTTGCAGCGGACTGGACAGGGCACCATGAGCGAACGCCAGCTTGAAGAGATCGGCGAGGACAACTCGCTCTTGATCATCGACGACGACGAGCCGTTCCTGCGGCGCCTCGCACGGGCGATGGAGAAGCGGGGCTTCGCCGTCGAGACAGCCAATTCGGTGGCCGCGGGCAAGGCCATCGTGACGGGGCGCCCCCCGGCCTATGCCGTGATCGACCTCAGGCTCGAGGACGGCAACGGGCTCGACGTGGTCGAGGCGCTGCGCGAGCGGCGCAAGGATGCGCGGATCGTGGTTCTCACCGGCTACGGCGCCATCGCCACGGCCGTGGCCGCAGTCAAGCTCGGAGCGACCGACTATCTCGCCAAGCCTGCCGATGCCAATGACGTGATGGCCGCGCTGCTTGCGCCGGCGGCCTCGAAGCCGCCGCCACCCGAGAATCCGATGTCGGCCGACCGGGTGCGCTGGGAGCACATCCAGCGGGTCTACGAGCTTTGTAACCGCAACGTCTCGGAGACGGCCCGCCGGCTCAACATGCATCGCCGCACGCTCCAGCGGATTCTCGCCAAGCGCTCGCCGCGCTGAACGCCGGGGGGTCCGGCCCGTCTCACCCCTCGCCCTCCCGCTCCATCGCCGCCAGCAATGAACGGTGACGGGCGAGAAAGGCGTCGCGCACCTCCCGCGGCGGACGCGGGGTGATGGCGAGCCCCTCGATCAGCCGCGGGTCGGGCGCGCCGAAGATCCTGTTTGCCTCCATTTCGGAAAAACCGGCGATCCCTACCGCCTCGAGCCAGGCGCTGACGCGATCGGCCCGCTTGATCTGTCGCCTGACCGCGGTCGGCAGCTCCGGCGGCAGACCGAAGCGCAGATGAATCGCCGCCCCGAGCCGCGCTTCGAGTTCGGCATAGGGCGCTCCGATCGCTCCCTTCACCGGCGAGATCATGTCGCCGATGACATATTCCGGCGCATCATGCAGCAGCGCCGCCATGCACCAGCGGACAGGCGCCCTTGGCACGATCCGCCGGAAGATCGCTTCGACGAGAAGCGAATGCTCCGCCACCGAATAGGGCCAGTCTCCCGCCGTCTGCCCGTTCCAGCGAGCGACGAAGGCGAGGCCATGGGCGATGTCCTCGATCTCGATGTCGAGCGGGGACGGGTCGAGAAGGTCGAGCCGCCGGCCCGACAGCATCCGTTGCCATGCCCGCGCCGGTCTGCCCCTGCCTTTCGTCGTCATCGCCCTGCCCATCGCCCTGCCCATCGCCCTGCCCATTGCCGATCCCACACCGCTTCGCTATGGGAAGGGCCGAGCCGCCAAGTCAAGCGGCAGCCGCATGAAAACGAAAGAGAGACACATGTCCGAATCCGTCATCAAGGACCCGTCGCTGGCCGAGTGGGGCCGCAAGGAAATCGAGATCGCCGAGACCGAGATGCCCGGCCTCATGGCCCTGCGCGAGGAATACGGCGACACGAAGCCGCTCAAGGGTGCCCGCATCGCCGGCTCGCTGCACATGACGATCCAGACCGCGGTTCTCATCGAAACGCTGGTGCATCTGGGCGCCGATGTGCGCTGGGCCTCGTGCAACATCTTCTCGACCCAGGATCACGCCGCGGCCGCCATCGCCGCGCGCGGCATTCCGGTCTTCGCCGTCAAGGGCGAGACGCTCGAGGAATACTGGGACTATGCCGACCGCATCTTCCAGTTCCCCGATGGCGGGGCCAACATGATCCTCGACGACGGCGGCGACGCGACGCTCTACATCCTGCTCGGCGCCCGCGTAGAGGAAGGCGAGGAGGAGCTGATCGCTGTGCCGACCTCGGAAGAGGAGGAGGCCCTCTTCGCCCAGATCCGCAAGCGCATGAAGGAGAGCCCGGGCTGGTTCGTCAGGCAGCGTCACATGATCCGCGGCGTTACCGAGGAGACCACCACCGGCGTGCACCGGCTCTATCAGATGATGGAGAAGGGGCAGCTGCCCTTCCCGGCGATCAACGTCAACGACTCAGTCACCAAGTCCAAGTTCGACAACCGCTACGGCTGCAAGGAAAGCCTGGTGGACGGCATCCGCCGCGCCACCGACACGATGATGGCCGGCAAGTTCGCCGTGGTCTGCGGCTACGGCGACGTCGGCAAGGGCTCGGCCGCGAGCCTGCGCGGTGCCGGCGCCCGTGTCGCGGTGACCGAGGTCGACCCGATCTGCGCCCTGCAGGCGGCGATGGACGGCTACGAGGTCGTCACCCTCGAGGACGTCGTCGAGAAGGCCGACATCTTCATCACCGCCACCGGCAACCGCGACGTCATCCGCATCGAGCACATGCGGCGGATGAAGGACATGGCGATCGTCGGCAACATCGGCCACTTCGACAACGAGATCCAGGTGTCGGCGTTGCGCAACCACAAGTGGACCCGGATCAAGGATCAGGTGGACATGATCGAGATGCCCTCGGGCAATCGCATCATCCTCCTGTCCGAAGGGCGGCTCCTGAACCTGGGCAACGCCACCGGCCATCCGTCCTTCGTGATGAGCGCCTCCTTCACCAACCAGGTGCTGGCGCAGATCGAGCTCTGGACCCGGGGCGACCAGTACGAGAACAAGGTCTATGTCCTGCCCAAGCATCTCGACGAGAAGGTGGCGCGGCTCCACCTCGAGAAGGTGGGCGCCAGGCTCACGAAGCTCTCGCCGGAGCAGGCCGAATACATCGGCGTCAGCCCCGACGGCCCGTTCAAGCCCGAGCATTACCGCTACTGAGCCGGACACCGCTTTCACGATCTGCGATGGGCCGCGCCATGCCGGGCGCGGCCCCTTTCATGACAGCCCCCTGCTCCGCTCATCCGCGACAAGAAATGCCTTGCCTTGCCGCCCTTCCTTGGCGAGACTTTCCGCGGATGCCCGACCAGCACCATCACGCATTGAAACACAACTCACAGGAGACACACCATGGGCCGCAGAGATGAATTGATCGAGAAATACGCCCAGGACATTCGCGACAAGTTCGGTGAGGAGCCGGACATGGAACTTCTGAAGAAGGTCGTGATCGGGCTCGGTCCCTCGATCTACAATGCCGATGCCGAAACCGTCGCCGGTTCCGATCCGGAAGAGCTCGAGCGGGTGCGGAGGAATTTCCTTGTCGGGAAACTCGGCCTCGAGGACAGCCCCGCCCTGATGGAGGCCATCGACGAGGTGATCGCGCGTTACGGCCGGTCGAACCGCAACAAGTATCGTGCCGTCATCTACTACATGCTGGTGAAGAGATACGGCAGGGAAAGCGTCTACGGCTGATTCCCGGCCGTGGAAGCACGACGAGGGGGAGAGCCCGGCGCTCTCCCCCTTCTTCATCTGCACAATGGCCGCTCAGAAAGCCGTCAGCAGCACCCCGATGAGCCCGCAACCGACCGTGGCGTTCACCCCGTCGATCAGACTGAGCTTCACGGGCCGGCCGGCCCAGTAGTAGTTCATGGCAACGAAAGGGGTAACGATGAAAAGGCCGATGCCGGCCCCGGCGAGCGCGCCCTTTCCGACCGCCGCGATGCCTGCCTGATTGAACATGTGCCGCATCATGCCGGCAACGAGCAGCATCGCCACGAAGGAAACCACCATGCCGATCTTCCGTTCGACGCCGGGCTCCCGGTCGGCAATGCCCGCCGCCTCGGCCCAGGGTTTCGCTGCCAGCGCATACCAGACCGCGCCCCAGATCCAGGCTGCCACCGCAGCAGCCAGCACGTTGATGTAATCCATGATGTTCTCCCCATTCCTGTCCTGCAGGTGACGGAACCATAGCACAAACGGGGCAGTGCAGCACAGTCTCCATGCAGGAAAGGACCGGTCTGCGGCAATGGAGCCCCCATCGGAACCTTGATGGAATGTGCCCTTCATGTCATTTCAGGACATGCTTGGCAGCAGGGGGCACCGATGGCTGAAGAACTGAGGCTTTCCGAATTCCTGCCCTACCAGCTGGTGGCGCTGGCCAATCGCATCAGCCGCGACTTCTCCCGGCGCTACCGCGAGGAATTCGGCCTCTCCATCCCCGAATGGCGGGTGCTGGCCCATCTGGCACAGGCCGAAGAGCCGCTCAGCGTGCGCGAGATCCACGAGCGGGTGGACATGGACAAGTCGAAGATCTCCCGCGCTGCCGCCCGGCTCGAGAAGAACGGCTATGTCACAAAGCGGGTGAATCCGACTGACCGTCGCCTCATCGCTCTCGAGCTGACCGAGGCCGGCCGCGCGCTCTATGCCGCCATCACGCCGATCGCCCTCGACTTCCAGGCCGACCTTCTTGCCCGTCTTCCTGCCGAGGATGGCGAGACATTCCGCACCCTCGTCTCCCGCCTGCTGAAGGCCACCGAACCGGTGAAATAGCGCTGCGTGCGCCGTTCAACTATTCGCAAAGCTTGTAATGCACTTCCTCGAGATCGATCTCGCCCGTCGGCTTCCTGTTGCCGGGATCTTCGAAATCGTACCTGAACAGCTCGAAATCCTTCCTGTAGATCTCGTACATCAGATGCATCGACAGATCGTCGAAATAGTCCTCGACCGGGTGAAGCCGCTTCGGCCCATGTCCTGAGGATTCATTGAAGCGAGGCATCTTGCGCACGTCGAGCTTGTGCTTCGGCTTCACCCGCTTCAGCACCTCGTTCATGCCCTTCTGGATGTCCTCGACGCGCACGATCATGTCGAAGCGGCCGCCATTGCACACCAGTGTTGCCGCATGGCTCGACATGGCCGACCAGTGGATGTCCGGGTCCATCGGCTTGCGGAAACGGATCGTGTCGCGCACGAAGAGGAGAAAGCGGCGGAAGGAGCGGATCTGATCGAAGTCGAACCCGTCCTCGGGGCTGCCGACCTCGATGCCGTATTTCTGGATGAGGAGCGGCACGAGATTGCCCCGGTAGCGCCGTCCGTTGCGCTGAATGCCGCAGATCTTGTCGAAGAAGGCCGACAGGATGCGGGTATAGGGGTTGCGCACCGAAGTGAAGATGAAGGTTTCGTGGTTCTTCACCGCCTTCTCGATCAGCGGGCGGCTCTTTTCCATCGACCATTTGTGGATGCCGGCGGTGGCGTCATGGATGTCGCCGTCGAAATATTCGCCATGATCGGTGTAGTACATGATCTGGCCGATGGTCGAACAGGCGCATTTGGGGATGACGCGGTACGCCATCGAGCCGCTTTCGGTCATCCACGTTCCGGGAAAGCCCATCGCACACCCTGCCTGCTGTCTCGTTGGTCTCTGCGCACCTGCCATGTGAAAATGTCGGGAATGCGGCGGCGGCCGACCTTGCGTGAAAAAAACAGAAACCATTTGCCTTTTCAATGCGGGACCGTCTTCGCTAAGGAAACGGAAACCGCATGAGGTCGCCCCATGGCGCGGATCGCCTACATCCTGTTGTGTCACAAGGACCCCGAGGGGATCATCCGGCAGGCCGAGCAGCTCACCGCAGCGGGCGACTGCATCTCGATCCATTTCGACGCCAACGCTGCCCGCAGCGATTTCGAGCGCATCCGCGAAGGGCTGGCCACGAACCCGCGCGTGACCTTCGCCCGCAGGCGCATCCGCTGCGGCTGGGGGGAGTGGTCGCTCGTGGCAGCCACGCTCGAGGCGGTCAGGGCCGCGGTCGATGCCTTCCCTCGGGCGAGTCATTTCTACATGGTCTCGGGCGACTGCATGCCGATCAAGTCGGCCCGCTACATCCATGACTGGCTCGACCGCCACGATGCCGACTTCATCGAGAGCGTCGATTTCTTCACCTCGGGCTGGATCAAGACCGGGCTCGTGGAAGAGCGGCTGGTCTATCGCCACTTCTTCAACGAACGCAGGCACAAGCGGCTCTTCTATCTCTCACTCGCCCTGCAGCAGAAGCTCGGGCTCAGGCGCGCGATCCCGAAGGATCTGCGGATCCATATCGGCTCCCAGTGGTGGTGCCTCAGACGCGATACCGTCGAGAAGATCCTCGCCTTCCTCGACCGGCGCAGGGACGTGGTGCGCTTCTTCTCCACCACCTGGATCCCGGACGAAACCTTCTTCCAGACGCTGGTGCGTCATCTCGTGCCCGAGCGCGAGATCGTCTCCCGCACGCCGACCTTCCTGGTCTTTTCCGATTACGGCATGCCGGTGAACTTCTACAACGACCACTACGATCTGCTGCTCGGACAGGACTATCTCTTCGCCCGCAAGATCTCTCCAGATGCCAAGGAGCTCAAGGAACGCCTGGGCGCACTCTATGTCAGCGACCGGACGGACTTCGCCATCTCCAACGAGGGGCGCAACCTCTACCACTTCCTTGCCGGGCGCGGGCGGATCGGCCGTCGCTTCGGGCCGCGCTTCTGGGAGCGGGAAAGCTCGGTGGGGCGCGACCGCGAGCTCCTGATCGTCGTGTGCAAGAAATGGCATGTCGCCAAGCGCTTCGCCGCCGCGGCCTCCCGGCGCACCGGCATCCGCGCACTCGAATATGTCTTCAACGAGGAAAGCGCACATCTGCCCCCGATCGGCGGCATCGAGCGCAGCCTTGCCAAGCGCCAGCGCCACCGGCGGGCGCTGATGCGGATGCTGTTCGAATATTACGGCACCGGCCGGATGATCTTCTGTCTGGACCCGTGGAACATCGACATTCTGCGCGATTTCTTCTCCGACCGCTGCACAACGCGCCTACTGGAGATCCAGTGCACCTTTTCCGACGATTATCTCATCGAACATGCCAAGCGCATCGGCATCGCCGCCGACGCCACGCCGCGCACCGTCGTGGAGCGGCTGCTGCCGACCATCCGCAGCGAATTCGCCCTCGAGGCCGAACGGCTGCGTGACGCGGGCTTCCCCGCCCATCTCGTCATCTCCGAAACCCGCCCCGCCCGTGAGAATGCCGAGGCAATCGCCGAGTTTCTCGAGGTCGACCTGGACACGGGCCTTGACATTGCCCGCACCCCCTACCTTTTCGATGACTGACCGCACATCTCTTCAGCATCCCAGGAAGGAGCGAGTTGCCATGGCCTACGAGTATGACGAGGAAAACGTCTTCGCGAAGATCCTCCGTGGCGAGATCCCCAACGACACGGTGATGGAGACCGAGCACACCC
>WFPA01000135.1 GCA_015487815.1 Albidovulum sp.
CCGAAGAGCACCGGCCGGTGCCCGGCGAGGATGGCCTCGAAGCCGAGCTGCGAGGAGACGGCATAGACCTTTCCGGCCCGTTCGAGGAGCCGCCAGGGCGAGACGGGGTCGCCGAGCACGCTCACGCGGTCGGGCAGGGCGGCAAGGTCGAAATGGCCCGGCCGTCCGCCCGCTGCCGTCTCGGGGTGGAGCTTGAGCAGAATGGGCCGGCCGGGGTTCTCGTCGAGCGCGGCTTCGAGCATGTGGGCAAAGGCGGTGCGGTCGATACCGCCATGGGTGACGGAGGCGTCGCCCGCCAGCTGATCGACCACCAGCACGAAGCCGGGCTCGGGCAGCGGGGCGGTCGGGTCATGGGCGTTGTATTTCGACAGGTCGGCTGCCCGCAGCCGCGCGATCGCCGCCCGGGCCCGCGCAAGGAGCGGCGCGTCGAAGGGGTGCGTGGCGAGGATGCGCTCGAGGCGCGAGGGCGTGCGCGGGTCGTAATGCACGCCGAGATCGTCGAGAAGCAGCCCCGGAGGCGGCTCGCGGCCGATGGCGGCCGGGTGGATCGAGCGCAGGAAGGGATCCTCCGCGGTGACGAGGGGCAGGGAGCGACGCGCCGCCAGCCACCGCCCGCGCCGCGAGGCTGGGCGCCGACCCCAGACGAGCACGCCCTCGTCCGGTCGGGGCAGGCCGAAGCGCAACGAAAGGCCCGCTGCACGCAGGATCTCCCGAAGCCGCCTCTGGCGCCAGAAACCGCCGGAAAGCGCGACGAGGCGGCGGGGGATGTCCCCGACCGCCTCGCTGGCTGGCCGCTCCGGCGTCATGGCTATTGGGTTGCGCCCTTGATGGTGTTGACGGAACCGGTGGTCGAGGAAAGTGCCGTCAGCACCTTCTTCCACTGGACGAAGGGCGCCTCGGTCACATAGAGGATGTCGCCGTCGCGGATCAGGAAGTCGCGGGCAAGGAACATCCCGTTCGGCCGGGTGAGGTCGAGCACGTAGATGAAGCGCTGCGTGCCCCTGAGATCGTTGCGTCCGAGCACGGCCCTGGCCACCTCCTCCGGTTCGTAGCGCAGCACGAACACCCCTTTCGGATCCGCCAGGAGCGGGTTGAGACCGCCGATCTGGGCGATGGCCTCGAGGGCCGAGAGGGTCGGCGTCTGGAACTTGACGAGGGCCTGCTGGCCGGTGGCCCCGAGAACGATGAAGCGCCGGTCATCCACATCGACGAGGATCTTGTCGCCGGGTCTGAGAGCGATGTCGAGCCGCGGATCGTCGTAAAGGTCCTTGAGCCAGACCGACCCCTTGTGCCGGCCGCGCGTCAGGGTGACCCTGGCCAGCTCGGGCTGCACCGTCACCCCGCCGGCCTTGGCCAGCATCGAGGCGAGGGTGCGGGTGCCGTGCTGGATCGGATAGACGCCCTGGCCGGCCACTGCCCCGAGGATCGTCACCGTGCCGCTCTTGTCGGTCAGGTGGCGGACGATGATCTGCGGATCCGGTGTCTGGGCGTCGAGCTTGCGGGTGAGAAGCTGGCGCACCTCGTCGGGCGTCTTGCCGGCCACGCGGATGCGCCCGGCATAGGGCACGAAGATGAAGCCGTCGCTGTCCACCTGCAATTCGTTGATCTGGGAGATGTTCTGTCCCTTGAGGCCGAGAAGCGGCGTGTCGCTGTTCTCCCAGATAGTGAGCTGGAGAAGATCGCCCGGGCGGATGATGTCGGCATTGATCTTCGCCGCCTTGAGAAAGCGCGGATCCCAGCCGCGGACCTTGACGCCGCTCGTGACCTTGGTCACCCGGTCGTTGACCTCGAGAACATAGGCATCGCCCTTGCGCTGCACCGAGCCCGAGAAGATCTCGGCCTTGGTCGGCCCCGATCGGGGCAGGCCGCAGCCGCCAAGCGCGAGGGAGAGAACGATCATGGCCGTGATGCCGGCCTTGCCCATTGGTGTCACTGCCGCCTCACCGGTTTCCTGCCGCGGGGCCGTGCCCCGGTTGCTGCCTCAACTCCTCCCGCCCCGCGCGATCCGGCCGCGCCGGGGGGGCGTGCTCGACGGGCCCTTCGGGGCCTCTTTTCGTGCCGGTGAACCCGGCATCACGCCCGATACTAGCCAAGCTTGGCACGAAAAGCCAGTTTTTCCTTCGTCTTCGCCCCCGTTCTTCATTCATGCATGCATGAGTGTGCAGGAAGGGGCGGCACGGCCGGAGGGGCGCGGTGGCAATTGCGCGCTCCTCGGCATTCGCCCTCCGCCCTCCGCCTTGTGCTCCGCCATGCCGGTCCGTCATCCCTGGAAGGGGGAGCCGGGAGGAGAAGCCGGAAGGAGGCCGGGCGGGAGGTGTCCTCCGGCCATGCGCGGACAAGGGGCGGGGATGCATCGGAACGCGGCATGCTCCTGGGCGGGGGCCAGTTCCGTTCCGCCTCCCGATCTCGCGGACAGCCGTCCTGCCGGGCCGGTCAGCCGTGGATGAGGCGCAGGGGCGCGCGCGTGCGGGCATTGCGCCGCGCAAGGGCGTCGTAAGGGTCCTCCGGGGCGAGGATCATGTCGGCCACCTGCGGGATCAGCCGCTCGCGCGAGCGCTGCGAATAGAACCCGCCTGCCACCTGCGAGGTGGCGAGGAGGAAGCGGCGGTAGTCGCGATAGGCTCGCGTGTCGGGCGGGCGCGGATCGGCAAAGAATTCGGCAAGCGGCTGGTCGGAGACAAGCTCGGGCTTGCAGTAGACCGATCGGCCGAGGGCCTTGAGCGGACGCCCCCGCCACAGCGCCTGCTGGGCCGCCGTCGAATTGACGGTGACGACGGAGCGGGCGTGATCCAGCAGCTGGGCGAGCTTGCCCCCTGGCACGAAATGGACCCGTTCCGCAATGCCGGCCTCCCGGGCCGCCCGGCGGATCTCGGCCGGCAGTCTCTCCCGTCCGTCATCGAGCGGATGGGCCTTGAAGACCAGGAGGTGATGAGGCGGCGCGCCTTCGGCGAATGCGGTTATCACGTCCCGGCAATATTCGCTCATCGAGCCGAAGGGGCTGTGGGCACGGAAGGAGGCGTCATGGCTCAGTTGCAGGAGTGCCAGATGATAGGGCTGTCCGGTGCGCCGCACCCGCCGCACCGCCCGCCGGCGCGCCAGCGCCGCATGGGGGAGGGCAAGGAGCTTGAGAAGGTTGAGCCGCGCTTCGCGGATGACCGGAATGTCGCGATGGCTCTGCCAGTTGGGGTAATGGCGGTTCCGCGTCAGGATCTGCCAGTGATAGACCGCCCCGTGCCACGCATGGGCCCGAAGGTCGCCCCAGCGGGCCGGTGCCTCTGGCAGGTCGGTCTCGGGATCGGGCAGCATGGCCTGCATGCGGGCGATGCTGAGCTCCATCAGCCGGGAATTGCCGTTGGTGCCGCCGCGCTCGTAGGTCACCCAGTAGGGGCGCAGATAGCCTTCCTCGAAACAGTGGACGGTGATGCCGAGCCGTTCGGCCAGGCGAATCGCCTCGGCATGGATGAAGCGCGAATCGCCATAAAGGACGATGTCGCTCACCCGCTCGTCATGCAGATGGGTGCGGAGGAATTCGGGCCATTGCGCAAGCGGGGCGCGAAAGGCGGTGTAGCTTTCGGGATCGGGCCAGTAATGGGCGTCGCCCTGGTTGAAGCCGATCTTCTCGATGCGGGCGCCTGCGCGCGCGAGCACCTGTGCCAGCTGGTGGAAGAAGGGGCCGTGCGGACCCTGGAGGAAGACGAAGCGTCGCCCCTCCCCCGAATAGCGGCCGGGGCGAGGGGATGGTGAAAAGGTCGATGTCGGTTTCATGCGGGATACTCCGGACGGACTACACAATCATCACGCACCGGCATTCCGGCGGGCCGGCACGGCGACGAAGGGAATCGCACGATTCCATGCATCTGCATTCTTGTTGGCAATGATGGCAGGAATATGGACGAAAGGCGAGGGGAGAGTGGTGCCCTGAAGGGCGGAGGGCCGCACCCTGATCCGGGCTCTTGCGCCTCTCGCCCGCCTGGCGGGCCCTTGCCGGGGCGAGGGGGAATGTCTAGGTGAAGAAGGCCCGGCCGGCGGCGCGGTCGCGGCCGGAGCGGAAGAGGAGGCCGGAGCCATGTTCACGGGTATCGTCACCGATGTCGGCACGATCCTCGCCACCGAGGAGCGGGGCGACATGCGGGTGCGCATCGCCTGCCGCTACGACCCGGCCACCATCGACCTCGGCGCCTCTATCGCCTGCGACGGGGTCTGTCTGACGGTGGTGGACCGCGGCGCACCTGGCGAAGGGGCGGATGTGTCTGCGGACATGGCCGGCTGGTTCGATGTCGATGTCTCGGCCGAAACCCTTGCCCGCACCGCCATCGGCCGTGGGCCGAAGCCCTGGGCGCCGGGCCGCAGGGTCAATCTCGAGCGGGCCCTTCGCGTGGGGGACGAGCTTGGCGGGCACATCGTTTCGGGCCATGTGGACGGGGTCGCCGAAATCATCGCCCTCACGCCCGAGGGCGACAGCCTCCGCGTCATCCTGCGCGCGCCCGAGGCGCTGGCCCCCTTCATCGCGCCCAAGGGCTCGGTGGCGCTTGACGGCACCTCGCTCACGGTCAACGAGGTCGAGGGCGCCACATTCGGCATCAACCTCATCCCCCATACCCGCGCCGTCACTCGCTGGGGGGAGGCCGAGGTGGGCGATCTCGTCAACCTTGAAGTGGATACGCTGGCGCGCTATGTCGCCCGCCTTCACGAATGGCAGAGGCAGTGAGCCCATGACCGAAGAATTCGACAGGGACGATCTGGCGCGGGCCATCTCGCCGACGGAGGAGATCATCGAGGAGGCGCGCAACGGGCGCATGTTCATCCTCGTCGATCACGAGGACCGGGAGAACGAGGGCGATCTCGTCATCCCCGCGCAGATGGCCACGCCCGAGGCGATCAACTTCATGGCCACCCACGGCCGTGGTCTCATCTGCCTGGCGCTTACCGGCGAGCGGATCGACGCGCTCGGCCTGCCGCTGATGAGCCAGAACAACGCCTCGCGGCACGAGACCGCCTTCACCGTCTCGATCGAGGCCCGCGAAGGGGTGACGACGGGCATCTCCGCCCATGACCGGGCCCGGACCGTCGCCGTGGCCATCGACCCGCGCTCGGGCCCGCAGGACATCGCCACGCCCGGCCATGTCTTCCCCCTCAGGGCGCGTGAGGGGGGCGTGCTGGTGCGGGCCGGTCATACCGAGGCGGCGGTGGACATCTCCCGCCTGGCCGGGCTCAACCCCTCGGGCGTGATCTGCGAGATCATGAACGAGGACGGCACGATGGCCCGCCTGCCCGATCTCGTCGCCTTCGCCCGCAGGCACGGCATGAAGATCGGCACCATTTCCGACCTCATCGCCTACCGGCTCAGGCACGACAACCTCGTCAACGAGATCGATGTGCGCCATGTCACCTCCGAGTTCGGTGGCGACTGGATCATGCGCACCTTCCGCGACGAGGTGGACGGCGTCGAGCATGTGGCGCTGACCAAGGGTGATGTGGCCTCGGGCGGGCCGGTGCTGGTGCGGGTGCATGTGGTCAGCCCCCTCGAGGACATTCTCGGCCTTGTTCCGGGTCGGGCCGGCAATGCCGGCTGCGCGATGCGCGAGATCGCCCGCGAGGGGCGCGGAGCCTTCGTGCTGCTGCGCGAGACCCAGAAGGCGGTGAACCCGGGCGAGGCGCCCGACACGCTGCGGCAATACGGTATCGGCGCCCAGATCCTGCACGCGCTCGGTGTGCGGGAAATGGAGCTTCTGACCAATTCGCCGGCGCCGAAGCTCGTCGGTCTCGAAGGCTTCGGCCTGTCGATCACCGGCACGCGCCCCATTCCCGTCTGCGATCCGCACATTCCCGAGGACGCCCAGGGCTGAGTTCCGGGCACGCGAGGGCCGCCGAGAGCCCTGCATCGACAAGGAGCCAGACATGGCCGCCGAAGAAGAGCATCACATCCTGCCCCTGCCGACGCTGGAGACGCCACCGCGGCTCCTGATCGTCGTTGCTCCCTATTACCGTGACATAGCCGACATGCTGATCGCGGGGGCGAAGCGCACGCTCGAGAAGGTGGGTGCGCGGCACGAGCTCGTCGAGGTGCCGGGAGCGCTGGAGATCCCGCCGGCAATTCGCATCGCCGCCCGCGGTGGGGATTATGACGGCTTCGTCGCTCTTGGCTGCGTCATCCGCGGCGAGACCACCCATTACGAGATCGTCTCCGAACAGAGTTCCGAAGGGCTGATGCTGCTGGGGCTCGAGGGACAGGCGATCGGCAACGGCATCCTGACGGTGGAGAACCGGGTTCAGGCCGAGGTGCGGGCCGACCCCGAGGGCGGCGACAAGGGCGGTGGTGCCGCAGCGGCGGCACTCCATCTGATCGCCCTGCGTGCGCGCTTCGGCACTCCGCGGCGCGGCATCGGCTTCAGGCCCGGTGGTGACGAGATCCGCATCGCCGGCGACGGGGACGACACCCCCACCGCCTCGCGTCCCGGCGCCGGTCATCAAGGGAGGCAGGGGCAATGAGCGACACTGCCACGCCCGGAGGGCCGAAACGCCCGCGATTGAACCGCCGCGAACGCACCGCCGCGCGCTTCTTCGCCGTTCAGGCGCTTTTCCAGATGGAGGCGGGGGACGACCCGCTCGGCAAGGTGCTCGAGGAGTTCGAGACCTGGCGCATCGGCAAGGAGCTCGATGGTGCGCCGGTGAGTGATGCCGACCGCACGCTGTTCCGCGCCCTCGTCAAGGGGGCGATCCGCCATCAGACGCGGATCGACAGGCTGACCGATCATGCCCTCAAGGAAACCTGGCCCCTCGGGCGCATCGACCCGACCTTGCGGGCGATCTTTCGTGCGGGCGGCGCCGAGCTGATCGAGACCGACACGCCGATCCCGGTAGTGATCGCCGAATATGTCGAGATCGCACGCGACTTCTTTCCCGAAGGCCGCGAGCCGGCGATGGTCCATGCCGTGCTCGACCGCGTTGCCCATGCGCTGCGCGATGACGCGGCCACCTCCGCGGCGGCGCCTGCTCCCGAGGCCCCGACCGACACCATCTCCGACAAGACGAGCGAGTAGCCCGACATGACACGCACACTCATCACCTCGGCCCTGCCCTACATCAACGGCATCAAGCATCTGGGCAATCTGGTCGGCTCCCAGCTGCCGGCCGACCTGCACGCCCGCTATCTGCGCGCGCGGGGCCATGAGGTGATGTTCGTCTGCGCCACCGACGAGCACGGCACCCCGGCCGAGCTCGCCGCCGCCAAGGCCGGCAAGCCGGTCGCCGAATACTGCGCCGAGATGCACGAGCTGCAGGCCGACCTCGCCCGCCGCTACGGCCTCTCCTTCGACTGGTTCGGACGCTCCTCCTCACCCGAAAACCACAGGCTGACCCAGCATCTGGCGGTGAAGCTGTGGGAGAACGGCTTTCTCGAGATCCGCAGCGAGCGGCAGTTCTATTCGGTCGAGGATGGGCGCTTCCTGCCCGACCGCTATGTCGAGGGCACCTGTCCCAATTGCGGCTACGAGCGCGCCCGCGGCGACCAGTGCGAGGAGTGCACCAAGCAGCTCGAGCCGACCGAGCTCATCGATCCGCGCTCGGCGATCTCGGGCTCGACCAGACTCGAGCTCAGGGAGACGCGCCATCTCTACCTTCTGCAGTCGAAGCTCGCCGGCGAGATCGAGGCCTGGATCGACAGCAAGACCGACTGGCCGCAGCTCACCGTTTCCATTGCCCGCAAGTGGCTGAAGGAAGGGCTGCGCGACCGCGGCATCACCCGCGACCTGTCCTGGGGCGTGCCGGCCCAGTTCCCGGGCGCGCCCTGGGAGGGCATGGAAGGCAAGGTCTTCTATGTGTGGTTCGACGCACCGATCGAATACATCGCCGCCACCGCCGAGAAGGCTCATGCCGAGGGGCGGGGCGAGGAGGCCTGGCGGCGCTGGTGGCGCCTCGACGAAGGCGCCCGAGACGTGCGCTACATCCAGTTCATGGGCAAGGACAACGTGCCCTTTCACACCCTGTCCTTCCCGGCGACGCTGATCGGCTCGCGCGAGCCGTGGAAGCTGGTGGATTACATCAAGTCCTTCAACTACCTGAACTATGACGGCGGGCAGTTCTCGACCTCGCAGGGCCGGGGCGTGTTCATGGATCAGGCGCTCGAGATCCTGCCGGCCGACTGCTGGCGCTGGTGGCTCCTCTCCCACGCGCCCGAGAGCGGCGACAGCGAATTCACCTGGGAGAACTTCCAGGCCTCGGTCAACAAGGACCTTGCCGACGTTCTCGGCAACTTCGTCAGCCGGGTGACCAAGTTCTGCCGCGCCCGCTTCGGCGAAGCGGTGCCGGCGGGCGGCGAATGGGGCGAGCGCGAGAAGGCGCTGATCGCCGATCTTGCCGGGCGGCTCGGGGAATACGAGGCGCTGATGGATGCGATGGAGGTGCGCAAGTCGGCCGCCGCGCTCCGGGCCATCTGGGCCGCGGGCAACGAGTATCTGCAGGAAGCCGCGCCCTGGGCGGTGTTCAAGCAGGACCCCGATGGGGCGGCGGCGATCATCCGCTTCGCCCTCAACCTGATTCCCTTCTACGCCGCGCTCTCGGCACCCTTCATTCCCTTCACCGCCGAGCGGCTGCGTGTGGACATGGGGATCGAGCAGCTCGAATGGCCGCAAGATGTGGAGGCGGCCCTGCGGCTGCTCGAGCCGGGGCACCGCTTCACCGTGCCCGACATCCTCTTCCGCAAGATCTCGGACGAGGAGCGGACCGAATGGCAGGCCCGCTTCGCCGGGCGGGGGTAGGCTGCGATCACGCTGCGCCTCGTGTGCACGACCGCAGCACATGATGCATGATGGATGTGCGGAAGAAGATGCGCCGCCGCAGCCGCCTTCGGGCATCGCGGGCGCGGTTCACCGGGCAGGCGGCAGCGCCCCAGTCCGCCTTCTTCCACCCGGTGGATGCTTCCCGTGGCCGGGCCGCCGCGGCCGGCCTCGATCCACCAATGCCGCGCCCTTCCGTCCGGCCGGATTTTCTCTTCGGCAATCGGGGCAGGGAGCTCGGAAGGCGCTCCCTCCTCTCGCCGCAGGGGGCGCTCAA
>WFPA01000136.1 GCA_015487815.1 Albidovulum sp.
CTGTCTCGCCCACCCAGCCGACATGCCTGTTGGGAAGGGCGTGTCATGGCAAGATGCGCCCCCCACAAGTGCGATCCCTGCCTGTCAGGGAATCGCGGTCGGGGACAGCCGCAGCCGCAATGCCGCGAGAAAGACCCGGCCGAGGAGATAGATCACGAGGAGCGCAAGGAAGAGAAAGAGGCTGAGACGGAGGGCGGCGAGGCGTTCCGGGAAGGGGGGTGCTCTCGGCGGAGCGACCACGGCGAGATAACGCCGGTCGGCCAGCGCCGCGCGGCGCGCCTCCTCGAGCGAGGCAAGCAGGGCTTCCCAGCGCTGGCGGGCGATGGCGAGCCGGGTTTCGGCTGCATCGAAGGCGGCCAGCGTTTCATTGAGCGGCGCACCGCTCTCGTGCCCGCCGACAAGGCGGCTCTCGAGTATCTTTCGCTGACGCTGCAGCACCGCGATCTCGGCCTCGATCCGCCGCAAGGTCGGGTTGCCGGGCCGGCCCGCCATGCGGGCAACGCCACGTTGACGGGCAAGTTCGTCGATCCGCCCGTCGATCTCCTGCATCCGGGCATAGAGCGCGGCAACCGTCTCGCGCGGATTGAGTTCGCCACGGCGGATCTGCAGCGTCAGAAGATCCCGTCGCGCCGCCTCGAGTGCCTTCTCCGCCGCCGCGCGTTCCGCTTCCATCCGTGACATCTGGTCGCGATAGATCGCATCCGACAGCCGATTGAGCTCGTCGGCCGACAGCTCGAGGATGGTTCCCGCCACCTCGGCCGCGCGCGCGGCGGACGGCGCCTCGACGGCAAGCCCGATCAGCCCCGATTGAACATCGATCGTCACCGAAACATGGCGGCGATAATGACGATAACGATCGATGCCGAGAGCCGGAATCGTCACGAGGCGCGTGAGCGGATCGATCCGTGGGTCCCGGAAATCGTCGAGATAGCCGAGCCGCGCATCGAGACGCTGCATCATCGCCGGCGAGAGGATATAGTCGCGCAGCATGAAGGCGTCCTTGAGGCCATCCGCCGTGCCAAGGGCACCAGCCAGCCCCGGGAGTGCGAGCCCCGCGGATGGAACGCCCCGCTCGACGGCAAAGCGCGCCTCGGCGCGATAGAGCGGCGTCGCCCAGAGCAGGAGATGGAACGCGGCGGCAAGAGCCGGCAGAAGAACCAGAAGCACGAAGAAAAGCGCCGCGCGACGCACTCCCCGCCGCTCGAAGCGCAACAGGGTCGCTTCCGCCCGGGAAAGGGCCGCGGGCTCCGGCAGGCGGGCATGCCCCTCATGCAGGAGCCGCTCGAGATCGCGATGGCGGTTGAGCCGCGCCCGGGCCGTCTGCCGCCGCCGGCGTTCGTCAGGGGGCTCTCCCTGCCGCGCCGTCGGCGAAGGGATGTTCGCACCCGATGACGAGGGGCGGGCGTGTGCGACAATGAACCGGCCTCCGGTCCCGCCGTCCGGTGAGCCGGCATCGGGCGGGCGAGAATCGGGCAGGCTGGCATCAGACGGGCCGGCACAGGACAGGTGCTGTCGCGCCTGACGGGCAGGCGCGGGATCGGCCCGCGACCCGTCGGATTCGGCCTCAGGTCCGCCACCCCGGCCCGGCGACGAGCGGCTCCGCCCCTGCCCCGCCACCGACCCGCCCGCTGCGGACATGGATACCGCCTCCCGGCGCTGCGCGTCGCAGCCCGTTCCGGCCCCGGCATTGGCGGCGGGGCGGTGCCGGAGCCGGCGGGGCCCGGTCATGCCGCCCCCCCTGCCCTGTCGGGATCGGTCAGGAGACGCGCCGCCATGTCGAAATCGGCGCAGGGCACGAGACGGCCGGCCACGAGTGCCGCCGCCCGGTTGCAGTGGAGCGCGAGAGTGCGGGGATTGCCGGAAAGGAAGATCAGCCCGCGACTGGCGAAGCGTTGTCTGAAGAGGACAAGAAAGACGGCCCGAAAGTCGCCCTCGGCCGGGGCGATGTTCTCGTCGGCAAGGAAGATCTCGCCCTCGAGCGCGAGTGCGAGCGCATGGACCAGTCGCAGACGCGGCCCGGCCGGCAGAACACCGAAGGGAAGGTGGAAGGCGCTGCCGATCCCGCTCATCATCTGGCAGAGGGCGGCAAGGCGCACCGGCCGAGCGAAGCCGCAGCTCCGGGCGATGAGGATGAGATTCTCCCGGGCGGAAAGTCCGAGCCGGAAGGCCGCAAGGAGCCTCGGCGGCCAGAGAACCTGCCCCTTGCGGAGGATGTGCCCCCGAAGCGGCCGCTCCTGGCCGGCGAGAAGCCGACAGATCCCCGCCCTGTCCTCCGCGAACGGAGCGAGGATGCCGAGATGCTCTCCCGCCCGGAGCGTGAAAGACGCCTGGCGCAGCATCCACTGCACGCCTCCACCGTCGCGCCTGGCATGGCTCACATGCATCAGCCGCAGAAGCTCAGCCATCGTTCCCTCCCGACGCCGCGGTGCGAAGACGGGCGGCAAGCGCGAAGAGAAGGATGAAGAGCAGCGGAACCGAGGGAGAGGCAAGGGTCGATTCGTAACCGGCGAAACTGCCGCTGCGCATGATCTCGGCGGCATGCAGCAGCGGGTTCCAGCGCAATGCGCCAACCAGTCGCAACGGCAGCTCGTTGGCAACGAAGAACACCCCGGAAATCCAGAAGAGCGGCCGGAAGAGC
>WFPA01000137.1 GCA_015487815.1 Albidovulum sp.
GCGAAGAGATCGGGGATGATGACCTTGCCGCGGGAGCGCAGGATCTCGTCGGCGCCGGCGGTGATCGGACCGTTGGCGGCCTCGACGATGAGCGGTGCGCGGATCCGGTCGGCATTGGTCAGGTTGATGACGCCCTCGATCGCCGCCGGGATGAGGATGTCGCATTCGGCCTCGAGCGTGGCGAGCCCGTCCTCGATGAAACGGCCGCCGGGGGCGCCCTTGACCCCGCCGGTTTCCTTCAGATGTGCGGCCACCGCCTCCACATCGAGCCCCTTGTTCTCGTCTTCGGCGAGGATGGCGCCGTCGCGCTCGATGATGCCGACGATGCGGGCTTCTCCCTCTTCGGAGAGAAATTTCGCGGCGTGATAGCCGACGTTGCCGAGGCCCTGGATGATGATGCGCTTGCCGGCCAGCCCGCCATCGAGCCCGGCCCGGGCCACGTCCTCGGGATGGCGGAAGAATTCCTGGAGCGCATAGAAGATGCCGCGGCCGGTGGCTTCGGTGCGGCCGTGAATGCCGCCCATGTGCAGGGGCTTGCCGGTCACGCAGGCATCAGCGTGAATGTCGGTGGTGTGCATGCGGCGATACTGGTCGGCGATCCAGGCCATTTCCCGTTCGGAGGTGCCCATGTCGGGGGCGGGCACGTTCTGCGAGGGATTGATGAGATCGCGCTTGATGAGCTCGTAGGCGAAGCGGCGGGTGATCTGCTCGAGCTGATGTTCGGAATATTTCCTCGGGTCGATCCGGAGCCCGCCCTTCGAGCCGCCGAAGGGGACTTCGACGAGGGCGCATTTGTAGCTCATCAGTGCTGCCAGCGCCTCAACCTCGTCCTGGTTGACCGCAAGGGCGTAGCGGATGCCGCCCTTGACCGGCTCCATGTGCTCCGAATGGATCGCCCTGTAACCGGTAAAGGTGCAGATCTCGCCGTCGAGCCGCACACCGAAGCGCACCGTGTAGGTGGCATTGCAGACGCGGATCTTCTCCTTGAGGCCCGGAGAAAGGTCGATCAGCTGCGCCGCGCGGCTGAAGATGAGATCGACGGACTGGCGAAAGCTCGGCTCGACGGGAAGACCCATGATGCGCTCCTTGGACTGGGAAGAGACAAAACGGATGTTTTCAAAACCGACTCAACGCCTGCGACGTTTTGTCCCTCATAGCGCATTGTTCGCGCATGTGAAGCGAAAAAGCAGCGCGTGGCGCAATGTTTCACGCTCTTATGAAAAAATCACCAATCCGGCGTGATGGGGCCATATTCCCGCCCTCATCGGCCGCTCCAATCCTGAAGGGCAGAATGCGATTCCCGCACTCCGCGGCCGCCGGCTTCCGGGGGAAACGTGGTCCGCGGGTCAATGTCATGGCCCGGTGCGGGCCAGGCAGCATGTGATGCAGGCGGAGGAGCAGATGAGAAGGCGGGCCTTGAAGGCGACAGGCAGAGCGCGGCGCGGCGCGGCCGGGCGGCGCGGCATCCTCGTCCGGTGGCTCCGGGCGCGGCTGGCCGCGGAGGATGGGTCGGTCCTGTCCTTCGCCCTGATCCTTCTCATCGTCATGCTGATGGTGGGCGGCATGGCGGTGGACGTGATGCGCTACGAGAACACCCGCGCCGAGCTGCAATCCACCCTTGACCGGGCCGTGCTCGCCGCCGCTTCCCTCAACAACACCCTCGACCCCCAGGATGTGGTGAACAGCTATTTCGCCAAGTCCGGCCTCAAGGGCTACAGGCTCAATGTCGATGTCTCCCAGGGGCTCAATTTCAAGACCGTGAAGGCGACGGCCTCGGCTCCGATGCCGTCGATGTTCCTCAACATGCTCGGGATCGACCGGCTGAAGGTGCAGGCGAAGGGCGGGGCCGAGGAGCGGATCAACAAGGTCGAGATTTCCCTCGTGCTCGACATTTCCGGCTCGATGGAAGGGCGCAAGCTCGAACTGCTCAAGGATGCCGCCAAGGATTTCGTCGATTCGCTTCTTACCGAGCAGAGCCGCGACATGGTCTCGATCACCCTCGTGCCCTATTCGGGGCAGGTGAATGCCGGCAAGATGCTCTTCGATGCCTTCAACGTGACGAAGAGCCACGACTATTCCTATTGCATCGAATTCGACAGCGACGAATTCGGCGATGCCGCGCTCGATTTCACGCGGGCCCGCAAGCAGGTGCAGCATTTCGAGTATTCTTCCTACAGCTATTCGCCGATCCGGAGGCCGGTCTGCCCCGCCGGGGCGCAGGATCACCCCGGCGAGGGCGGCGGCAACGAGAAGTTCGCCATCACCGCCTTCGAGCAGGATGCGGACAGGCTGAAGGACAGGATCGACGAACTCGAGGCCATCAGCTCCACCGGCACGCAGTATGGCGTGAAATGGGGGCTCGGTCTGCTCGACCCGAGCGCGCGCGACGTGGTGAAGAAACTCGCCCGGAACGGCAAGGCCGATCCGGCCTTCATCGGCCGGCCGCTCGCTTGGGACGACCCGGAGGCGCTCAAGGTGCTGATCGTGATGTCGGACGGCGAGAACACCGATCAGTATCGCATTTCCGACTGGGCCTATGACAGCCCCGAGGAAATCACTCTGTGGAACGACAACACGCTCTGGTCCTACCTCTACTACAATGTCTGGTATCCCTACTGGGGGTATTTCTATCACCGTATCGTCCGGGCATCGCAGGCCGATGCCGACATGCTCAAGGCCTGTTCGGCGGCGAAGGAGAAGGGCGCGGTGGTGTTCACCATCGGTTTCGAGACCACGGCCCATTCGGCCGATGTGCTCGAACAATGCGCCACCTCACCGGCCCATTATTATGACGTGGACGGCATCGAGATTTCCGAGGCCTTCAGCGCCATCGCCGCCACCGTCCAGAAACTGAAGCTGATCGAGTGATGGCCATGGTGCAGCAAATGAGCAGCAAGGGCGACAGGGGCCGGCGCGGCCTTCCGCGCCTTCTTGTCCGTCTTCTGGGGGAGAGAGGCGCGGCGACGATCGAATTCGCCATCATCTTCCCGGTGCTGTTCGCGGTCTTCGCCTCGACCCTCGAGCTTGGCATCTACCTCACGCGGCAGGTGATGCTCGACCGGGCGGTCGACATCACCGTTCGCGCCATCCGACTCTCCAGCAACCGCGATGCCATCACCCATGACGCGGTGAAGCGGATGATCTGCGACAATATCGGCATCATCAGCAACTGCACCCGTTCGGTGCGGGTGCGGCTCGATGTGATCGATCCCGCCACCTGGCAGTTTCCGCAGACGCCGGTCAGCTGCGTCGATCGGACGGCCAAGATTCAGCCGGTCGTCACCCTGACGCCCGGCAAGCCCGGCGACATCATGCTGATGTCGGTCTGTCTCGTGGTCGATCCGCTCCTGCCCGGTGCGACGCTGGGGCTGCGGCTCGACCAGGATGCCTCCGGCGGCGTCTATATCTACAGCCGCACCGCCTTCGTGAACGAGCCGGCATGAGGAGGGCAGGGACATGAGACGCATTCTCGCCAGCCTCGCGCGGTTCCGCCAGGATGTGAGCGCGGCCGTGTCGGTCGAGTTTCTCCTGGTGCTGCCGGTGCTGCTTGCC
>WFPA01000138.1 GCA_015487815.1 Albidovulum sp.
GCCTCTTGCTCCACCTTGCCGCTTTCCCCGCCTCAGGCCCGCCCTGCACGGGGAAGCGGACGCCCTCAGAGCGCCCCTTCCGCCTTCAGCCGGGCGACCTTCGCGGGCGAGACCCACCACAGATCGAAGAAGCCCGGATCGTAGGGCGGCAGCGGGTCGGGGTGGTCGTAGATGTCGAGATAGGCGACGGTGTGCCTGTCCTTGAACCATTGCGGCACCCAGGGCTTCATCGCCCGCAAGGTGCGGTCGAGTGCGTGGACGGCCACGGTCATCTCCTCGCGGCTCCTGGCCGCAATCACAGCCTCCACGAGCGCATCCACCCCCTTGTTCTTCACGCCGGCGATGTTGCGCGAGGGAATGTCGGCCGCCTCGGAGGACCAGCGCTGGCGCAGCTCGAGCCCCGGCGTCAGCGAATTGGAGTAGGTGGTGGTGATGATGTCGAAATCGTGCTTGCGCTGGCGTTCGAGGAACTGGGGCAGGTCCGCAAGCCGCAGCCGGGCCTTCACCCCGAGCCGGCCGAGGTTCTCGATGAACGGGTTGATAATCCGCTCGAACGCCTGGCTGACATTGAGGAACTCGACCTCGAGCCGCTCGCCGGCGGCATTCGTCCGAACCCCACCCACGATCTTCCAGCCGGCCGCCTCCATCAGCCGGCTGGCCTTGCGCAGAAGGCGCCGGTCGAGCTGGCGCTCGGAGGAGCGCGGCGGCGACCAGGCCGGTTCGGTGAAGACCTCGGGCGGGACATGCTCACGGACGGGCTCGAGCAGCGCCAGCTCCTCGGGCGAGGGCAGGCCCTTCGCCTCGAGCGGCGAGTTTTCCCAGAAGCTGTCGATGCGCTTGTAGAGCCCGTAGAAAAGGGTGCGGTTCGACCATTCGAAGTTGAACATCAGCCCGATGGCCTCGCGCACCCGCGGGTCGGCGAATTTCCTGCGGCGCAGGTTGAAATAGAAGCCCTGGGCCGGGGCGACGTTGCCGTCGGGGATCTCCTCGCGCTTCACCCAGCCCTTGCGCACGGCGGGGAAGTCGTAGGCCTCGGCCCACAGCTTGGAGAAGTTCTCGTTGCGGAAGGTGTAGCTGCCGCCCTTGAACCCCTCGAAGGCCGGGGCACTGTCGCCGTAATACTCGAAGCGGATACGGTCGAAATTGTGCCGGCCGCGGTTGAGCGGCAGATCGCGCCCCCAGTAGTCGGGGTTGCGGCGATAGACGATGCGCCGGCCCGGCTCCATCGCCTCGAGCACCCAGGGCGAGGTGCCGAGCGGCGCCTCGAGGGTGGAGCGGGAGAAGTCGCGGGTGGACCACCACGCCTTCGAGAAGACCGGCAGGCCGGCGGCCGTCATCGGCAACTCCCGCGTCGAGGCTCCTTCGCGGAAGGTGTATTTCACCCGCCGCCGGTCGAGCGCCTCGACCTTCTCGAAATCGGCGAAGATCACCTTGAGCGAGGGGATGCCCTTGTCGCGCAGGGTCTCGTAGGTGAAGACCACGTCCTCGGCGGTGACGGGGCTGCCGTCGGAGAAGCGCGCCTCCTCGCGCAGGGTGAAGATGCACCACTGGCGGTTCTCGGGATATTCGATGCTCTCGGCGAGAAGACCGTAGAGCGCGTCGGGCTCGTCGGCCGTGCCTTCCATCAGCGATTCGAAGAAGATGGTCGCCGA
Organism: Albidovulum sp.; assembly: GCA_015487815.1. Lineage (GTDB taxonomy): Bacteria > Pseudomonadota > Alphaproteobacteria > Rhodobacterales > Rhodobacteraceae > WFPA01. Next base: position 1,653 of record WFPA01000138.1, read on the forward strand.
AGAGGCGGCATTGCCCTTGATGATGTAGGGATGCAGCGAGTCGAAGGTGCCGAGTGCCCAGGTCGAGATCTCGCCGCCCTTGGGCGCGGCGGGGTTGACGTAATCGAGATGGGGGAAGTCGGCGGGGTATTTCAGATCGCCGAAGGTCGAGATGCCGTGAGCGCGGATGATGCGTTCGCCGCCCGCGGCCCGGGCCGCCCCGGCGAAGGGGTCGCGCGAGACAAAGGGCAGCGCCACCGTTCCCGACAGCCCGGCGAGCCCCGCGAGCACCAGCCGCCGGCTGACCCTGCCCCCCTGCCGCTCCACACGGGCCGCCTCGGCCACCGCCAGCGGCGCCTCTTCCGTGAACTCCTGTCCGAACAGCGTGCGTTCGCGTCCCATCCTGCCTCTCCTGTCGTCTTCCCGTCCTCTGCCCGGTTGCGGGTCGGTCGGGCCGACCGTGCCATCGCAGCCTAAGGACGGGACCGCGCCGGGGCAAGATCCGCCAAAGCGGGCGTGAGCGAATGCGAGCACGGGTGAGGGGTGCAACCGCGTCATCTCCCGGACAGGGGCGCGCCGCGCCCCTCAGCTCGGCGCGGAAACGACAAGGGGCCGGCGATGCCGACCCCCTGTAGCATTCCCGGTCCGGACCGTCAGGCTCATTGCTGGCCGCTCTGAGCCAGGAAGGCGATGAGATCGGCCCGGTCCTGCGGCTTCTTCAGACCGGTGAAGGTCATCTTCGTGCCGGGGGCATAGGCCCGCGGCTTCTTGAGGAATTCGGAGAGACGCTCAGGCGTCCAGTTGCCGCCGAAATTCTTCAGCGTGCTCGAATAGTCGTAGCCCTCGACCGACCCCACCGGCCGATCGACCACGCCATGGAGCGTCGGGCCGACCTTGTTCATTCCCGGTTCGAGCGAATGGCAGTTCTTGCATTTCTTGAAGATCTTCTCGCCCCTTTTCGGGTCGGCCTTGGCCATGAGGGCGGTGATGTCCTCCTCGATCTCCTCCTTCACCGCGGCAGCCCCGGCAACCTTTTCCGCAACCGGGGCGGCAGCCACCTCTTCCCCCTTTTCCGCCGGCCCGACACGGTAGAGGGCACCGGCAAACATGTTCAGGACGAGAAAGACCAGAACGGCCACGAGAAAGGCCGCCCCGGCCTTCACCAGCTTCATCGAGTCGCGCATGGCATGCTCTCCTTCAGGGCGGCCGAGACAATTTGCCGCCATCCCCGTTCGGCGCCCTTGTTAGCCCCAGCCAGGACACGGTGCAAGGGATGCGCGCCCCGCCGCGGCAAGATTCTGCACACCACGGTATGCCGCCCCCGGCAGCCCATGGAAAGAGGGAAGAGCTGGGGCAGGAAGCTCCCTTTCTCTCCCTGCAAAAACCACCCCGTCAGCCCCCGGAGAAAAGCGCGACAGCCAGAGATGGCGGGCACGCGGATCGTCCTGTCCGGGATGCGAAGAAACGCTTGCGGCAAGGGTGGCGCACCCGAGAGGATTCGAACCTCTGGCCTCTGCCTTCGGAGGGCAGCGCTCTATCCAGCTGAGCTACGGGTGCCTGCGGTGCATATAGCTTCCCTTGCGGGGCTGTGCAATCGGCAAAAACCGGGCACGTCTTCCCAGTCGGGCTTGCGGGCACCGGCAGGGTCGCGCGCCCCTTTCCGAAAGAAGATGGGGCCCCGCAGGGCCCCATCCGTTTGATCCTGTCGGCTTCGATCAGAACTTCAGGTTGAAGCTCATGCCGACGCCATAGGACTTGTCGGTATCGGACACTTCGCCGTCGGCATGGACGTTGAAGGTCCAGGGCATGGTCCGGCCGCTCATCTGGAAGCCGACGCGGAGCTTCATCGAGTTGAAGCTGTTGTCGGCGGTGTAGTTGAGCGAGTTGCCGCTGGTGAAGCCCACGGTGTTGTTGCCGTTGAGTTCGGTGCCGAGGCTCATGCCGCCATACCAGCGGAAGTTGCGGCCGTTCTGGGCATAGGCCGTGCCGACCCGGAAGCCGATCTCGGCACGCGTGCTGGTATTCGTCCCCGGGCTGACCGTGGTGCCGATCGTCGAGAAGCTGCCCATCTGGGTCTGCACCCAGGAGACGCGCACATACGGATCGAACCAGGTGCTGCCGGCCTGTCCAAGGGCGAAGCGGCCACCCATCTCGACATCGACGCCGGTGCTCGAACCTCCGAAGCTCTGGGCCGAGTAGCTGGTCGGCACACCC
>WFPA01000139.1 GCA_015487815.1 Albidovulum sp.
ACCGCTCGGGCAACACCCGACGACAAGGAGAAGCGCCGGCGCGAGAAGCTCAACGAGATCAAGGTCGAGATGCATCGCCGCCTGCTCGACACGCTCAATCTCGCCGCCATAGACGACGCCCCCGAAGCCGATCTCAAGGCCGAGATCGCCGCCATCTGCAGCGAAGGGCTGCAGGAGATGGGCGTGGTTCTCAACAAGGAGGAACGGCAGACGCTCCATCAGGAGCTTTACGACGAGGTGAAGGGGCTCGGCCCGCTCGAGCCGCTTCTGCGGGATGAGACGGTGAGCGACATTCTCGTCAACGGCCCCCATCAGGTCTATGTCGAGCGGGGCGGCAAGCTCGAGCTTTCGGATGTCCGCTTCCGCGACGAGAAGCATCTGCAGCGCATCATCGACAAGATCGTCTCGGCGGTCGGCCGGCGGGTCGATGAATCGAACCCCTATGTCGATGCCCGCCTCAAGGATGGATCGCGCTTCAACGCCATGATCCCGCCGATCGCGGTGGACGGGTCGCTGGTCTCGATCCGCAAGTTCAAGAAGGAGAAGCTCTCGGTGGACGATCTCGTCCGCTTCGGCGCCTTCTCGGAGGAAATGGCACTCTATCTCCAGGCGGCGGTGGCCACGCGGCTCAACATCATCGTCTCGGGCGGCACCGGCTCGGGCAAGACCACCACGCTCAACGCCCTTTCCTCCTTCATCGACAATTCGGAGCGCATCCTCACCATCGAGGACACGGCCGAATTGCAGCTTCAGCAGCCCCATGTCGGCCGGATGGAGAGCCGTCCGCCCAACGTCGAGGGCAAGGGCGCCGTCACCCAGCGCGACTGTCTGCGCAACGCGCTGAGGATGCGGCCCGATCGCATCATCGTCGGCGAGACTCGCGGCGAGGAGGTGATCGACATGCTCCAGGCCATGAACACCGGCCATGACGGATCGATGACCACCATTCACGCCAACTCGGCGCGAGATGCCGTCTCCCGCCTCGAGAACATGGTGGCGATGGCCGGTATCGACATGCCGCTCAAGGCGGTGCGCCAGCAGATCGCCTCCGCCGTGAACCTGATCGTCCAGGTTTCGCGCCTGCAGGACGGCTCGCGCCGCATGCTCTCGATCACCGAGATCACCGGCATGGAGGGCGAGATCATCACCATGCAGGAGGTGTTCCGCTTCGAGCGCACCGGCCTCGGAGAAGGCGGCAAGGTGCTCGGCCATTTCACCGCCACCGGCGTGCGCTCCTTCTACTCGGAACGCTTCAGGCAGTGGGGCTACGACCTGCCCGCCAGCATCTACGAACCGGTCGCGGCCCAGTAGGCCCGGCCCTCAAGGGAGACGACGACCATGGAAATCGGAGCGGAAGGCATCGTCTATGTGCTGATCTTCATCGGCATCCTGCTTGCGGTCGAGGGGATCTACCTCTTCGCCTTCGGCAAGTCGATCAGCCTTTCGGCGCGGATGAACCGGCGGCTCGAGCTCCTGGAGAAGGGCAAGAGCCGCGAGGCGGTGCTCCAGCAGCTGCGCCGCGAGATGGATCGGCACCGGCAGGGGCTGAAAATCCCGCTCTATGCCATTCTCGCCGACAAGGCGACGAAGGGCGGCATCGCCTTCTCGCCCCAGGCGATACTGATGCTGATGGCCGGCCTTGCCGGTGCCGCCTTCATGGCCATGACCTTCCTGACCGAAGCCCCCCTGCCGGTGCGGCTCCTTCTGAGTGTCGCCATGGGTGTCGGCGGCATCTATGTCTGGATCAGCCACCGGGCGAAGAAGCGCGTCAGCCTGATCGAGGAACAACTGCCCGATGCGATTGAACTGATGGTGCGCTCGCTGCGCGTCGGTCATCCGCTCATCAACGCCATCGGCATCGCCGCCAGGGAAGTGCCCGATCCGCTCGGCACCGAATTCGGCATCATCGCCGACGAGGCCGCCTATGGCGGGGATGTCGCCGAAGCGATCAAGGCCTTCGCCGAGCGGATGGACCTGCAGGATCTGCGCTTCCTCGCGGTGGCGGTGGCGATCCAGCAGCAGTCGGGCGGCAACCTCGCGGAGATCCTCGAAGGGCTCGCCAAGGTCATCCGCGCCCGCTTCAAGCTCTTCCGCCGGGTGAAGGCCATCACCGCCGAGGCCAAGTGGTCGGGCATGTTCCTCTCGGCCTTCCCCATCGTCGCGCTGATCATGATCACCCTGATCAAGCCCGACTATTTCGACGATGTGAAGAAGACCGCCTATTTCATCCCGGCGGCGATTGCCGTCGGCGTCTTCCTCATCCTCAATCTCGTCTTCATGCGGATGATGGTCAACATCAAGGTCTGACCTCGTCCGGGCAAGGAGTGACAGCGCCATGTGGCAATATCTGACGGAAACATTCGGTCCGAACGGTCCGCTGATCGCCATGGGCGGGGTGGGGGTGCTGCTGACGCTTGCGGCCATGCCCTTCATGCTCGGCCAGAGGAAGGATCCGTTCTCGCGCCTCGCGGCAAAGAGTGCGACCCGACCGGCCCCGGCTCCCGAGAAGGAGGCGGGCCGCAAGATCGGGCTGCGCCAACGCGACGATGCCGCGAAGAAGCTCGACCGTTTCTCCTCCTTCCTCGAACCGCAGGACGAGGAAACCTATTCGGCCACCCGCCTCAAGATGCTTCAGGCCGGTTATCGCAGCCCCGGGGCGGTGCGGCTTTACCACTTCGCCAAGTTCGCCCTCGGCATGGGCGGGCTCATCCTCGGCGTGATCTATGCGCTCCTCACGGCCAAGGACGGGCAGATCCAGGTCACCAAGCTCCTCCTGTCGATCCTCGTGCCGGGCGGCGCGGGCTACTACCTGCCGATCTACTGGGTCGAGCGGCGCAGGCAGACGCGGCAGGCAAACATTCTCGACGGCTTTCCCGATGCGCTCGATCTGCTGCTCGTCTGCATCGAGGCAGGGCAGACCATCGACCAGGCGATCCTGCGGGTGGCAACCGAGATCCGCGCCGGTTTCCCCGACCTTGCCGACGAATTCGAGATTGTCGCGCACGAGATCAAGGCCGGCAAGGACAAGACCCGCGTCTGGCGCGACATGGGCGAGCGGTGCGGCGTGCCGGACATCTCCTCCTTCGTCACCGTGCTGATCCAGTCGGCCACCTTCGGCACCTCGATCGCCGATGCGCTCAGGGTCTATGCCGCCGAAATGCGCGACAAGCGGGTGATGCGGGCCGAGGAAAAGGCCAACAAGCTGCCGACCAAGCTCACCCTCGGCACGATGATGTTCACTCTGCCGCCACTTCTCATTATCCTGATCGGGCCGTCGATCTACAATATCGCCAAGCTGCTCGGAAAGGGATGAGATGTGACTGGGCCCCGGGCCGGTTCTGACGCCAGCGCAAGGAAGATGCCCGGGGCCGGCGCCGAGCCGGTCCTGCCTGCAGTCACCGAGGAAATACCCGCCGCCCTGGCCGGGAGAAGCCGCTCCAGGGGCGCACCGGCAACCGCGGGGGACGATCCCGGAGTTGCTGACCGAGCCGTCGAAGGTGGGAGCGGGGCGGCGACAAGGCCGGCCGACCGGTCAATCCCGACCGTTCCCCGACGCCGCGCCTTCCTCTCCCTTGCCGCCTTTGGCCTTTCCGCCTGCATCCCTCTTGCCCCGCCTGCCCCCCGCTCCCCCGAAACCCTGGCTCGAGAGGCCGACGCGCTGCTGGCTGCCGGCAATGCCACCCTCGCCCTCAAGCTCTACGTCAAGGCGCTCGCGGCCGGGCGAAGCGACGCCGACATCCTTGCCGGTATCGGCACCGCCAATCTCGTTCTCGGACACGAGAACGAGGCGGAGCGTTATCTGCGCGCCGCTCTCGAACGGGATGACGCCCATGTGCTGACGCTCAACAATCTCGGGGTTCTCCTTGCCCGTAGGGGACAGCTCGCAGCCGCGATCCGGCTCTTCCGGGCCGCCTTCGCCCTTTCCGGCGCCGAAAATCAAAAAATCGCGCACAATCTCAAACGCGCCCTCGCCAAGAAGGCCGAAAACCCCTATGCTCCCGACAGGGAAGAAGGGGCCTATGCCATCCTCCTGCCAGCGTCCGGCTGAAACCGGAGGAGACGCGAAAGGCACCCACCGAGGCCAGAGCGAGCAGGATCCGCGATGCGATCTTCCGGAGCATTCATCGTCGTTCTCCTCGCCGGCATGATCCCTCTTGCCGGCTGCGAGCCGCTCTCGGGCACGGCGAAACCGGCCGAGACGGTCAGCCCGCTCGACGATACCAGCATGGCCGAGGTCATGCTCACTGCCGCCGACCCGGCCGAGGCCGTGGCCTATTTCAGCCGTGCAAGCCGCGCCCATCCCGAACGGACCGATCTCAGGCGTGGTCTTGCCATCTCGCTCCTGCGGGCGAAGCGACCGGCCGAGGCGGCCATTGTCTACGAGAAGCTCGTCGCCCTGCCCGATGCCACCAACGAGGACCGGGTGAATTACGCCGATGCCCTCATCCGCATCGGCGAGTGGGACAAGGCGAGGAAGGTGCTCGACACCGTCCCACCGACCTACGAGACCGCCAAGCGCTACAAGCTCGAAGCGATCCTCGCCGATCACCGCCGCGAGTGGAAGAAGGCCGATGCCTTCTATGCCAACGCCGTCGGCCTCAGCCCGGAGCCCGCGCCGATCCTCAACAACTGGGGCTTTTCCAAGCTGCAACGGGGAGACGCAAGGGGAGCCGAGAAGCTCCTTCTCCAGGCCGTCACCTATGATCCGAAGCTCTTCACCGCCAAGAACAACCTCGTCCTGGCGCGAGCGGCACAGGGCAAGTATTCGCTGCCGCCGATCCCGATGACCGAGGAGGAGCAGGCCCAGCTGCTCTACACGCTTGCCGTCGCCGCCCGGCGCGATGGCAGGATCGACCTCGCCCGGGCCTTCCTGCGCGAAGCGATCGACACGCATCCGCGCCATTTCTCGGCCGCCGTGCGGATGCTCAAGGAACTCGAAAGGGGAAGCTGAGCATGGTCCTCGCCCTGTCGCCCGCCGAAGCCACCGCCTTCCTGCCCGTGGCCGCCGCCGTCGGCGGCTGGGTGATGGTGTCCGATCTGCGCGAGATGCGCATCCCCAACCGGGCAGTGCTGGCCCTGCTCGCGGCGTTTCTCGTCATCGGTGCCTTCCTGCTGCCGATCGATGCGCTGGCCTGGCGGCTCGGGCAGGGGCTGGCGGTGCTCGTCGTCGGATTCCTGCTCAACATGGTCGGCCTCATGGGCGCCGGCGACGCCAAGTTCGCCGCTGCCATGGCGCCCTTCATCGACCCTGCCGACGTCCTGCCCGTGCTGATGCTCTTTGCCGGGCTGACGGCGATCTCGCTCATTCTCCATCGCCTCGCCCTCGTCATTCCCGGCTCCAGGGCACGACTGACGAAATGGGCCAGCTGGCAGAGATTGCGCGAATTCCCCATGGGCGTGCCGCTGGCGCTCACCCTGATCGTCTATCTCGCCCTAGGTATCGGTTCGGGCCCGGCCTGACCAAATCAGGCCCGCCTCTCCATGCCTGCCTCTTTCGATGGGAACGCCTCCTTCACCCGCCCTTGCGCGCCAGGAGGATGTAATGCTCGGTGCGGTAGAGTTCCTGCCACCGGTCGCGACCTTTCTCGAGCTCCTCGAGGATGGCGGCACGCACGGTCAGCGAGGCGCCGCACAGCGGCAGGACGACGTGCGTGGCATTTCCCATCCCGCCATCGCCACCGTAATACCATGGCCAGCCCCCCGGCACCGGATCCCCGGCACCGAAAAGCCAGAGCGGGCTGACCGAATCGCCATAGAAGATCCGCGTGCCGGGAGTGGCAACACCGCGTGCGACGAGATCCTCGGCAATACCGGCCACGAGACCGACATAGCCATTCTCGACGATGCAGTAGGGCAGGGGCTGGCCCCAGAGGGTCTGATCGGCCTCGCTGCGATACTGCGCGGCCTTCTCTTCCATCTCCATGGTCGGTGCCGGCATGGTGCGCCTGACCTCGAGCTGATAGAACCGATCGGCCTTGAACAGGAGATCCTTGTGGCGCGGATCGGCCAGGGGTGCTGCAAAGGCCGAGGTATCGACCCGCAGCACCCGCACGATCGACTGACCGAGATTGATGAAGATCGGAGCCACCAGCACGCTTGCCGCCACCAGAACCACGAGCGGCAGATGCCCCCCCTGCAGGCCGGGGCGCAGATCCGCCGGACGGCGCAGCGCCGCGATCACCAACGCGACCACGGCCAGCCATTTCGGATCGTTGCCCCAGTTCTGGAAGCTGATGAGGATGAAGCCCGGCAACAGCAGCAGAAGCCCGATCGCCTCGGCCCGGAACCTCTCGGCCATGGCGATGACGGCCGCAAGCACCGTCAGATAGGCCATGATGTGATAGGGGCTCGTCAGCATCTGGGAAAGCGGCATGGTCGAATAGGGCCTGAGTCCGCCGCGCGGCACGGCCAGAAGGTCCTCGGCATAGGCGAGAAGAAAGGTCGGCTCGCCGCTCCATAGTGTTGCCAGCGCAGCCATCGCCCCCCCTGCGAGCAGGGCCACGGCAATGGTGCGGAAGGCCCCGCTCATCAGAAGGACGACGACCACCGCGGGCAGGAGGGCGACGAAATAGGTCATCTTCATCAACGCCAGCGCCCCCATGCCGAGGCCGACGAGCAGCCCGTCGCGCCGCCCGATGCGTTCGCCATCGGCCGGCGGGACCAGCACGTTGACCAGCACGACAAGCGCTATCGCCCAGGCCCAGCGGTTGTAATGCATCGACAGGGCAAGCCCCGCGAAGAAACCGCCGAATATGGCCCCCGCCGTCAGCAGGAGAACGGCCGAGAAAAGCACAAGGCCGAGCCTCTCGCCGAGGCGGCTGCGGGCGTTCCACCAGATCGCCGGCAAAAGGAGCAGGGTGACGAGAAGCCCCCCGGCAAAGACTGCCGATCCGAGCCCCCAGCCGGTGAAGGGCACGATCGGCAGGAAGGCAAGAAATCCGATCGGCGTATGGAAGTCGAAATGGGGCACTTCGCCCCGTGCCATCCGCAGGACGATGTCGGCGGCATGGAGGGCATCGCCCTCATGGTTCGAGATCGGGAAGACACCGCGGTAAAGCAGCGCCATGAAGACGACCACCGTCACGACAATGGTGACGCTGGCGAAACGAATGCCCTCAAATCTGCCCATTCCTGCCCCCGTTCGGTCTTTTCAGGAAATTAGACCGGCAGATGCCATGGCGCAAAGAAAAACGCCCGCGCGCATGCCCGATGGGCCGCTTCAGCCCGGTACGACCGGCATCTGCGCACCGGTCGGCTGAAGAGCGTCGGCGTTCTCACCCGCCGGCTGAACGGCCGGGCGGCACGCGGCTTGCAGCATGGCCGGAGCGGCCGGAGCGCGGGGGAAACCCGTGCCGGCCCGGACACGGCGGACCCCGCCGCGGCGGTCGCGTTGCCGGTGATGCGTCACGGTGGATGATGCGTCCCGGGCCCGGCCCGGGGACGCCCGGAAGAGCAATGCGCGAACGACTGGATGCAAGTAAACAGGGAGAGTGTCGATGAACATGGAGGCCCCTCTCGCCGGAAAGGACCACACCCCCCTGCCCCCGCGCCGGTTGCAGGATACCGGTCTCGGTCTTGTCCTGATGCGGGACATCCTCCTCAAGACCGTGTTCCGCCGCAATCTCTCGACCGTCTCGGCCATGGCCCGCACCATCTGCCTGCCCATCGGTCTGACCCAGGAACTGGTCGATCTGTGCCGCTCCCAGGGGCTGATGGAATCGCTCGGCAACATGCATGCCGGCGCCGGGTCCGAGATGAGCTTTGCCCTGTCGGACAGCGGCAAGGCCCGAGCGCTCGATGCGCTCGAACAGTCCGCCTACAACGGGCCGATGCCAGTGCCTCTCGAGGTCTTCGCCAAGCAGGCGGCGCGTCAGTCGGTGCGCAACATCGCGCTCACCCGCGAGCGGCTCGCCGAGGCCATGGGCCATCTGATCCTGCCCGAGGGTTTTCTCGACCGGCTCGGCCCTGCCGTCACCTCGGGGCGGTCGATCCTGATGTATGGCCCGCCGGGCAACGGCAAGTCCTCGATCGCCAACGGCATCCGCGCCGCCTTCGACGAGAAGATCTACATTCCCCATGCACTCGAATATTCCGGTCAGGTCATCACCCTGTTCGATCCGGTGGTGCACGAGCCCGTCGCCGAGCCCGAGAGCGGCGGCTCGGGGCTGCGGCGGGCCGGCGCCCGTCACGATGCCCGCTACGTCGCCTGCAAGCGCCCGGCAGTCATCACCGGCGGGGAACTGACGCTCGACATGCTCGACCTCTCATGGAACAACGTCTCGCGCACCTATCAGGCACCGTTGCAGCTCAAGTCCACCGGCGGCGTCTTCATCGTCGATGATCTCGGTCGCCAGCAGGAGCCGGCCCAGGCTCTCATCAACCGCTGGATCGTGCCGATGGAAGCGGGCTACGATATTCTCTCGCTCGAATCGGGCGAGAAGATCATCGTGCCCTTCGATACGCTGGTGATCTTCTCGACCAACTTCCATCCGAAAAACCTGTTCGACGAGGCGGCGCTCAGGCGGATCTTCTTCAAGATCAGGATCGACGGGCCGACCGAAGACGAGTTCCGCCAAGTGCTCGCCATGCTCGAGCGCAAGAAGCGCGTGCGCTTCACCGAAGCGGCGGTGCGCCATCTCTTCGGGGTCAAATATCCCTCGATCGACTACGCCTATGCCAACTTCCACGCCCCCTTCCTGATCGACCAGATGATCGCCCTGTGCGATTTCGAAGGCCGTCCTTACGAATTCACCCCCGAGGACATCGACCGCGCGTGGGAGAACCTGTTCGTGGCCGAGGGCGAGAACACGCTCTGAGGTGCAAAAGGCGGAAGGGAACCGGCCTGCCCCGCGAAGGAGCGGGCGGGAACGGAACACCCCCGCCTGGCGGGCAGGCGACCGGATCGATGCGCTCCGCCTCCCCGTCCCTTGCCGGGGAGGCGGACAGATTCAGCTCGAGAGCAGATCCGGCGGCACCGGCAGGCCGTGAAGGCGACAGGCGGCAGTCACGGTGTTGGCGAGGAGGCAGGCAATCGTCATCGGCCCGACTCCGCCCGGAACCGGCGTGATCGCCCCGGCCACCTCGGCCGCCTCGGCAAAGGCCACATCCCCGACAAGACGGCTCTTCCCCGCGCCGCGCTCGGGAGCCGGCACGCGATTGATGCCGACATCGATCACCACCGCACCGGGCTTGATCCAGTCGCTGCGGATCATCTCCGGCCGCCCCACCGCCGCCACGAGAATGTCGGCCCGACGGCAGACATCCGGCAGATCGCGGGTGCGCGAATGGGCAATGGTGACGGTGGCGTTCTCCCGCAGAAGGAGCTGTCCCATGGGTTTCCCGACGATGTTCGAGCGACCGACCACGACCGCCTCGGCCCCGGAGATGTCGGACATCACGTCGCGAATGAGCACAAGACAGCCGAGCGGCGTGCAGGGCACCATGCCATCGAGCCCCACCATCAGCCGGCCGGCATTGACGACATGGAAGCCGTCCACGTCCTTGTCGGGGTTGATGGCGTCGATCACCCGCGTGGCGTCGATATGGGGCGGCAGCGGCAACTGCACGAGGATGCCGTGCACTGCGGGGTCGGCATTGAGCCGGGCGACGAGATCAAGGAGCTCGGCTTCGTCCGTCTCGGCCGGCAGGCGATGCTCGAAGGAGCGCATGCCGACCTCGACCGTCTGACGCGCCTTGTTGCGGACATAGACCTGGGAAGCCGGATCCTCCCCCACCAGCACGACCGCCAGCCCCGGCGTGAGGCCGTGCCCGGTGCCAAGCCGTGCCACCGCCTCGGCCACATTCTCGCGAATCCGCGCTGCCCGCGCCTTGCCGTCGATGATCTGTGCCCCCATCGCTGCCTCCGCCTTGTGTCACCCGCCTTCACCGGCGCTTGTGCATCCGGCGCGCGCATGATGCAACAGGCCCGCGCCACGCATCCCGTCAGAACAGCCCCTGGATGAGGCCATCCCCGTCAATATGGATCTTCTCGGCCGCCGGATGGCGCGGCAGGCCGGGCATTGTCATGATCTCGCCGCATATGACGACAACGAAACCCGCCCCGGCCGCAAGGCGCACTTCGCGCACCGGCACCGAATGGCCGGTGGGTGCGCCCCGCAGTTTCGGGTCGGTGGAGAAGGAATACTGCGTCTTCGCCATGCAGATAGGAAAGCGGCCGTAGCCCTCGGCCTCCCACCGGCGCAGCTGGTCACGGATCTTCTTGTCGGCCAGCACCTCGTCGGCCCGGTAGATGCGCCGGGCGATGGTCTCGATCTTCTCGAAGAGCGGCATGTCGTCCGGGTAGAGCGGAGCGAACTGGGCCACGCCCGAATCGGCGATCTCCGCCACCCGCTCGGCCAGATCGCGGATGCCAGCCGACCCTTCCGCCCAATGGCGGCAGAGATGGGCTTCGGTGCCATGCTCGGCAGCGGCGCGGCGGATGACCTCGATCTCCTCCTCGGTGTCGCTGCTGAAATGATTGATCGCCACCACCACCGGCACGCCGAACTGCTTGAGGTTCTCGATGTGCCGGGCGAGGTTGGCGCTGCCCTTCTCGACTGCGGCCGGGTTCGGCGTGGCGAGGTCCTCCCGATCGACGCCGCCATTCCACTTGAGGGCCCGCACCGTCGCCACCAGCACCACCACATCGGGGGAGAGTCCGCCGAGGCGGCACTTGATGTCGAAGAACTTCTCCGCTCCGAGATCGGCGCCGAAACCGGCCTCGGTCACCACATAGTCGCTGAGCGCCAGCGCCGCGCGGGTCGCGACAAGCGCGTTGCAGCCATGGGCGATGTTGGCAAAGGGACCGCCATGGATGAAGGCGGGGTTGTTCTCCAGCGTCTGGACGAGATTGGGCAGGATCGCATCCTTGAGGAGCACCGCCATCGCCCCGTCGGCCTTGAGATCGCGGGCGAAGACCGGGCTTCTGTCGCGCCGCCAGCCGATGACGATGCGCCCGAGCCGGGCCTCGAGATCGGCCAGATCGTCAGCGAGGCACAGCGCCGCCATCACCTCGGAGGCCACGGTGATGTCGAAGCCGGTCTGGCGCGGAAAACCGTTGGGCACGCCGCCAAGCCCCACCACGATGTCGCGCAGCGCCCGGTCGTTCATGTCCACCACCCGCCGCCAGGCGACGCGGCGACTGTCGATGCCGAGCTCGTTGCCCCAGTAGATATGATTGTCGATCATCGCCGACAGCAGGTTGTTGGCGGCGGTGATGGCGTGAAAGTCGCCGGTGAAGTGGAGGTTGATATCCTCCATCGGCACCACCTGCGCCCGACCGCCGCCCGCTGCCCCGCCCTTCATGCCGAAACAGGGGCCAAGCGAAGGTTCGCGGATGCAGATCGCCGCCCTGCGGCCGATGGCGTTGAGCCCGTCGCCAAGACCGACCGTGGTCGTGGTCTTGCCCTCGCCGGCCGGGGTGGGGTTGACGGCGGTCACGAGGATGAGGCGGCCTTGCGGTCGCTCGGCAAGGCTGGCGAGAAAATCGGCCTTCACCTTTGCCTTGTCGTTGCCGAACGGGA
>WFPA01000140.1 GCA_015487815.1 Albidovulum sp.
GTCGAGCGCCGCCGCCAGCTGCTCCAGCGTCGGCTCCTCATCGGCCGGCGCGAGGCGCAGCACCACGCGGGCCTCGCCGTCGGCGATATAATCACGGCGGCGGCGGTGGGGCGCGTCATAGGTCGCGCCGGCGCGGCCCTCGGGCGCGCCGCGCGTCGTCCAGCCCCTGTCGGTCTTGGCAAGCTGCGCATTCTGGCTGTCGGTGATCACCCGCCCCGGCCGGGTGACCAAGGCGCCGAAGACCAGCCGGTCCTGCAGCGCCTGGTGGCGGGCGCGCTCGCGCCAGTGCCAGCCGAGCGCATTGGCCAGAAGCCCGGTGAGCGCCGAGGCCGCGGGCAAATCGCGGGTCGGCCCAACCTGGTCGATCGCTACCCCGCCGAAGGCCATCAAGGGCGCGGCAAGGCGCATATGCAGCCAGCGGGCCATCGCTCAGGCCCCGAGACGGGCCGGCAGGCCCTGCGCCCAGGCGGCGAGGTCGGCCAGGCTCGCCCTTTCGGCTCCGGGCAGATCGTGGTTCGTCAGCGCCATGAAGCGGCGCTCCTCGCCGGTGGCATAGGCCTCGTCGAGCGCCCGAAGATGGGCCGAGAGCGCCGCGACCGCCGCGCCGGTATCGGGGGCGCAGGGGGTGCGGAAGGCCTCGGCCAGCGAACGCGGCTGGCGATCGCCGGCCTCGAGCAGCATCAGGCTGGCGCGGCTGTAGGGCGCGGTCGAGCCCAGCTTGGCGCCGGGGCTGACTTCGGCGATCAGGTAGATGAGGTTGTGCAGCACCCGGCTGGCCAGTTCCCGATCGCCGCCCAGATTGGCGATCAGCCCGGGCAGATCCACCACCACATAACCGTAATAGAGCCCCGAGGTCAGCTCGGTCTCCTGAATGGTGTCGGCGCCGGTCTCGTCGTCACGGGCGAGGTCATCAACGGCGGTGAAATAGTCGCTCTCGTCCTCCTCCTCATGCACGGTGAAGGCATGTGCCACATGCACCGGTGCGGTGATGTTGGCATCCGGGTCCGAGGTGACCATGCGGCCGAAAAGGGCGCCCACGAGGCCGGCGGGCATGCGCGCGTTTGCCGCCATCGCCTTGAGGTTGCCCTTATGCGCCTTGGCCCATTCCTTCGCGATCTTTCCGGCCTTGTCCGCATCGCCCGCGGCCTCGGCGACCATGCCCGCGGCGGCCTCGCGCAGATAGGCGATCTCGGGCGCGCCCAGAAGCAGCGTCTGGCGCGATGTCTTGTCCTTGCCCTTGTCGCCATAGATGGTAGTCAGGAACACGTCACGGATCGGTTCGAGCACCTTCTCGTCAACGGTTTCGGCAAGATCGCGCAGCACCAGCCGGTCGATCGTCTCGCGCGAGCGGAAGGCGTCCTTGCCGTCGATCCGATCGACGCCTTCGATCCGGTCGAGCGCGTGCGGGTCGTCGGCGATGCGCCAGTGGCGCTTGAGGCATTGCGAGCTGATGCGGGTGCGCATCGCCCCGCCATAGGGCAGGCGCTTGGCAAGGCCGCTGTCGTCGCGATTGAGCAAGGCGGCGGTGTAGGGCGCGAGAAAATGGATCTGCAGAAAGCGGGGCTCGGGCATGGTCATGCCTCCTCCTTGGTCTGGGCGGCGTTCAGGGCGGCGGCCGGGTCGAGCCGGGCGTAATAGTCTCGGGCGATACGGCCCGCTTCGGGGTTCAGCACCGCCCAGGCGATCTCGGGCACATTGACGAGCGGGTTCGGCGGGCGGCGGTTGGCGAGCATGCGAAGCGCGCGCTCGAGCGCCACCCGCCGCGCCTTGCCGCGGGCGGCCAGGAGCCGGGCAAGGCGCGCTTCGCTGAGCATGGGCGTGGGGCCGCTCCAGCTCCGGTCGCCTCCGTCGCAGAGCACGGCGCCGAGGGGTCGGGTGGCATCGTGCAGGGCCGGGCGCGCCCCGGGCTGGCCTGTGGGGGTGAGCAGCGCCAGCATGCGGGCGATGGCGATCCAGGCCTCGGGGTTGCGGTCGATCTCGACATGCCGCGCGGCCAGACGCCAGAAGAGCGGCGCGCCGACGCCCTCGCGCATCCGCCGCATGGCCGCCAGATCGCCGGGGCCGGCGTGCTCCAGCGCCCCGGCAATGGCGAGGGCGGCACGGTCCACCGGGTTCGGGCTGTCAGACATGGGCGGCCTCCTCCTCTTCGGCGCGTTCGGGGGCTGCGAAGCCCGCCTTCCTCAGCTCGCCGAACAGGGCGCGCCGGGCGCGGGCCTCGGCCCGGGGGCGGAAGATCGCGGCGCAGGGGATCGTGGGCAGCGCGGCCTCGAATTCGGCAATGGCGGCCGCGCGAAGCTGCGCCTTGAACCGCGCCTGCGCCGCCTTGAGCGCGGCGGTGCCTTTGCGGCTGGCGGCGACGGCCTCCCACAGCGCCGGAAAGAACAGCGCATCGGCCCGGCGGTCGAAGGCGGCGCTGGCTGGGCGGGCATGGGCGTAGTGCTCCTTCTTGACGTTGTCCCAGATGCCGCTTGCCGCCATGAGCGCCAGGGCGCTGCGCAGAACCTTGTCGCAATCGGCGATCATCTCGATCTGATCCTTCGACAGCTTCTCCATCGGCGTGCCCCAGAAGTCGCGCAGCACCCCGCCGGGGACGGGGACGATGCGACTCTGAAAACCGAAGGTCTTGGAGTTTCCGCGCGAAAACGCCTCTGCCACCAGCAGGCTGTCGCCTTCGTCCGGGCGCGGGGCGGCACAAGGGGGACGTTGCCAGTCGCCGGTGAACAGGAGCGCGTGCAGCCGGCGATAGTCGAACCGCCCTTCGCTGAGCGTCAGACTCGTCCCCCGGCGGCGATCGACCGGAGCCCAGGGGTCGCCGAGCACGCCCTTGAAGGCCTTGGCATCCACGCGGGCGGCCTTGGATGTCGCCCGTTCGGCCTGCACCCCTCCCTCAGCGGTCAAGCGAACGCGGCGACACACCTCGATGAACCACGGGTCCAGATCCTGCGGGTCAAGCTGCGCGCCTTCGGGCCAGGGCAGGGTCCAGAGCAGGGCAAGACCGCCGGGCCGGCAGGGGCCGCTCTCCCGCCCCTGGCTTCGCCGTTCAAGCAGAATTTCCAGATCGCGCCGCCACCAGGATGCGGGATCAGGGCCAAGGCCGCGCCCCGTTTGCGGCGCCAGCGACAGCATCACCCGGCTTGACGAGCCGCCGTTCATCCGCGCGATGCCGTGATTGCCCGCCCCGTTGTAGCCTTCCATCGTCTGCAAACTCACCAAGGCGAACAGCCAGTCCTCGGGGCGGGCCGCCTGCATCACCTATTGCTTGAGGTCATGGTTGCGCGCGGTGATCAGCATGTCGAGTGCATCGGGGGTCGCGACCGGCGACCATTTCAGCCCGCCCGGATCGGGCGGCTGCAGGAAGGCGGGCTTGCGCCGGTCCGCCACCACCAGGCACCAGGGTTCGTCGTCGGGGAAATCCGGCGTCAGGACGCGCAGCAGCGCGCGCCAGGCCTCTTCCTCTTCGGGGGGCTCGCTCTGCCCGCCATGCCACAGCGCCAGCGCCGCCAGCTGCACCAGGAACATGTGCCAGGCCGGGCGCTGATGCGGGCGCATGGCGGGGAAGCGCACCTCCTCGCCCCGTGCCATCGCCGCGAACAGGCCCGGCAATGTCACCTGCCGCCCGCGACCGATGGAAATCAGCGCCTCATCGAGCAGGGAAAACCGAACAGGCGTATCGCCCATTACAGGACCTGAAAATGCTCAAGATAGTTCAACCATGGGCCGAACAGCGCCGCTTTTCAAGCCTTTTCCAGGCCGGCGCGGCTGTAGCGGAAGACGTGCTTGTCCACCTCGAGAAGAAGTCCCTCGTCGGTGACTTGCGCCACCAGTTCCTCATCGCCCTTGAAGCCATGCGACCAGTGCGGCGGCAGGGCGATACGCGAAATCCTCTGTCCGAAGGGCGAAAGGGGGTTGTCGCATATGGGAAGAACGACGCCGTCTTCGCCGATCCGCGTCTTGATGCGCTCGTCGTCGGGGAAATGTTCGGGGAAGGGCGCGTTGCGGTCGAGGGTCTGGAGAGCGGCCTGCCCCTGCTCGGCCAGTGCCTTGCCCGTGGTCCTGCGGCGGTAGGCCTGCCAGTCGGGGCCGCGCGCGGCGGCAAGCGCATCGAGCGCCTCGGGATGGGTGGCGGCCTCGACCAGCTCGCGGTTCATCGCCGGGATCGACCATTCGGGCCGGGCCTCGATCTCGGCGAGCGTGGCGGCAAGCCCCGGCACATCGACATAGGTGCCCGAAAGCGACCCGTCGCCCGAATAGGCGCCAAGGCCGTTCTCGGCGCGCCCGAGCAGCGGCGCGAGCCCGCCTTCGGGTGTCAGCACCCGGACCTGCGCCTGCGCGAAGCCCGCGGGGCGCGGGTGGTCATGGCGGTGCAGACGGCCGATGCGCTGCAAGAGAACGTCCATCGGGCAGAGATCGGTGATGAGAAAATCGGCGTCGATGTCGAGCGACTGTTCCAGCGTCTGGGTGCCGATCACGACCGCCCCGCCATCGCGCACGGCCCGCTTGCCGAGCGTCGCTTCCACCGTCCGGTCAAGGAGGCGCCGGTCCTCGGCGGCGAAGCGGCCGTGGTGCAGCGCCGGGCCACCCGCCGCCTGCAGCAGCAGATCGGGGGCCACCTCCAAGGCCGCCTTCCAGGTCTTCACCGCTTCGGCGACGGTATTGCGGATCACCAGCACCCGCGCGCCGCGCCGGGCCGCCTCCACCGCGATGCGCGCGGCCGCCTCGGCGCTCCATCCGGCGACCGCCTCGATGGAAATGCGCTTTTCGCGCTGGCTGCCCCCGGGCGCCGTCGGCTCGCCGGCGCCGGTCCAGAGCGCCGGGTAGGGGGTGGCGCGCGCCTCTTCGAGCGTCGGCAGCGGCGTGCCCATCCACTCGGCCCGGGCGACCGCGCCGAGCGTGGCCGACATCAGCAGCGCATGCCCCCCAAGGGCGAGATGGGCGCGCAGCAGCGCCGTCTGCACCTTGCGCATGTAGGCATCCGAGGCATGCACCTCGTCGATCACCAGCAGGCTGCGCGCGAGCGCCGATCCGCGCAGATGGGCGTGCTTGACGCGAAGCGCCGCCAGCATCGCCTGATCGACGGTGCCGACCGCAATCTCGGCCGCGAGATAGCGCGTGGCGTGTTCGGCCGCCCAGCGCGAGGGGTGCGCCGCGCCGGCGTCGTCGTCCCATTTCACCGACCAGTCCGGCAGGCGCTGGCCGGTGGCCGCTCCGGCGGCGATCATGCCGGGAATGGCCAGAACCGCCTCGGGCGGGTCGACAAACATCGTGGCCAGCGCCGCCTGCACCCGGCCGAAGATCTGCGAGGCGGCGGCCCGCGTCGGCAGGGCGAAATAGAGCCCATCGACCTTGCCGGCCTCGCGCAACCTCATGTAGCGCCAGAGCGCCGCTTCAGTCTTGCCCGAGCCGGTTTCGGCCTCGAGGATCAGGAGCCGGGCGTCGGGGCTCGCTTCGCTTACCGCCCTTTGCATCGCCGAGGGCCGGGCGCCGGGCAGGATGGCATCGAACCCGCGGCTGCGGGCCGGCCTCACGGGCGGAGTGAGCCCGATTTCGCCAAGCCGCTTGCGCGCCCGACGGAGCGCGATCTGCCAGTAGTCCGGGTCGAATTCGACGAGGTAGGGGAAAGCCCGGCGGTCCGATCCCACCCAGTCGGCCAGCGCCAGGAGCCCGGCGAAGAAGTGCCGGAACGCGTCGCTCTGCGGCAGCTGCACCGGGCCATCGAAGGCCGGGGCGAACCAGCGCTTCAGCGCCTGCCCGATCTCGCGTTCGGCCTCTTGCCAGTCATAGCCCGGGGCCGGGCGGAAAGCATCCGTTCCGCGGTGGCCCGGCTGAACGGGGCGGCCATGGTGGGAGAAGGCGATGCGGAACCACTCGAACAGGTCGCGAGGCTCCCCGACCCAGCCCGGCATCCGGACGAGCGCGCCATCCAGCGCGGTTTCGGCGCGCTCCCCGGCCTTGTCGAGCCATTGGAAGGCGGCCGTGATGTGGTCGCAGGTGTCTTGCCGCCAGCGCCCGTCTGCCCACCCCCGGGCCTGAAAGGCCGGGGCGAGCTTGCCGA
>WFPA01000141.1 GCA_015487815.1 Albidovulum sp.
CAACCAACTACCTTCACCACACCACAATAGATCACGCGCCGCCCCAAAGGGCGGCGTTTGCGTTTGAGCCCACCGTGAAAGCGCCGTATCTCCAGAAAAGATCAAACTCTGTCGCGTTCTTCAGAAGGTGCACCGCAATCATGGGCAACCGTTTCCGGCATGACCTGCGTTTCTCTGATGACCCGCCCCCCCCAAAGGGTTCGCGGTTGCAGATAGGGCGTGAGTTGTGACCGCCTTGTTCATTTGACCCGTCTCCGAAAAACTGAACTTTGCGAGAACCGAGGCCTGCCGGGGGAAACCGCACGAACATGCTTCGGAATGCTCGGTCGATATTGAAAGGTCGAGACGTATTGATCCGCCGACTTCAGAGCGGTGAACGTCTGGGGGGACTGTGCCATGGGGGAGCACGCGCACCGTTTGAAAGTGGCGTGCATGGTATCTGGCAGCAGTGGCCGGCTGGGCGCCGGGATCGGTCCTCGCGGGCCGGACGCTGCCCGGCCCGAGACTTCAGCCTGTTCCTGCGCCCTTCAGTTTCTGGATGCGGCCGTCCGGCAGACGGGCAAGATAGCCCTTGAGCTCGAGATGGGTGATGTGGGCGATGGCCTTGCGGACCGGAACCGGAGCCGCGCGCAGGATCCGGTCCTCGAGCACGGGTTCGGCGGTGAAGAGTGCCAGGATCTCCTGCTCGAGCGGAGAGAGAGAGGATCCGGCCGAGCTGCAGGACCTGCCGTGATGCAATGCGGGATGCGTCTCGTCTTGTGCGTTCCGGGGGGGCTGACCGGGCGGATTCGCCTTGGCGCCGGCGGGGGAATTTCGGTGCGGCATGTCTTCGGAGCTGCTGGTCATGCCACCGGTCTCGCTGGCCGGTGACGTATCGTCTCCACTCCGGCTGTCCTCGCCGGGGGGCGGGGTGACATCTTCAGCGCTATCCGATTCTTCACCTCTTCTTCCGAAGGCGGCCTTCTGCGCCCCGCATCCGTCCTGCCGTCGAGCGGGCACGACAGCGGTGCTCCCGTCGCTTTCTCGGCAGGAGGGCGGGATTTCGTCGCCTTTCCCCTGCCCCTTCTGCCGGGCAGGCGGATTGCGTCGTGACGAACAGGACGGAGCGCCGGCGACGGGCGGGGGCGCCTTGTCTGCGTCGCCTGTGCGTTCGGCGGGGTGCGGGGCGGCCATCGGGTTGGCAAAGGGCGATGTGAGAGCCTCGAACACGTCGTGCATGTCTCGGATGAGGATGGCGCCTTCGCGGATGAGACGGTTGGCCCCGCGAGCCCGCGGATCGTGAGGGTGGCCGGGAACGACGAGCACGTCCCGGCCGAGCTCGGCCGCGAGACGGGCGGTGAGGATGGTGCCGGATCGTTCGGCGGCCTCGATGATGATGACCGCCCCGGCAAGAGCGGCGATCAGCCGGTTGCGGCCGGGAAAGTTGCGCGGGTGCACCCGCGTGCCGACCGGAAGCGCGGAAATCACCGCTCCGGGGCCGGCGGGGTCGGCCATGCGGCGAGCAAGATCGACATTGCGCGCCGGGTAGACCCGGTCGATGCCGCAGGGGAGGACGGCGACGGAGCCGCCTCCCCCGACGGAAAGGGCGGCGCGGTGGGCCTCGGTGTCGATGCCGCGGGCAAGGCCGGAGACGACAAGGAAGCCGGCCTCGGCCAGAGTTGCGGCGAACTCTCGAGCGAGGGCACGGCCCGGTGCCGAGGCTTCCCGCGCGCCGACGATGGCCACGGCCGGCACCGCCGCCGGCCCGGCCAGGAAGGCAGGGTTGCCACGGCGCCAGAGAAGCGGCGGGACGGCGCCGGAATCGGTGCCGAAGGCAGGATGGGCACCGTCACCGAAGACCGACCATTCGGCGCCGGCTTCGTGGCCACGGGCAATCTCGTCGAGCACCGCGGCTTCACCCGCAACGTTGGCGGGGCTCTCTTTCTCCAGGATTTCGAGCGCCCTCCGGGCCGAACCATGTTGCCCGAGAAGCTGGTGAAACCGTTTCGGGCCCACGCCGCGCGTCCGAGCGAGACGGAAACGGGCAAGCCGCTCCGGCGGCGGCAGTTCCTGCGGCGGTGGCGTGCCGGAAGAGGCGGAGACGGCGGGCGGGGCAGGGCGGTGAGAACTGATCTGGTCGAGCATGGTGCTGTCCTTTCGCCCTCACGCTCGCAGGAAAATCCCAAGAAAAGGTAAATGCGACCCCTGCTCCCGAACGGGATGTGCAAGGCCTTGGAAAACAGGAAGGGTTCGAGGAGACATCGTTTCCCTGCCGGCATGTGCACGGGCGAATCGGCTCTTCCTGTCCGAAGACAACGGGCGATTCGGTGCTGCGGCGAAGCCGCCCCCGTTCCCGGAAAGGTCGCGCCTGGGGGGCTGCGGACCTTGGCATGTGCGCCGCGGAAAGCGGTCGGGGAGAGAACGGGTCCGCGCAATGCCGGTCGGGAAGAGCGGGGAAAGGCAGGGGATGATGCATTCCACTCCTGCCCCGGGGGCGAAGGCGGCGCCGGGCCTTATGCCTCCTGCTCTCTCCTCCGCCTGACTGCAGCCGTGGCTTCCGGTGCCGTCTGTCGCGGGGCGTTTCGCTGCGGGGGTCGGGGCATGGAGCCGCGATTGCCTGTTCCATCCGCGCGAAAACCCCGGGACGTCAGCGCCGGTCGGCACTCCATGTGCGGACGGTCTCGACCAGCCGGGCGACATTGTCGGGGTCGGCATCGGGGGTGATGCCGTGGCCGAGGTTGAAGATGTGAGGCCCGCCCGCGAAGGCCTCGAGGATGCGGCGGGCCTCCGCCTCGAGAGCCGGGCCGCCTTCCACCATCAGTCGCGGGTCGAGATTGCCCTGCACGCAGCCATCCTTCTGCACTTCGCGCGCCGCCCAGTCGGGATCGACGGCGGTGTCGAGGGCGACGCAATCGGCACCCGTGGCCCGGGCGAAGCCGGCATAGCGCGCGCCGGCGCCGCGGGGGAAGGCGATCACCGGCACACCCGGATGCCGCTCCCCGAGCGCCGAGATGATGCGCCTTGCCGGGGCGAGGGCGTAGCGGTCGAAATCCTCGCCTTCGAGCGATCCGGCCCAGCTGTCGAACAGCTTGACGGTTTCGGCGCCTGCCTCGATCTGGGCCGACAGATAGGCGATGGTGGCTTCGGTGATGCGGTCGATCAGGGCGTCGAAAGTGGCCCGGTCCTCGGCCATCAGCCGATGCGCCGGTCCCTGGTCGGGCGTTCCGCGACCCGCGACCATGTAGGTCGCCACCGTCCACGGGGCGCCGGCAAAGCCGATGAGGGTGACATTGGCGGGCAGCTCGCGCGCGAGGATCCGCACCGTCTCGTAGACCGGCGCGAGTCGGTCGTGGATGGCATCGGCCGGCCTGAGGCGGGCAAGATCGGCCGGGCCGGTGATGGTGGAAAGCCGCGGCCCTTCGCCGGTTTCGAACCACAGATCGGCTCCCAGCGCCTGGGGAACCAGCAGGATGTCGGCAAAGAGAATGGCGGCATCGAAACCGAAGCGGCGGATCGGCTGAAGGGTGACTTCGGCGGCAAGCTCGGGCGTGTAGCACAGGGAGAGAAAGTCCCCGGCCTTCGCCCGCGTCGCACGGTATTCGGGCAGATAGCGGCCGGCCTGACGCATCAGCCAGATCGGCGGCGGATCGACCCGCTCTCCCGCAAGGGCGGCGAGAAGGGGCTTGACGGTCGGTCGGGCGGCAGCATTGTCGGACATGGGGCCTCTCTCCTTGGCTGGCCCTTCCTTCGCCGCTCGCCGCGCTCCTGTCAATGCGGTGCGGAGACGGGCGGCCGGCCCGCCAGAGCGTGAGGCGCTCGGCGGCTGTGCCGGGGCAGCGGCGGCGTTTCCCGACCCCGAGGACCGGACGGGGGCAGCTCCCCTCCCCTCGTCGCCCGGGGGTGCGCTTCCACGGGCCGCGCGGCAGCCCTGCTCTCCGCGTTGCGGTGCTCTCGGGCGAAGAGCCGTTCGGCAGCGGCTGGGTGCCGACTGCGGGCAGGAGCGGCTTGGCAGGGCGGCAAGGCTCGGCTAGGAAGGCGCCATGACCGACACCGTTCCCACCCCCGCCTCGCCCCTGCGTATCGGCACCCGTGGCTCGCCGCTGGCGCTGGCTCAGGCCCACGAAGTGCGCGACCGGCTCGCGGCGGCCCACGACCTGCCCGAAACCGCGTTCGAGATCGTCGTCATCAAGACAACGGGCGACAGGGTGCTCGATCGGCCTCTGGGCGAGATCGGCGGCAAGGGGCTGTTCACCAGGGAGATCGAGGAGGCGCTCCTGGCCGGCACGATCGACATGGCCGTTCATTCGATGAAGGACATGCCGGTCGAGCAGCCCGAGGGGCTCGTGATCGATTGCTGCCTCGAGCGGGAGGATCCGCGCGACGCGCTTGTCGGCGAAGGGGTGCGGTCACTCGACGATCTTGCGGCCGGCGAGGTGGTCGGCACCTCGTCGCTGCGGCGGCGGGCGCAGCTTCTGGCCCGGCGGCCCGATCTGAAGGTGGTCGAGTTCCGCGGCAACGTGCAGACCCGGCTCGGCAAGCTGGCGGACGGGGTCGCCCGCTGCACCTTCCTGGCCATGGCGGGGCTGAGACGGCTCGGTATCCTGGATGAGGTGCCGGCCACGCCGATACCGGTCGAGGAGATGCTCCCGGCGGTGGCGCAGGGGGTGATCGGTGTCGAGCGACGGGTCGATGACGGGCGGGCTGCGGCGCTGCTTGCCGCGATTCATCACCCGCCGACATGGGAATGCCTCGTGGCCGAGCGCGCCTTCCTGCGCGTGCTCGACGGTTCCTGCCGCACGCCGATCGGTGGCCATGCGGTGCGCGTCGGCTCCGAGATCCTTCTTCGGGGAGAGATCCTCCGCCCCGACGGTTCGGTGCGGCACGCCCACCGGATGCGGGCCGTGCCGGCCCTGGCCGAGGAGCTGGGCGAAGGGCTCGGCCGCTACCTTCTGCGCCTCGCAGGGCCGGGCTTCTTCGAGGACTGAGCTGGCGACCGGCGCCCCTGTCCGCTCGCAGACGGTTGGCGGAAGCTGGCCGATGGGCGGCCTTTCCCTGTCAAGCCGCGGCGATCGCACACGGTGCCGTGATGCGGGCCGCATGCGTGCATGTGGGGCTTGACCCTGTATTTGATACAGGGAGCTATCAGGCGATAGGCGAGCCGCTTCAGGCAGGCGCCCCGCCTCGCATCAATGACCCGTTCGCGAATCCCCGGAGCCAGGAAACCAACATGACGCCATCCCATGACGCTTCCCGTCCCGCAGATCCTTTCGCCCGGAGCTATGATCTTGCGGTGATCGGCGGCGGCTCGGCCGGCTTTGCCGCCGCCATCGCCGCCGCCGAGGAGGGGGCGGAGGTCGCACTTGTCAACGCCGGCACCATCGGCGGCACCTGCGTCAATGTCGGCTGCGTGCCTTCCAAGGCGCTGATCCGGGCGGTGGAGATCTTCGCCCAGGCGCCCGCCGCCCGTCGTTTCGGGGGCATCGAGGCCGAGGCCCGGCTGATCGACTGGGCCGAGACCATTGCCCGCAAGCGGGCGCTCGTGGACGGGATGCGAACGAAGAAATATGTCGATCTCCTGCCCGCATGGCCCGCGATTCGCCTGATCGAGGGGAAGGCGCGCTTCGGTGCGGGCGGGGCGATCATGGTTGACGGCAGGCGTCTTGATGCCAGACGGGCTGTCATCGCCACCGGCAGTCGGCCCCATCTGCCGCCGATCGAGGGGCTCGCGGAAGCGGAGGTGCTCACCAGCGCCGAGGCCCTCGATCTCGAGACGCTGCCCGCGCGGCTCATCGTCATCGGGGCGGGGTATGTCGGCTGCGAGCTGGCGCAGCTCTTTTCGAGGGCCGGCGTGCATGTGACGCTTGTCTCGCGCCATGGCATCCTGCCCCGGGCCGAACCCGAGATCCGCGCGGAGCTGGCGCGCCATCTGGCGGCCGAGGGGCTCGAGCTCGTGACCACGAAGGGCTATCGCGCCGTCGAGCGCGTGGACGGGGAGACACGTCTGCATCTCGAGGACGGCGTGACCCTTGCGGCCGACGCCCTGCTCGTGGCTACGGGCCGCGTGCCCAATACCGATGATCTCGGGCTTGCGGAGGCCGGCGTCGAGACCGACCGGCGCGGCTTCGTCGTCACCGACACGCAGATGGCCACCAGCGCCCCCGGCATCTTCGCCGCCGGTGACGTGACGGGGCGCGATCTCTTCGTCTACATGGCCGCCCATGAAGGACGGATCGCCGCCCTCAACGCGGTGAAGACGGCGGGGCTCTCGCGCGACGAGGGGCCGATCCCGAGCGTTGTCTTCACCGATCCGGCGCTCGCTGCCGTGGGCATGACGGAAGAGGCGGCGCGCAGTGCGGGGCATGATGTCATCACTTCGCTTCTGCCGCTCGAGGCGGTGCCGCGAGCGGTGGCGGCGCGCGATGTTCGCGGCCTGATCAAGCTCGTGGCCGAGCGGGAGAGCGGCCGGCTTCTCGGTGGCCAGATCCTCGCGCCCGAGGCCGGCGACAGCATCCAGACCCTTACCCTCGCCATCCGCCAGGGCATGACCCATGAGGAGCTGGCCACCACCATCTTTCCCTATCTCACCACGGTCGAGGGGCTGAAGCTGGCGGCCCAGACCTTCGAGAAGGACGTGAATCGGCTCTCCTGTTGCGCGGGTTAGGAAGGGCGGTGGAGCCGGTTGTCCCCGGAAGATACCTGTCTTTCTGCGCTCTTCCCGGCACGGGCGCCGTCACGGTCGGGGCCGGTGATGCGGCGGTGATGTGGGGCCGGTTCGCTGGCCGCTTCCCCGGGGTGGGCGATGCGCCGGGTGAGGTCCGATCCTGCTCGCGGCCGTCCTGCTCCCATGTGCGGCCATGCCGGATGTGCTCAGGGCAGGAGCTTGCCGGGGTTCATGATGTCGTGCGGGTCGAGGGCCTGCTTGATGCGCTTCATCGTTGCGAGGGCGACGGGGTTCTTGCGCCGGCGCATCGAGGCGAGCTTGGAGACGCCGATGCCGTGTTCGGCCGAGAAGCTGCCGCCGAGCCGCCGCACCTCCTCCTCGACCACTTCCATCACCCGGTCGGCGAGATCCGGGTCGCGCGGTGCGCCGGGCTCGGGCCAGACGGCGTAATGCAGGTTGCCGTCCCCGAGATGGGCAACGGTGACGCTCTCGGCCCGTGGAGCGATGGCCGGCAGCTTCTCCTCCATCGCAGCGAGGAAGGGGGCGACGGCCTCGAGCGGCAGGGCGATGTCGTTGGCAACGGGGACGCCCCTGGCCATCGCCACCTCGAAGGCCCGTTCGCGCCGGGCCCACATCTCGGCCCGCTGGGCTTCCGAGCGGGCGATGACGGCATCGGCCACCAGACCTTTCTCGAGGAACTCGCCGAGCACCGTTTCGAGCCGGGCGACGATCGGGATGCGGCCTTCGGCGTCGGGCGTGGCGTCGTCCTCGCCGGTGGCCGCGATCTCGACCAGGATGTTGACCGGGTGGGGCGCATCGAAGGGTGGGCGCAGATCCGGGGCGATTCCGGCGAGAATGTCGAAATAGTTGGCCGGCATGTATTCGAAGGCCTCGACCGCGTTGCCGGTCTCGGCCACGAGGCGGTTCAGGAGAGCAAGCGCATCCTCGAGCCGCATCATCGCCACCATCGCCGTGGCATGGGCCTTCGGTTTCGGGAACAGCCTGAGCACCGCCCGGGTGATGACCCCGAGCGTGCCTTCCGAGCCGATCAGGAGATCGCGCAGATCGTAGCCCGAATTGTCCTTGTGCAGCTCGCTCATCAGATCGAGGATCTCGCCGCCGGGCAGCACCGCCTCGATGCCGAGGCAGAGCGCACGGGTGTTGCCGTAGCGCAGCACGTTGGATCCGCCGGCATTGGTGGCGAGATTGCCGCCGATCTGGCACGAACCGCGGGCGCCGAAGACGAGGGGGAAGACGAGGTCGTGTTCCTCCGCCGCTTCGCGCAGCTTGTCGAGGATCACCCCGGCTTCGACGATGGCGATGCGCGAGGCGGGCCTGATGGCGAGGATGCGGTTCATCCGCGAGAGCGAAAGGATGATCGCCCGGCCGCTCGCATCGGGCACGCCGCCGCCCGACAGCCCGGTATTGCCCCCCTGGGGGACGACGGGGGTGCGGGTTTCCTCGGCCAGGGCGAGGATTCGGGCAACCTCCTCCGTGGAGCCGGGGCGGACCACAGCGCGGGCACGGCCGCGATACTGGCCGGTGATGTCGCGCTCGTGCGGGGCGGTGGCCGCCGGATCGGTCAGCACGTGATCGGGGCCGACAATCGCCGCAAGGCGGGAGATGAGCGTGTCTTCGGGCATGATTGCCTCCCTGATGAAGCCGGTGCCTGGCGGCCCTTCAGCCGAGCACCGAACGCGAGCTTTCGTTCACGGGTTCGCGCAACCGCGAGAAAAAACCCGTGTCGATGGCGACGCCGGCATGGGGCAGGGCGTGGCGGTGGGGGCGGGTGTCGTGCTCGCCCCCGTTCTCGCAGTATTCGATCAGCCCCGCCATCAGCCGCGCGGCGGAAAAGGCGTTCTTGAACTGGTTGCCCGAGGTGCCGATGGCGAGATAGAGCCCGTCGATGGATGTGCGATCGTAGATCGGGATCCAGTCGGGCGTCACGTCATAGAGATCGACCACGCCCGACGGGTGATGCGGGATCGGCAGGCGCGGGGCGCGCAGGGCGTAGCGCCACACCTGATTGGTCCACTGATCGGTATGCGAGCGGTCGAAGCCGATCTCGTCCTCGACGAAGATGCGCGGATCGCAGGCGGGCATCTCGGAGCCGACGAGGATGTTGCCGCCATGGTCGGGGCGGACATAGCAGCCGATGTCGCTGTCCGAGACGATCGGGCCGGCGGGCGAGAAGTCGATTCCCTCGGGCTGGGGCACATGGGCCACTTCCTGGCGCAGGGGCCGCGTCGGCACGCGGATCTCGTCGTCGATGCCGGCCATGGCGTTGATGCGGAAGGAGGAGGGGCCGGCTGCGTTCACCACCACCGGCGCGTGGATCTCGCTGCCGTCGGCAAGACGGATGCCGCTCACGTGCCTGCCCGCCTCGAGAATGCCGCTGACGGAGCGGCGAAAGAGGAAGCGTGCGCCCAGCGCCTCGGCCTCGCGGGCAAGGCCGGCGGCGGCCCCCTGCGGGTCGGTGACGTAACCCGCCGTCGGGAAGAAGGTCGCCCGCTCGATCTCGCCCCCGGCCGGAGTGCCGAAGGCGGGATCGTCGATCCGCCGTGGCGGGGCGTAGCGGGTGAGGTCGTAGCCTGGCAGCCGTTCGAGGATCTTCTCCCGATCCCACTCCTCGAACGGAATGCCGAGCGCCCGGCAGAACTGCTTCTGGCGTTCGAGAAAGCCGTTCTCGGGGGTCTCCATCACCAGGCAGCCGCAATGGACGAACCGGGCGACGGCCTCTTCGCCGCGCTCGGCCCGGTCCTTCTGTTCGAGCCAGTCATGATAGCCGTCCCAGGCAAGGGCCGTGCCCTCGAAGGTGGAATAATGGACCCGGATCACCGCCGAGGAGGAGGAGGTCGAGCCCATTCCCGGCGCGTGGTTGCGGTCGACGACGATCACCCGCCAGCCGCGTCCTGCAAGCTCGCGGGCAAGGCTCGTGCCGATGATGCCGGCGCCGATGACGAGTGCGTCCGCCTGGTCCGATGCGGTCATTCCTGCCTCCCTGTCGCGGCGAGAATGGCGCAAGGGCACGGCCGTTTCAATGGCAACGGTGAGGGCGGTTCGGGCGATGGCGCGCAGTGTGGGGCGGGCCGATACCGCTGCCGCCAGTCGCAATGCTGTCCTGCCCGGGGCGGC
>WFPA01000142.1 GCA_015487815.1 Albidovulum sp.
GGCGCCGGGCCGGACCGAAGGGTAGAGCCCCGGCACCGTCTCGAGATTGTGGTTGAAGACGTCGGGTCGCGCCGCCACCACGGTTTCCAGCGCCGAAGGGGGGCATTTGAGGAAATCTGGTGTCAGCACCTCGATGGTGGTGTCGGGGCATTTGCGGCGGATGGCGCGGATGGTGCGGGCGAAATGCTCGGCGCCACCATCGGCAAGGTCGTCGCGATCGACCGAGGTGATGACCACATGGCTGAGCCCGAGTCGCGCCACCGCATCGGCCACGCGGGCGGGTTCGAACGGGTCGAGCGGGTCGGGCCGTCCGGTGGCGATGTTGCAGAAGGTGCAGCCGCGGGTGCAGATCTCGCCCATGATCATCATGGTGGCGTGTCCCTGCGACCAGCACTCGCCGACATTCGGGCAGCCGGCCTCCTCGCAGACCGTGGCGAGGCGGTTGTCGCGGATGATCTTCCTGGTCGCGAAATATTCCGGCCGGTTCGGTGCCTTGACCCGGATCCATTTCGGCTTGCGCGGCTGGGGCTGGTCGGGGCGATGCGCCTTCTCCGGGTGGCGCGCGGCGGGTTTCGCGGAATCGCGGCGCAACTGGGCGCGGAAGGCCGGTGGCGCGCAATCCTCCTCCGGGGGCCCGCTCCCGATCACCCTTTCGGCCGGATCGGTCCGCTCGTCCATGACGTGCCTCCTTCTCTCGCTCCGGGACCCTGCTCCGGGCCCCTGCCTCGGGATCCTTGCCCCGCACATGCCATAGCGCACGGGGCGCGGGAGGAAAAGGCGGAGCGGGGCCCGCAGAGGCGGGTAACGGCTGCCGCCACCGCCCCGAACGGCGCTGGCCGGGGCCCCGCCCCCTGAGCGAACCGGTCGGGAAGCCGGGCCGGACGGCGACGGGCTCCGGCATTCCTGCGGCCGGCGAGCTTGTGCCGCGTCGATCGAGGGCATGCCGTCTCGTCCTTCCCGTCCGCGTGCCGCCTGTCCGCGGCCGGCCTTGTCACCCGGGCAATCCCGTGGCACTGGCAACGAATGTCCACGCTCGGGCAGGACGGGGAGGGGCAGGGGGAAATGCCGCGCGAAGGTGTCGTCATCCGGCGCATGCCGAGCCGCGAGGCCCTCAGGGGCCACGGGGCGATGCTCCTGTTCTCGCTTCTCGTTGCCGGTTCCTTCTCGCTCGGGGCGATGGCTGCAGGCGAGATCGCTCCCGCGGCGCTCAATGCGCTGCGCTTCGCCATCGCCGCCGCCATCGTCGGCGCGCTGGCCGCGGTGAGGGGCGATCTCGCCCGCCGCCATTTCCGCGCTCCCTGGCGCTTTCTCGTGCTCGGCGGGCTGTTCGCGGCCTATTTCGTCTTCATGTTCGAGGGGCTGAAGACGGCGCCACCGGTGTCGGCCGCGGCGGTCTTCACCCTCACCCCCTTCATGGCGGCTTTCTTCGGCTGGGGACTTCTTGGCCAGACGCCGCCCCTGCGCATCCTCGCCGCGCTCGCTCTCGGGGCTGCCGGGGCGCTCTGGGTGATCTTTCGCGGTGATCCGGCGGCGCTGCTGCAACTGGCCATCGGGAGGGGGGAGCTGATCTATCTCGTCGGCTGCGCCTTTCATGCGCTCTATACGCCGATGGTCCGCCGGCTCAATCGTGGCGAGCCGGCCACCGCCTTTACCTTCGGCACCATTCTCGGCGGGCTCCTCGTGCTCGTGTTCTGGGGCTGGTCCGATCTGTGGCGCACCGGCTGGGCCGAGCTGCCGCCGATCGTCTGGATTGCGGTGCTCTATCTTGCGGTCTTCGCCTCCTCGGCGACCTTCCTGCTGCTGCAGTTCGCCACGCTGCGCCTGCCCTCCTCGAAGGTGATGGCCTACACCTACCTCACCCCGGTCTGGGTGCTCGTCTGGGAATTCGCTCTCGGACACGCGCTGCCACCGGCACGTGTCGCCCTCGGCGTGGTGCTGACGCTGGCGGCCCTCGGCCTCCTTCTGCGCCCCGCTCCGGGTGATGCGGGGCATCCGGGCTGAAGCCTCCGGCACGCGCCGCCATGCGGGCGGATCTCAGGCCGTTATGGCATGACAGCGCCGGCTGCGGCATCATGCGAGGGTGCGGGGCCGGGCTTCGGGCTCCGTCCGTGCGATGTCCATGAGGGAGAGAGAAAGCATGAGCGCGGGGATTTCGTTGGATGCGCGAGGAACCATCGTCGGGACGGGGGAAGCTGCCGCGAGGAGGGAGAAGCCGTCCCTGGCGCGGCCCCCTTCGGGACGGGGAGCCGATTCGGTGCGAAGGGGGGGACGCCCCTGTTGCAGGCGGGCATGGGCCGTGACCGTCGCGGTGCTGGCTCTTCTACTGCAGATTCCG
Source organism: Albidovulum sp. (assembly GCA_015487815.1). Classification (GTDB taxonomy): domain Bacteria; phylum Pseudomonadota; class Alphaproteobacteria; order Rhodobacterales; family Rhodobacteraceae; genus WFPA01. The sequence goes on from WFPA01000142.1 coordinate 2,336, forward strand.
CTCGTGCCCCCGTCCGGGGCCGAAACCGCCCTCGACTACATGGGCCGGCGGATCCTGCGGGATCATCCCGACATCATCCGGGAATTCTCCGACCGGTCGGGGCGCATACGCCCGGCGACGCGGGAGGATCTGGGGCTCGAAGAGGAACCGCCCCGCCCGCCGGCCGGCACCCTCATCGCCGAGGGGCGGTTGCGGATCCCGGCCGGGCAGGTCGCCGATCTCGACACCGGCCGGGTCGGCATTTTCGAGATCGGCAATCCCGAGAGCGTGCCGGGCGCCGACATCTTCTTCCAGGCGCCGCGGCGGCTCGGCGTCCTCTTCGGCATGATCGTGCCCGGCGGTGGGCGCAACCCTTCGGGCTACAGCGGCTGCCGGCGGCTTCTCGAGGGCCTGCCCGTGCGCAGCCCGGCCGACAGGCGCCGCTACGCCTTCGTCACCCTGCCAAATGACGACCGCGCCTTCGGTCGGCATTACTGTGCCGTCAATTTCGTGGGCAACATCGCCGAGCTGCGCTATCTCGGCATCCCGCGCGGCTCGCAGCTCGTGATCGATTATCGGCTGTGGAGCGGTGGCGGGACGCGTTGATTTTCCCTGCCGGATCGCCCATTGGAGGGGGAAAGGCAGGAGAGAGAGAGATGACCGCAGCGCAGGAAACCCGCATCGACCGCACCTTCGCCCGGCTGAGAGAGGCGGGGCGCAAGGCCTTCGTCGCCTATGTCATGGCCGGCGACCCCGATTACGACACGGCGCTCGAGATCGTGCGCGGTCTGCCGGCGGCCGGGGTGGACGTGATCGAGCTCGGCTTTCCCTTCACCGATCCCATGGCCGACGGACCGACCATCCAGCTGGCCGGCCAGCGGGCGCTTGCGGCCGGGCAGACCCTGGCGCGGACCCTCGAGATGGTAAGGGACTTCCGGTCCGGGGATGACACCACGCCGATCGTTCTCATGGGCTATTACAACCCGATCTACATCTATGGCGTTGATCGCTTTCTTGCCGATGCGAAAACGGCCGGGGTGGACGGGCTGATCGTGGTCGATCTGCCGCCCGAGGAGGATGCCGAGCTGTGCCTGCCGGCGCTCGAGGCCGGACTCAACTTCATCCGTCTTGCCACCCCCACCACCGACGACGCCCGCCTGCCGAAGGTGCTGCAGAACACTTCGGGCTTCGTCTATTACGTCTCGATCACCGGCATCACCGGCGCCGGGGCGGCGAGTGCCGGGGAGGTCGCACCCGAAGTGGCCCGCATCAAGGCGAAGACCGACCTGCCGGTCTGTGTCGGCTTCGGGATCAGGAGCCCGGAGGACGCCGAGGCCATCGCCCGCGTGGCCGACGGGGCGGTGGTGGGTTCGGCCATCGTTCGCCGCATCGGCGACGGGGAGCGGCCCGAGCAGGTGCTGGACTTCGTCCGCAGCCTTGCCGAAGGGGTGCACCGGGCCTGAGACGGCTGCAGGCTTCCCCTCGCGCAGGCCCGCCGACGGGGAAACACCGGCCGACAAGGACCATCTGGCGGCAAGAACATCGCGCCGCCCCTTTCCGAACGCTCCCGCGTCGCGCCTTTCAGCCGAGGGTGTAGTCGAGGAACATCATCACCACCAGGCCGACCATCAGCCCGCCCGTGGCCAGCTTCTCGTGGCCGTGGCGGTGGGTTTCGGGGATGATCTCGTGGCTGATGACATAGAGCATCGCCCCCGAGGCGAAGGCGAGCCCCCAGGGCAGAACCGTCTGCGAGACGGCCACGGCCGCCGCGCCGATGAGCCCCGCCACCGGCTCGACCAGCCCCGTCAGCATGGCGATGAAGAAGGCCTGTCCGCGCGAATAGCCGCGCCCGACGAGCGCCACCGCCACCGCCAGCCCCTCGGGAATGTCCTGCAGGCCGATGCCGGTGGCCACCGCCACCCCGTCCATCACGTTGCCGGTGCCGAAGCTGACGCCGATCGACAGCCCTTCGGGGAAGTTGTGGATGGTGATGGCGATGATGAAGAGCCACACCCGCGCCAGGGCTTCGCGCTCGGCCTCGGGGCCTTCATAACCCTTGTGGAAGTGCTCGTGGGGCAGGAAGGTGTTGAGCGCCCAGACCGTCCACGCCCCGACCAGGATCGAGACGGCCGCCACCATCGCCGCGATCACCTTCGAGCCGAACATGCCGTGGGCGAAATCGAGCGCCGGGATCATCAGAGAGAAGAAGGAGGCGGCCAGCATCACCCCGGCCGAGAAGCCGAGGAGGATGTCGGCGGCACGCACGGAAAGCGACTTGCGAAAGAACACCGGCAGGGCGCCGAGCATGGTCAGCCCGGCGGCCATCATCGAACCGAGGAAGCCGCCGAGGATGACATTGCTGCCGAGAAGCTCCAGCATCCCGTTCTCCGTCCAGAGAGGCCGCACCGGGCCCTGTTTCAGGGAATTGCACTTGCAGGTCAATGGGCTTAACGAAAATGTCGGATGGGGCGGCCCGGCCGCCCGGCGCGCCGCAGTTGCGGCAGGGCCGGCGCGGCGCATCAGGGAGGAGGGCGAATGACGGTCATCACCTCGATCGACGATCTCAAGGCGCTTTACGCGAAGCGGGTGCCGAAGGTCTTCTACGACTATTGCGAAACCGGTTCCTGGAGCGAGCAGACCTTCCACGACAACGAACGTGACTGGGACGAGATCCGCTTCCGCCAGCGGGTGGCGGTGGACATGACCAACCGCTCCACCGCAAGCACCATCATCGGCCAGGATGTGGCGATGCCGGTGGCGCTCTCGCCGGTGGGCCTTGCGGGGATGCAGCATGCCGACGGCGAGATCCACGCCGCGCGCGCGGCCGGGAAGTTCGGCGTGCCCTTCACCCTCTCCACCATGTCGATCTGCTCGATCGAGGACGTGGCCGAGAACACCGACAAGCCCTTCTGGTTCCAGCTCTACGTGATGCGCGACAAGGGCTTCCTGCGCGACATCATCGAGCGGGCGAAGGCGGCCCGCTGCTCGGCGCTGGTGCTCACCCTCGATCTCCAGCTTCTCGGCCAGCGTCACAAGGACATCAAGAACGGGCTCGGCGCGCCGCCGAAGCTCACATTGCGCAACATCATCGACATGGCGACAAAGGTGCGCTGGGGGCTCGGCATGCTCGGCACGAAGCGGCGCTTCTTCGGCAACATCGTCGGCCATGTGAAGGGGGTGGACGACCCGTCCGACCTCATCGCCTGGACCCATCAGCAGTTCGACCCCACGCTTGACTGGGACGATGTCGAGGAGATCCGCGAGATGTGGGGCGGGCCGCTGATCCTCAAGGGCATTCTCGATGTCGAGGACGCCCGCCGCGCCGCGCAAAGCGGGGCCGATGCGCTCATCGTCTCCAACCATGGCGGCCGTCAGCTCGATGGCGCCATCTCCTCGGCACGGGCGCTGCCCGACATCCTCGACGCGGTGGGCGACCAGATCGAGGTGCATGTCGATGGCGGCATCCGCTCGGGGCAGGACGTGCTGCGGGCGCTGGCACTCGGCGCGAAGGCGGCCTGGATCGGCCGGCCCTGGATCTACGGGCTCGGCGCCATGGGCGAAGCCGGGGTGACGAAGGCGCTCGAGATCCTGCAGAAGGAGCTCGACATGACGATGGCGCTATGCGGCCGCCGCCGGATCGGGGAGATCGACCGCGACATCATCCTTGTTCCGAAGGGCTTTCGCGGCGAATGGGAAGAGCCCACGGCCGGGTGAGGGAGTGCGTGCGGCGTGCCCCGCCTGCGCCCCGCACCTTCCTGCGCCGCTGCGGGGTTTGCGCGTCGCGGGCAGGGGCGAAGGCGTCACCCCATCCGTCCATGTGCAGGGCATGGGCGGCGGCTTGCGCTGCGTGTTGCCTGCGGCAGCACGAGGCTTCTTCCCTGGAGCGTGCGTCCTCGCCATCGCCGGGCGTCCCGTCCGCTGTTGCCGCGCTCTCCGGCGGCGAGAAGCAAGCCTCGCGGACCGGGCGGGGTGCCTTCCATCGGGCCGGGTGAATGACTAGATGGAGGGGGAGAGCCGAGGAGCGAGCCATCCATGAAGCGACACGACACCGATCCGGCCGAGCGCCTGCGCAAGGCGCTGGTCGAGACCACCCGCACGATTGCCGACGATCCCGAACTCGAGGTGATCTTCACCGCCGATCAGCCGGGGATGACGCGGCAGGGTGTGCGGCTGCCGCAGATCTCGCGCCGGATGAGCGAGGCGGAGGTGCTGCGCGCCCGCGGCACGGCCGACGGATTCGCCCTCAGGATCCGCTTCCACGACGAAGGGACCCATGTCCGCTTCCGCCCCGAGGGCGAGGCGGCGGCGGCGCTCTACGACGCCATGGAGGCGGCGCGCTGCGAGGCTCTCGGCACCAGGCTCATGCCCGGCACGGCGCGCAACATCGACGCCCGCATCGCCCAGGAGGCCGAGGCCCGCGGCTATGACCGCATCACCGACCCCGCCGAGGCGCCGCTCCCCGAAGCGGCCGCCTATCTCGTGCGCGAGAAGGCCACCGGTCGGCCGCTGCCGCCGGCGGCGAAGCACCTCCTCGATCTCCATCGCGACTTCTTCGAGTCCCAGGCCGGCGATCTCCTGACCGAGATCGACGCCGCCCTCGACGACCAGGCCGCCTTCGCCCGGCTCGTGCGCCGATTCATCGAGGAGATCGGCTATGGCGACCAGCTCGGCGAGGACCCCGAAAGTCGCGAGAACGACCAGTCCGACGAGGGCGAGAACGCCAGCGAGGAGGGTGAGGAGCCCCAGGCCCGGAGCCGCGAGAGCAGCGCCGACGAGGAAGAGGGCAACGAGGAGCTGGAGGACGGCAGCGCCATCGACGAGGACAGCGGCGAATCGGCGCTCGAGATGTCGGACGAGACGCTCGACGAGCGCACCGACGAGGCCGATGCCGAAAGCGATGCGTCGCAGGAACTGCCCGCCGTCGCACCCGCCTCGGAGGCCGATCCCGACTACCGGGTCTTCACCAGCCGTTTCGACGAGGAGATCGCCGCCGAGGAGCTGGCCGACCCTTACGAGCTCGAGCGGCTGCGGGCCTATCTCGACACCCAGCTTGCACCCCTGCGCGGTGCGGTGGCGCGGCTGGCCAACCGGCTCCAGCGTCTCCTGCAGGCCCAGCAGAACCGCGCCTGGGAGTTCGATCGCGAGGAGGGGCTGCTCGATGCCGGCCGGCTGGCCCGCGTGGTGGCCAACCCGACCACGCCGCTTTCCTTCAAGGTCGAGCGCGACACCGACTTCCGCGACACCGTCGTCACCCTCCTGATCGACAATTCCGGCTCGATGCGCGGCCGGCCGATATCGATCGCCGCCATCTCGGCCGACATTCTTGCCCGCACCCTCGAGCGCTGCCAGGTGAAGGTCGAGATCCTCGGATTCACCACCCGCGCCTGGAAAGGCGGTCAGAGCCGCGAGCTCTGGGTCGAGAAGGGGCGGCCGCAGATGCCGGGACGGCTCAACGATCTGCGCCACATCATCTACAAGCCGGCCGATCTGCCCTGGCGGCGGGCGAAGAACAATCTCGGGCTGATGATGAAGGAGGGGCTTCTCAAGGAGAACATTGACGGCGAGGCGCTCGAATGGGCCTGGAGGCGGCTGCGGCGCCGGCCGGAGCAGCGCAAGATCCTGATGGTGATTTCCGACGGCGCCCCGGTCGATGATTCGACCCTCTCGACCAACCCGGCCAACTATCTCGAGAAGCATCTGCGCGACGTGATCGCCCTCATCGAGCGGCAGGGAGATGTCGAGCTTCTGGCGATCGGCATCGGCCATGACGTGACACGCTACTACGATCGGGCCGTGACCATCACCGACGCGGCCGATCTCGGCGGGGCGATGACGGCGCAGCTTGCCGCCTTGTTCGAGAACGACCCGCGCCGCCGCGCGCGCAGCCGTGGCCGCGCCGCCTGAGAAGGGCGGCGGGGCAGGCGAAGCATGGGAGCGCGCCGCCGGGCCGCCGGTTCTGGCGCGGCAAGGGGGAAGGCCGCGGCGGAGCACGGGACGGGGAAAGCCCCGCCGCAGCGAAGTCGGTGCGAGGCGGAGGCGAACCGGTCGCGACCGTGCGTGGGCCCCGTGCGGGGGGCGGGGCCGTCCGGGCGGGACGCCCGGCAGGGCGGCCGCCCATGCCGGCCATGGAAGGCGGCAGGCGGCGCGCGTCTGCCGTTGCCCGCGAAGGGAAGAAACCGCAAGGGCGGGGTGTCACCCGCCGCAAGTGCCGAGGGAGAGCGTCATGCTGCAGGATTTCACCGCCCGCACCGACCCGTCTCAGGGGCCCGAGCGCCTCGCGCGGCTCAGGGCCGAGATGGCGCGGGAGGGGCTGCAGGGCTTCATCGTGCCCCGGGCCGACGCTCATCAGGGGGAGTGGGTCGCGCCCCATGACGACCGGCTCGCCTGGCTGACGGGGTTCACCGGCTCGGCCGGCTTCCTCATCGCGCTCGAAGAGGCGGCCGGGCTCTTCGTCGATGGCCGCTACCGGGTGCAGGTGAAATTCGAGGTCGACACCACCGTCTTCACCCCGGTGCCCTGGCCCGAGACCCGCCCGGCCGACTGGCTGCGCGATAAGCTGACCGAAGGCGGCAAGGTCGGCTTCGATCCCTGGCTCCACACCCCCGACTGGATCGCCCGACTCGAAGACCGGCTCGAAGGTTCGGACATCGTGCTGGTGCCGCTTTCGGAAAACCTCGTCGATCGCATCTGGGAAGACCAGCCGCCGCCCCCCTGCGGCAAGCTGCGGGTCTGGCCCGGACATCTCGCCGGCAAGAGCCATGACGAGAAGCGGCGGCTTGTCGCAGCCGATCTGGCGGCGAAGGGCGAGGCGGCGGCGGTGCTGACGCTGCCCGATTCGATCGCCTGGCTGCTCAACATCCGCGGCTCCGACATTCCCCGCACCCCGATCCCCCATGCCTTCGCCGTTCTCCATGCCGACGCCACGGTCGATCTCTTCATCCACCCGGACAAGGTCACGGCCGAGGTGGCGGCCCATCTCGGGGCCGAGGTGCGGCGTCATCCGCCCGAGACGCTGATCGGGGCGCTGGCCCGGCTCGAGGGGCTGGTGCGGATCGACCCAGAGACGGCACCCCTGAGGCTGTGGCATGCGCTCGAGGCCGGCACCGCCGTGCCGCAGCGCGGCCCCGACCCCTGTCTTCTGCCCAAGGCCCGCAAGAACCCGGCCGAGATCAGGGCCACGACCGCCGCCCACGAGCGCGACGGCGTGGCGATGGCGCTCTTCCTGCACTGGCTCGACGAGCGCCTTGCCCGGCCCGATCACGGGCTCGACGAAATCGCCATCGTCCGCCGGCTCGAGGAGATCCGTGCCCGTCACCCGCTGTTCGAGGATATCAGCTTCGAGACCATCTGCGGCGCCGGCGAGCATGGTGCCATCGTCCATTATCGCGTCACCGAACGGACCAACCGGCCGGTGCGCCCCGGCGAGCTGGTGCTGATCGATTCGGGGGCGCAATATGCCGACGGCACCACCGACATCACCCGCACCGTCCTCTCGCCGCCCGCGGATGCCATCCCCCGAGCGGCGCGTGATGCCTTTACCCGCGTGCTCAAGGGCATGATTGCTCTCACCCTCGCCCGCTGGCCCGCGGGGCGCACCGGTGCCGATCTCGACCCGATCGCGCGGGGGGCGCTCTGGCGGGCCGGGCTCGACTACGATCACGGCACCGGCCATGGCGTCGGCGTCAATCTCGCGGTGCATGAAGGGCCGCAACGCATCTCCCGCACCGGCTCCGTTCCGCTCGAGACGGGCATGATCCTCTCCAACGAGCCCGGCCACTACCGGGAGGGGAAATGGGGCATCCGCATCGAGAATCTCGTCGTCGTGCGCGAGGCGGAGGCCGAGGAGGGGCGCCGCATGCTCGGTTTCGACACGCTGACACTCGCCCCGATCGACCGGCGGCTGATCCTGCCCGAGCTGCTCGACGCCGAGGAGCGAGCCTGGCTCGATGCCTACCATGCCCGCGTGTTCGAGGCGATCGCGCCTCATCTGCCCGAAGAGAGCCGTGCCTGGCTGGCCGAGGTGACCCGGCCGCTGTGACGGGTGGCGGGGGCGGGCGATGCGGCAGTTCCACCGCTGCCGAAGGGGGCGATGTGCCATGCGTCAGGGCGCTGCGCCGCCCGCCCCATGCGCCGATCTGCCGCCGCGCGCGATTTCGTTTCACCGGCTATGATGGGGCGGTGCATCGCGCCCAGCGAAGGGTGGTGGGCCGCGGCCCTCGAGGCCATGCGTCCGCCGCCCAGGCGGTGGCACCTTGCGACAGGAACAGGGAGAAGAGGCATGAGCGACGAGATCCGCATCATCGAGGCCGGTGGCAACTGGGTCGTCCGCACGGGCGGGGCGGTGATCGCCGAGAGCCGTCGCGCGCGAGAGATCCTCATGCCGGGTCAGCCGCCGCAGATGGTGATGCCGCGCGAGGATGTGGCGATGTCGCTGTTCGAGGAGCGGGGGGACGTCCTGACCTGCCCCGTCCGGGGACGCGCCCGCTGGCTCGACCTGCACACCTCGGCCCGCGTGATCGAGAAGGCGGCATGGATCTGGGAGGGAGAGACCCTGCCCGAGCTTGCGGGCATGGTCGGCTTCGACCCCGAGCGCCTCAACATCGAGCAGCTTTCGACCATCTGAGCCGGCCTGCCGGCGCCGGGGCGGGCAGCAGGTGCTTCTGTCGCGCTTGACGCGCGCGCGGCGGCGGGGCATGGCGGAAGGGTCAGCCGCCGAGGAACCGATGAGCGACACGCTGCCCGAACTCTATTTCCGCACCCGGGAGGGGGCCGCCACCGTCTTCCGCGTCCGTCTCGATCCGCGCAGCCGGCGGCTTGCGCTCGAACCGCTCGCCAATGTCAATCTCGGCAACGGCCGCATCAAGCCGCTCGGCGGGCGAACGATCAGCCCCGGGGAGAGGCAGCGGATCGAGGCGTGGATGGCCGAGCGGCGCGAGACGCTGGCCCGGCGCGAGATCGATGACATCTTCCGCACCATCGACCATCTCAACGCCACTGCTCACAGGTTGCAGACGAAGGCGCCGGACGAGCTGGTCGAGCGGATCGCCGAGCCACTGCTTCTTGCGATGCACGATCTGCGCCAGACCCTGATCCGCCGTCAGGCCGAAATCGCCCTGAGACGCCGCAAGAAGGCCGAAGAGGGAGGCGAGGAGCGATGACGGGGCAAGCGCCTGTCATTTCAGCTGCTTCCGTCCCGTTTCTGATCCGATTCTGCCTTCCGGCGAGCGGGTGCTGCCAGGATTTGCATAAGTAAAACAGGGCAGTTGGCCGCCAAATCTGATCCTGACAGAAAGAAACCGGCTGCAAGTTTCCGATTCGTGATGGATTCGCCGCCTTGTTGCCGGTCGCAGGCCGGGTGCCGTGCGCCCCTACACCAGTCGGCTCTGGCGGACGGCGGCGCGGATGAAGTCGGCAAAGAGCGGGTGGGGCTCGAAGGGCTTGGACTTGAGCTCGGGGTGGAACTGCACGCCGATGAACCAGGGATGATCGGGGATCTCGACGATCTCGGGCAGCTTGCCGTCGGGCGACATGCCCGAGAAGACCAGCCCCTTCTCCTCGAGCGCGTCCTTGTATTTCGTGTCCACCTCGTAACGGTGGCGGTGGCGCTCGGAAATCTCGGTGGTGCCGTAGATCCGGTGGGCGCGGCTGCCTTCCTTCAGGATCGCCTTGTAGGCGCCGAGGCGCATCGTGCCGCCCTTGGCGTCCTCGGGGCGCCGCTCGATCTTCGTCTCGCCCTGCACCCATTCCTTGAGATGGTAGATCACCGGGGTGAAGCGCTTCTCGCCGGCCTCGTGGTCGAATTCCTCGGAGCCTGCATTGGCGATGCCCGCGAGATTGCGCGCCGCCTCGATCACCGCGACCTGCATGCCGAGGCAGATGCCGAAATAGGGAATGCCGTGTTCGCGGGCGAAGCGGGCGGCGCGGATCTTGCCCTCGGTGCCGCGCTCGCCGAAGCCGCCGGGCACGAGGATGGCATGAAACCCCTCGAGCCAGGGCGTCGGATCCTCGCGTTCGAAGATCTCCGAATCGATCCACTCGGCCTTCACCCGCACCCGGTTGGCCAGCCCGCCATGGGTGAGCGCCTCGGCGATCGACTTGTAGGCGTCCTCGAGCTGGGTGTACTTGCCGACGACGGCGATCCGCACCTCGCCCTCGGGATTGTCGATCCGCTCGGCAACGTCGAGCCAGCGCGAGAGATCGGGTTTCGGCGCCGGGGCGATGCCGAAGGCGTCGAGCACGGCGGCATCGAGCCCTTCGCGATGATAGGCCAGCGGCGCCTTGTAGATCGAATCGAGATCGTAGGAGGCAATCACCGCCTCGGGGCGGACATTGCAGAAGAGGGCGAGCTTGTCGCGCTGTGTCTGCGGGATCGGATGCTCCGAACGGCAGACCAGGATGTCGGGCTGCAGGCCGATCGACCGCATCTCCTTGACCGAATGCTGCGTCGGCTTGGTCTTCAGTTCCCCGGCGGCGCGGATGTAGGGCAGGAGGGTCAGATGCATGAAGAGGCTTCCGCCCCGCGGCCGCTCCTGGGCGAACTGGCGGATCGCCTCGTAGAAGGGCAGCCCCTCGATGTCGCCCACCGTGCCGCCGATCTCGCAGAGCATGAAGTCCACCTCGTCCTCGCCGATCGTCAGCCAGTCCTTGATCTCGTTGGTGACGTGGGGGATCACCTGGATGGTCTTGCCGAGATAGTCGCCGCGCCGTTCCTTCTCGAGAACGTTGGCATAGATCCGCCCGGCCGAGACGCTGTCGGTCCGCCGCGCGGCCACGCCGGTGAAACGTTCGTAATGGCCGAGGTCGAGATCGGTTTCGGCACCGTCATCGGTGACGAAGACCTCGCCATGCTCGAAGGGGCTCATCGTCCCCGGATCGACGTTGAGATAGGGGTCGAGCTTGCGGAGCCGCACGGTGTAGCCACGGGCCTGCAGGAGCGCGCCGAGGGCCGCGGCGGTCAGTCCCTTGCCGAGCGAGGAGACGACACCGCCGGTGATGAAGATATATCGCGCCATCGAAAAACCCCGTGATTTCAGCTGACTGTCCAGCGTTCTTGATGTGGGCGGCCCGTGCGCGCGCCCCCTGTTCACGGGATTTGGACCTTAGAGGATTCGGGAAAGGTTGACAACACGGCCCCGCCCGGTTTCCGCGCACTGGCGGGATGAACGTTGCACGCCGGAAGGGGGCGGAGGTTCCGGCCGGCCGGCGATGAGCGTGCCTGCCGGCGGCGCGGGCGATGCCTGATGGCTGTCCCGGGGGCCGGGCCGGGAATGCGTGCCGAGGCCTTCTGGGCCGGAGCGATGGCCGACGGGGGGCTCGACCGACGGGATGGCGCGCGCCGGAAGCGGGCGGCGGATCCTGCAGGATGGCCCGCGGAGGTCCGCTCAGCGCCGCTGTTCCCGGGCCGGCACTTCGCGGGTGTGGGTGTCGATGAAGTCGAGCACCAGCGGGCGGATGTTCTCGCGCCAGCGCCGGCCGGCGAAGATGCCGTAATGGCCGGCTGCGGGTTCGAGATGGGCGGCCTTCTTTCCGGCGGGCAGCGAGGGCAGCAGATCGAGGGCGGCGACGCACTGGCCGGGGGCGGATATGTCGTCCTGCTCCCCCTCGATCACCAGCACCGCCGTGTCCCGGATCGCGGCGAGATCGACCGGCTCCCCCCCGAGGGTGAAGCGGCCGCGGGCAATCTCCCGCTTCTGGAAGATGCGTTCGACCGTCGAGAGATAGAATTCGGCCGGCATGTCCATCACGGCGAGATATTCGTCATAGAAACGGTTGTGGGCGTCGTGCTCGCCGGCCTCGCCGCGCGCGAGGCGCATCAGCTCCTCGGTGAAGGCGCGGGCATGGCGCTCGGCGTTCATCGACATGAAGGAAGCCAGCTGCATCAGCCCCGGATAAACCTTGCGGCCGACGCCGGGGTGCTGCACGCCGACCCTCTGGATCGCCAGCCGCTCGAGATGGGTGATCGGCACCCGATCGCCGAATTCGGTCACCTCGGTCGGCGCCGCGCCCGGATCGATCGGTCCGCCGATGAGGGTGAGGGTCCGCGGCACGGCCCCGGGCTCGGTGGCCGACAACCGGGCCACGGCCGCCAGCGCCAGCGGCGCCGGCTGGCACACGGCGATCACATTCACTTCTGGGCCGATATGGCGGATGAAATCGATCAGGTAGCGCGTATAATCCTCGACATCGAACTTTCCTTCGGAAACAGGCACGTCGCGGGCGTTCTTCCATTCCGTCACCCAGAGTTCGGCATCGGGCAGAAGCGAGGCGACGGTGCCGCGCAGCAATGTCGGGTAATGGCCCGACATCGGCGCCACCAGCAGCACCTTGCGCGACGCCTCGACCGGCCTGCGCACCCTGAAGCGGATGAGATCGCCGAAGGGGCGTTCGATCTCGCGCTCGATCTCGACGCCATGTTCGGCATGGTCGGCGACCACGCTCTCGATTCCCCAGTCGGGGCGGACATTCATGCGGGCGAAGCTGCGCTCGGTCAGCGCTCCCCAGGCGGCCATCATCCGCGGCAGCGGGTGGGGCACGAGGCCAAAGGCCGGGGACGACCAGAAGGCCCGTGTGCTGGCACCGAGCCACTCGTTGGCGGCACGCATGCCCTCCATCATGTCATAGAGCGGCAGATGACGCATCGTGATCTCCTCCCATGCGGGCCGCGTGCGGGGAGCGCGCGCGGGCGTGCTTCCCGGGCCTCCCCGGCGGCCATGCGGCTTCGCAGCATAGTCCTCGCGCTGCATTGCGGCAAGGGCGACGAAGGGAAGCAGCCCCCCCATGCACTGGACCTTACGGGCCCGGCGCACTAGTTGAGAGAAAAGATCAGGAGCAAAGCCGATGGCCAGTGCAGCATTCGAGGAGATCGTCGAGGATTTCGCCTTCCTCGAGGACTGGGAAGACCGCTACCGCCACATCATCGAGCTTGGCAAGGCGCTTGAGCCCTTGCCGGAGAACCTGCGCACGCCGCTGACGAAGGTCGAGGGTTGCGTCAGCCAGGTGTGGCTCGTGCCGCGGATCGAGGGCACCGGACCCGGAGCGCGCTTCTCCTTCGAGGGCGACTCGGACGCGATGATCGTGCGCGGGATCATCGCCCTGCTCAAGCGGCTCTATGACGGGCTGACCGTGGCGGAGGTGCTCGATGTCGATGCCAGGGCCGAGCTGGCCCGCCTCGGACTCGACCGGCACCTGTCGGCGCAGCGCTCGAACGGGCTCAAGGCGATGATCGCCCGCATCCGCGCCCTGGCCGAGAAGGCGGCGAAGGCGGCGTGAGACCGTCGGGCGGCGCTCCTGCCTTCCCTGGCCCTGGAGGGGGCAGCAGATGAATCATTCGCATGAAAGCCATGAGCATTATGAATTTGCTTCATGGAGCGTTTCATGACATGGAAACCGCCGACACGCTCCGCCCGCCCCCGGTCGGAGCGGCGGCCCTGAAGAAGGAAGTATCGGATGACCCACCCGATGATCGCGGCGCTCGAGGCGCGGGGCTGGCTGATGGCTGATGGGGCCACCGGCACCAATCTCTTCAACATGGGGCTCACTTCGGGCGAGGCGCCAGAGCTGTGGAATGTCGATCAGCCCGACAAGATCCGCGCCCTCTACAGCGGCGCGGTCGAGGCCGGTTCCGATCTCTTTCTCACCAACTCCTTCGGCGGCAATGCCGCCCGTCTCAAGCTCCACAACGCGCAGGACCGGGTGCGGGAGCTCAACCGCGTGGCCGCCGAGCTCGGCCGCGAGGTGGCCGACAGGGCGGGCCGGCCGGTCTTCGTTGCCGGCTCCGTCGGCCCCACCGGCGAGATCTTCGAGCCCCTCGGCACGCTGCGATACGAGGATGCGGTCGAGATCTTCGAGGAACAGATCGCCGGACTCCGGGAAGGCGGGGTGGACGTGATCTGGATCGAGACCATCTCCGCCCCCGAGGAGTATCGCGCCGCCGCCGAGGCCGCCGCCCGGCAGGAGATGCCCTGGGTCGGCACGATGAGCTTCGATACCGCCGGGCGCACCATGATGGGAGTGACTCCGCCCGACATGGTGAAGCTGGCCGAGGGGATCACCCCTCAGCCGCTCGCCTATGGCGCCAATTGCGGGGTGGGGGCGGCCGATCTTCTGCGCACGCTCCTTTCGATGATCGATGCCGGCGCCACGCTGCCGCTCGTCGCCAAGGGCAATGCCGGCATACCGAAATTCGTCCACGGCCACATTCACTATGACGGCACGCCGGAGCTGATGGCCGATTATGCCGTTCTGGCGCGCGATGTCGGCGCGAAGATCATCGGCGGCTGCTGCGGTACCACGCCCGAGCATCTCAGGGCGATGCGCGAGGCGCTCGAGACCCGTCCGCGCGGCGAGCGGCCGACGCTAGAGGAGATCGCCGCCCGGCTCGGCGGCTTTTCCTCCGATACCGACGGTTCCAACCCGGCCGATGCGCCCCAGCGCAGCCGGCGCAACCGGCGTGCGCGCCGCAGCCGCGGGTGAGCCATGATGCCGCCCCTCTTCCCCGGCCCCGGAGCGGCAAGCGCCCGGCCTGCCGGTCGCCGCGGCGGCAGGAGGGGTGGGCGGCTTGAGACGCTCTCCGCCGCTCCGGCCCTGTGCGGCGTCATCGCCGGGCGGGCGGGTGCGATGCGTCCGGCCGACCGGCAGGGGGCTTCGCCGCCGGCCGGGGATGGACACTCGCCCGCAATGCTCTGGGAAGGCCGGCGGGGCGCCCCCTTTTCCGACCCATCCTTCGGGCAACATGCGGCTTGCGGCGGCCCCGTGCCTCGTTCCGCCGCGTCCCTTTCCGCCGCTGCCCGGCGGAAGGGCCGGGGCGGTGCCGGTGCTCTTGTCATGGGGGCCGCTCCCCGTCCGCACCTTTCAGAAGAGGCTCATCTGTCGATCGTCCTCCTCGGGGGGGATGAACAGGTCGCAGCGCAGGGGCGGCAGGGGGCGGTCGAGCCCGAAGCGGCGACAGGCAAGGGCGAAACGGCTGGCGACGAGTTCGGCATGGGGGCCCTCGCCGCGCATCCGCCCGTGCCAGCTTGCGTCATAGAGCCGCCCGCCGCGGGTCTGGGCGATGCGCGAGAGCACCTTGCCGGCACGCTCGGGATAGTGACGGCGGAGCCAGTCGGCAAAGAGCGGTGCCACCTCGTGGGGCAGGCGCAGCATCACCCAGGCGGCCGAGCGCGCCCCGGCCGCGGCGGCGGCCTCGAGCACTGCCTCGATGCCGCTGTCGGTCAGCCCCGGAATGACGGGGGCGACCATCAC
>WFPA01000143.1 GCA_015487815.1 Albidovulum sp.
TCGACCGAGGCGCGGCCGATGGTGAGGACATCGAGCGTCATACGGTACCCCCGAGCGAGCCCTCGAGCTCGGCCAGAGCCTCACCGCCCGCCATCATGTCCTGCAGCTCCTCGGGGCCGATCTCGCCGCGCCTGGCGGTGCCCAGCGTCCGGCCGCGGTTGAGCACGGTGAAGCGGTCGCCCACGGCCAGCGCGTGGCGCACGTTGTGGGTGATGAACACCACCCCGATGCCGGCCTTGCGCACCCGGTCGATGGTGGCGAGCACGTTCGAGGTCTGGCGCACGCCGAGGGCCGAGGTCGGCTCGTCGAGGATCAGCACCCGGGCGCCGAAATAGACCGCCCGGGCGATGGCCACCGTCTGGCGCTCACCACCCGAGAGCGTGCCCACGGCCTGATCGGGCGAGCGCAGATGGATGCCCATCTTGCGCATCTCCTCCATCGTCACCCGGTTGGCGGTCTCGAAGTCGAAGAAGCGGAAGGGGCCGACCTTCTTCAGGGGCTCGTTGCCCATCCAGAAGTTGCGGGTGACGCTCATCAGCGGGATCATCGCCAGATCCTGGTAGACGGTGGCGATCCCCGCCTCCATCGCATCGCGCGGGCTGGGGAAGCGCACCTCGCGCCCGTCGAGGCGGATCGTGCCCCGCGTCGGCTGATGGACGCCGGACATGATCTTGATGAAGGTGGACTTGCCGGCGCCGTTGTCGCCGAGCAGGCAATGCACCTCGCCCGGACAGAGGTCGAAGCTCACCCCGCCCAGGGCGATGACGGCGCCGAAATGCTTCTCGATGTCGGTCAGTGCGATGATCGGCTCGCCCATGTCAGCGCTCCCCGGTGATGATGCGGCGGATGTAGGTGTTGAGGATCACCGCCAGGATCAGGATGGTGCCGAGGAAGACCCGGAAGAGCGAGCTCTCGGCGCCCGAGAAGTAGAGCCCCTGCTGCACCACGCCGAAGATCAGCGCCCCGAGCGCCGCCCCGATCACCGAGCCGTAGCCGCCGGTGAGCAGCGCCCCGCCGATCACCACCGAGATGATGGCCTCGAACTCCTTGAGCACGCCGCGGTCGGCGGCGGCGGAGCCGAATTCCATCACCTGGGCGGTGGCGAAGACGGTGGCGCAGAAGGCGGTGAACATGAACATCGAGATCTTCACCCGGTTGACCGGCACCCCCACATGGCGCGCCGCCTGCGCATCGCCGCCGGCGGCGAAGATCCAGTTGCCGAAGCGAGTGCGGGTCAGCAGCAGATGGCCCAGGACCACCAGCCCGAGCGCCCAGACGATCAGCATCGGCACCCCCTCGACCACCGGCTGGCCGGCGCGGGTGCCGCGGGTGAAGGTGGCGATCCAGCCCATCTCGCCCATCCACCGGAACAGCCCCGTGAGCACCTTGCCGCCGAAGAGCGCGGCCAGCCAGTCGCCTTCGGCCGCCTTCTTCACCCCGCCGATCACCGTCTTCTGGGTGGTCAGGATCGACAGCCAGATGGTCAGCCCGCGCAGGATGTAGAGAAAGGCCAGCGTGACGATGAAGCTGGGCAGGCCGGTCTTGATCACCAGCCAGCCATTGACGAAGCCCAGCGAGACGCAGACCGCGAAGGCCACCAGGATCGCCGCCCAGACGGGCCAGCCCCACTGCACGCTGAGAATGGCGATCACGATGCCGGCGAAGCCGATCATCGAGCCCACCGAAAGGTCGAACTCGCCGGCGATCATCAGCAGGCAGGCCCCAACCGCGATGATCGCGAACTGGGCCGAAACCACCGACCAGTTCATGATTCCCTGCGGGGCGAACATGCCGCTGTCGCCGGCGACCATCAGGAAAAACGCGAAAACGAGGATGACACCGGATATGGCGCCAAGCTCGGGGCGGATCAGGGCACGCCTGAGTGGCGAAATCTGTTTCAGCCGTTCGTCCGTGGTGTCAGTCATCGGGCCCCCCTGTCATGTCGTATTGCCGGGGGCGGCAACAGGGCCGCCCCGCGGGAGATGTGCGAAGGCAGACCGCCTGCGACCCGGGCCGTCAGCGGCCCGGGCGCGGCCCTGCGTCAGCGGTAGACGCCGGCGTATTTCTCGACCAGGCTGATATTGTCCTTGGTGATGAAACCC
>WFPA01000144.1 GCA_015487815.1 Albidovulum sp.
ACCCGCGTTCGCAGATGGTCGCCGGCCCGCTTGGCCCGCACCGCCAGCTGCTCGAGTCTTTCGGCGGCCGAGGAGATGGTCCGCATGGCCGGTTCGAAACGGCGGGTCATGAACTCCCGGATCGTCATCCGCCCCTCGATCCGTTCCTCGCGCAGAAGCTCGATCCGCTCACGCATGATCTGGGCATAGGCTTCGGACGCCCCGAAGCGGTAGGCCGTGCCCGACACCTGCTCCTCGATCTCCGAGGCGATGTCGAGCAGGCGGTCGAGTGTTTCCTCTGATGGCGTTTGCGGATCGTTCATCGCCTGCACTTCCCGGGCCAGGACCACATCGAGCCGATTGATCCTGCGTGCGACCTCCTTGGCCCGGGGCAGGCCGAGAAGCGCCATCGACTTGTAGGCCTCGAGCTCGAGGATCCGCTGGACGATCCGCCCGAGTCGCCGCTCCGAAATATGCGGCCGGGAAAAGACCGCAAAGCGGATCGATCCCGTGGGGTCGATCATGAAATCGGTCGCGATGAAGGCCGAATCGTCGTTGACGCGCGAAAAGCAGAGCGCGTCGGGCGAGAACCAGCTGCGGATCCGCTCCTCGTCGGGCGGCTCCGGATCGGCCCAGGGCTCGACCCGCACCAGCGCGGCGGTGAGCGTCAGCCCCGGCGCCTTCGCAACCCAGTCGGCCGGGAAGACGTCATAGGCGTCGGGATCGAAGGGTCTTTCCGCCACCCCGTCCACGAAGATCGTGTAGGTGACGAATTCGGTGTAGCATTCCCAGCGCAGATGATACTTGCCGACCTGGCCGTAATAGTGGGAGGCGCCCGCGGGCGGGTGATTGGCGCCGAAACGGTCAAGCAGTTCGATCAGATGGCGCCGGTCCTCCTCGCGGTCACGGTTGGCGGCGTCCCGCGGCTTCTTGATGGCGAGAAAGACCGCGTGGCAGGGCGCCCTGAGCCGGGGCGAGGGACGCGCATGGAGCTCGTGGACCAGCTGGTAGCGCAGCGGGTGATCGGGCGGCAGCGGCATGGTCTTCCTCGTTGTCCTTTCTCGGCCCGGCACCCCCTGTGAACGAGGCATTCCCCTGCCGATGGCGCCGGCCCCTTCCTGTCCGCCATCATGCGGCTTTCGCCGCGAAGTGCAATGGCACGCATGGCCTCGCACGAGTCGGACGGTGCGAAGGGAATGCCCGGACGAAGGGGGCGGATCAGCCCGGGGAGACGTCGGAGGCATCCGGTTCGCGCCGCGGCGGCCGCTCGATCAGCATTCCGGCCGCACCCATTGCGGCAAGGGCAGCAGCAGCGGCCACGAGGAAGGTCGTCATCGGCCCCGCAAGATGCCACAGGAGACCCGCGAGCCCGTTGCCGAGCAGCAGCACGCCCCCGGCGACGAGATTGAAGACGCCGAAGGCCGTGGCCCGCAGCGCAGGCGGCGCGGCGGCGGCAACGAGCGCCGCCAGAACGCCCTTGCTCAGCCCCAGATGCAGCCCCCAGAAGAGGAGTGCGGCGATGAAGGGCACCGGGCCGGAGGAGACGGCCAGAAGGAGATGGGCCATGGCCAGCGCCAGGAGCGAGACCATGACGATGCCCTTGCCGCCGATCCGGTCCTGGAGACGACCTGCCGGGTAGGCCGTGAGCGCGAAGACCACCGACAGGATGACGAGCACGAGCGGCGTGTGGTTCATGGCGAATCCGGCATCGAGCGCCCTCAGCACCAGGAAGGCTTCCGAAAGAAGCGCGAGCGCGGCCAGCGCCCCGACGATGACGATCTTCCAGAAGCGCCGGCCGAGAGCCCGGAGCGCCGCCCGCTCGAATGCCGGAGCAGCGCAATCCTGCTCCTGCCGATGAGGAGGTTCGGGCACGGCGAGGACGATCAGCGCCACGGCGAGAAAGCCGGGAATGGCCGCGACCCAGAAGACGGCGCGGATGTCACCGCCCGTGATCTCCATCATCAGAAGGGCGATCAACGGACCGATCACGGCGCCCACCGTGTCGAGCGTCTGGCGCAGCCCGTAGGCCGCGCCACGGATGGCCGCCGGGGTGACATCGGCGATCAGAGCATCGCGCGGTGCGCCGCGGATACCCTTGCCCATCCGGTCGATGACCCGCGCGACGAGCACCAGTCCCGCCCCCTGCGCCAGTGCGAAAAGCGGCTTGGTGAGGGCGGCGAGGCCGTAGCCGGCGAGCACCAGCGGCTTGCGCCGGCCGATCCGGTCGGACAGGAGCCCCGAGAACAGCTTGACGATCAGCGCCACCCCCTCCCCCAGCCCCTCGATGAGGCCGAGGGTGACGGTGGACGCGCCGAGAGTGACGACGAGAAAGACCGGCAACAGCCCGTGAACCATCTCCGAGGAGACATCCATCAGCAGGCTGACGAAGCCGAGCACCCACACCGCCGGCGGCAGGGCCCGCCGCTGCGGGCCGCCCGCACCTGCCGCTCCGCCCGCCCCGGACCCGTTGTCCTTGCCCATGCCCGGCTCCTTTCCTGCCCTGACCCTGCTGCCCTGCCCGATGCTCCCGCTGCTCGATGCCGCCCGTGCGGGGCCAACGCCCCGACACCGCATCTCCCGCTTCTAGACCTGCCGCCCTGGCGGCGCAAATGAAAGGGGCGGCCCCGGCCGGCCGCCCCCTTCCGCCTGCCTCCTGCGCCGGTTCAGTCGAGCGCCTGGATGACCTTCTCGACCGAGTCCTTGGCGTCGCCATAGAGCATGCGGGTGTTCTCCTTGTAGAACAGCGGGTTCTCGATGCCCGAATAGCCGGTGCCCTGGCCGCGCTTGAGCACGATCACCTGCCCCGCCTTCCATACCTCCAGGACCGGCATGCCGGCGATCGGCGAGTTCGGATCCTCCTGCGCCGCCGGATTGACGATGTCGTTGGCGCCGATGACGATCACCACATCGGTGTCGGGGAAGTCCTCGTTGATCTCGTCCATCTCGAGCACGATGTCGTAGGGCACCTTGGCCTCGGCGAGGAGCACGTTCATGTGCCCCGGCAGGCGGCCGGCCACCGGGTGGATGGCGAAGCGGACGTTCTTGCCCTTCTCCCTGAGCCTGCGGACGAGCTCGGAGACGGCGTTCTGCGCCTGCGCCACCGCCATGCCGTAGCCCGGCACGATGATGACATTCTTTGCCGCCTCGAGCGCCGCAGCCACGCTTTCGGGGTCGGTCGCCACCATCTCGCCCTCGACCGCCTGCTGCGGCCCCCTGGCGCCACCAAAGCCGCCGAGGATCACCGAGATGAAGGAGCGGTTCATCGCCCGGCACATGATGTAGGAGAGGATCGCACCCGAGGAGCCGACCAGCGCCCCGGTCACGATCAGGAGGTCGTTGCCGAGGAGGAAGCCCGTCGCCGCCGCGGCCCAGCCCGAATAGGAGTTGAGCATCGAGACGACCACCGGCATGTCGGCCCCGCCGATCCCCATGACGAGATGCCAGCCGAGAACGAGGGCGAGCAGCGTCATCAGATAGAGCGTCCAGGAGCCCGCACCCTGCATGTAGAGGATCATGAGGGCGAAGGAGGCGATGATGATGAGCGCGTTCCACAGATGGCGGAACGGGATCATCAGCGGCTTGCCGTCGATCCGCCCCGAGAGCTTGCCCCAGGCGACGAGCGAGCCGGTGAAGGTGACGGCGCCGATGAACACCCCGAGGAAGATCTCCGCCTCGTGGATGATCTTCTCCGCCTCGGTCGGGAACTCGAGGGCCATGATGTCGGAATTGATGCCGATGAGCACCGCGGCGAGGCCGACAAAGGAGTGCAGCAGCGCCACGAGCTGGGGCATTCCCGTCATCTCGACGCGGATGGCCACCCATGCCCCGATCACCGCACCGATGACGAGCGCGGCAATCAGCATTGCGTTGATCTCGACGCCGGGGCCGAAGATGGTGGCGAAGATGGCGATGGCCATGCCGACGATGCCATACCACACCGCCCGCTTGGCGCTCTCGTGGTTCGAGAGCCCGCCGAGGGCGAGGATGAAGAGCACCGTTGCGGCGATATAGGCGGCGGTCTGAAGTCCTGTGCTGATCATGGTTTTTCTCCCGCCTCAGGATTTCTTGAACATCTGCAGCATCCGCCGCGTGACCCAGAAACCGCCGACGATGTTGATCGTCGCGATCAGCACCGAGACGGCCGCGAGGATCGCGACGATCAGCTGCGGCGCCCCGATCTGCAGGAGCGCGCCGATCACGATGATGCCCGAGATCGCGTTGGTGATGGCCATCAGCGGCGTGTGCAGCGCATGGTTGACGTTCCAGATCACCTGGAAGCCGACGAAGACCGCCAGCACGAAGACGATGAAATGCTGCATGAAGGCGGGTGGCGCATAAAGGCCGATGAAATAGGTCGCGATGCCGCCGAGGATCAGCAACGCCACCTGCCGCATCCCGGCCCGCCGGAGCGCGGCCTGCTCCTCGGCTGCGATCTCCTCCGGGGTCTTCTCCGGCTTGGCCGGCGGCTTCTTCGGCGCCACCGACACCTTCACCGGCGGCGGCGGGAAGGTGATCTCGCCCTCATGGACCACAGTGGCATGGCGGATCACCTCGTCCTCCATGTCGACGACGATCTGCCCGTCCTTCCCGGGAGTCAGATCGGCGATCAGATGGCGGATATTGGTCGAATAGAGCTCGGAGGCCGTGGTCGCCATGCGGCTCGGCATGTCGGTATAGCCGATGATCTTGACCCGGTTTTCGGTCTCGTAGAGCTCGCCCGGCACCGTGAGCTCGCAGTTGCCGCCCTGCTCGGCGGCCAGATCGACGATCACCGAGCCCGGCTTCATCGCCTCGACCATGTCGCGCGTCCACAGCTTCGGCGCCGGCCGGCCGGGGATGAGCGCGGTGGTGATGACGATATCCACCTCGGGTGCCTGCTGGCGGAACAGCTTCATCTCGGCCTCGAGGAACTCGGGGCTGGCCGGCTTGGCATAGCCCTCCTCGCTCGAGAGGTTGCTGTCGGAGAAATCGAGCATCAGGAACTCGGCGCCCATCGACTCGATCTGCTCGGCGACCTCGGGCCGCACGTCGAAGGCCCGGACGATGGCCCCGAGCGAAACCGCCGTGCCGATGGCGGCGAGCCCGGCGACGCCCGCCCCGATCACCAGCACCCGGGCCGGCGGGATCTTGCCCGCTGCCGTCACCTGGCCGGTGAAGAAGCGTCCGAAATGTTCCGCGGCCTCGATCACGGCCCGGTAGCCGGCAATATTGGCCATGGAGGACAGCGCGTCCATCTTCTGAGCCCGCGAGATGCGCGGGATCATGTCCATCGCCAGCACCGTCGCCCCCTTCTCGGCGGCAATCTGCATCAGATGCTCGTGCTGCGCCGGCCAGAAGAAGGAGATCAGGATCTGCCCCTTGCGCAGATGCTCCTTCATCTCCTCTTCCTCGGGCGGCCGCACGCGGGTGACGACATCGGCCTCCCCGTAGAGCGCGGCGAGATCGGGAACGATCTTCACCCCCGCCTCCTCGTAGTCCCTGTCGAGGAAACCGGCCTCTTCGCCGGCTCCTGCCTCGATCAGGCATTCATGGCCGATCTTCATCAGCTCCCGGGCCGATTGCGGGGTCATGGCCACCCGCTTCTCGCCGGGGTGTCTTTCCCTGGGTGCGCCGATCTTCATGCGTCGCTCTCCCTCGTTGCATTGTTGTGGCGCGGAGGCGCCGGAAGGGCCGCAGCCCCGGTCATCCTGCCGTTTTAGCGGCATGGGGAGGCAAGGCAAGTGCCTGCACGAGGGCACATGGATGCGACTGGCTGACGCATCGCCTCCCGCATGGCGACCCGATGAAGGAAAAGTGCGCCGGTCACAGCTGCGTGACATGGGCCCTGAAGACCCTCTCTGGTGATTGCACGGCGCTTCGGGCAATGCATACTGCCCATCCCGTCCCGACCGTTCGGGCGGGACGACCGCCGGCCCGAGCCTTTCGGGTCATGCCCCGAAAGGGGGCCCGTTCACGAAATCCAGGAGAAGACGCGAATGTTCCCTGCCCGTCCCGACCGCCGCTCCCTTCTGATCCCCCTCGCGGCCGTGCTTGCCCTGCCCCTTGCCGGCTCCGGCAGAGCCCTCGCCGGCCATGACACCCCGAAGGAAGGCCCCCGGGAAGAAGGAAACGGCACCGCACGGGCCGCCCCCTTCGGCACGCTCGATGCGGCCAGCGCCTACGAGAAGGCGAAGGCCGGCGAGATCATCCTCGTCGACATCCGCACCCCGCCCGAATGGGCCGAAACCGGCGTCGGCGAAGGGGCGCTGGCGATCAACATGCGCGACCCGGAATTCGTCAAGGCGCTGGTGGTGCTGCGGCAGCGGAACCCCGAAACGCCGATCGCACTCATCTGCCGCACGGGCAACCGCTCCGGCTATGTGGTGAAGACACTGGCGGCCCAGGGCTTTCCCGGTCTCGTCGATGTCTCCGAGGGCATGGCCGGCTCGAAGGCCGGGCCCGGCTGGCTGAAACGCGGCCTGCCAACCTATCCGGGCACGAAGGACGAGATCGTCAGGCGGCTCAAGGCGGCCTTCTCGCAGGGTTCAGAAGGCTGAGCGCGGCGATTTCGCACCCGCCTGCCCTTCCCGACGCTGCGGCAGGGTTGATCGTCACCCGCAAGATGGCAAAGTGCTCTCGAAGCCGCACCCCGGCCTGCCGGGGGCGGCGCGGGTCGGCCTTGCGCCGGAACGACAGGGAGCACGACACCATGTATCAGATCGACCTTTCGGGAAAGCACGCCCTCGTCACCGGCGGCGGTACCGGCATCGGCCGGGCCATCGCCCTCGCCCTCGCCAAGGCCGGCGCCAGGGTGACGATCACCGGACGGCGCCTCGAGGTGCTCGAGGAGGTCGCGGCCCTCGACGGGCGGATCTTTCCGCGGGTGATGGACGTGACCGACGAGGAAAACATCCGCCACACCATCACCGAGGCGATCGCCGCCGACGGGCCGGTCCAGATCTGCGTGCCCAATGCCGGCATCGCCGAGACGGTGCCGGTGCGAAAGATGTCGCTCGATTTCTGGCACCGCATCATGCGCACCAATCTCGACGGCGTGTTCCTCACCATCCGCGAATGCCTCCCCGGCATGGTGGACGAGGGCTGGGGCCGCATCATCACCATCTCCTCGATCGCCGGGCTCAGGGGGTTGCGCTATGGCGGCGCCTACACGGCCTCGAAACACGGGGTGATCGGGCTCACGCGCGTGATCGCCGAAGAGCATGTGCAGGACGGGATCACGGCCAACGCGCTGTGCCCCGGCTATGTCCGCACCCCGATCGTCGAGCGCAACATGAAGCTGATCGCCGAACGCTCGGGCATCACCCTCGAGGAAGCGCTGGCGGCGATGGTGAAGGACAACCGCCACGGCCGGCTGATCGAGCCCGAGGAAGTGGCCGAGGCGGCGATCATGCTCTGCGGCCCCCATTCGGGCAGCATCAACGGCGAGACCATCGCCATCGCCGGCGGGCAGGTCTGAACGGACATTCGCGCAGCGCGGCCAGCATATCAGGCACCGCGGCTCGCCTCCCCGGGCAGGCAGACGAAGACATGCAGATCGGCGACATTGGTGCCGGTCGGTCCGGTGACGAACAGATCACCCGCCGCGGCAAGCGCCCGGTGGCTGTCGTTTTCCTCGAGCAGGGCTTCGGGCGAGAGCCCCCTTGCACGGATGCGATCAAGCGTGCCCTCGTCGACAAGGCCGCCCGCCGCCTCCGTCGGCCCGTCGCGCCCGTCGGTGCCGGCGGCGAGGAACGCCCATCTTCCGCCGAGGCCGGCCTTCTCCGCCTCAGATGAGAAACGCAGGGCAAGCTCCTGATTGCGACCACCCTTTCCCGATCCGCGAAGGGTGACGACCGGCTCGCCCCCGGCCAGCAGCACCGCCGGTCCCTCGTCGGGGAGCGCGGCCACTTCCCGCACCAGGCGCCGCGCCTCCTCCGTCACATCACCCGTGAGCGGCTCTTCCAGGCTCCTGACATTGCCTCCATCGAAATGGCGCACGGCTTCTTCCGCCATCGCCGCCCGCGAAAGGGCATTCGAACCGATGATGACCGGCGGTGCGGCATTTCCGGGCAGGGTGAGCGGCGGATCGTCCACCGCCGACCGGCGCGCGAGAATGGCCCTGACCGCGGCCGGCAGTTCCATCCACACCCCTTTCTCCTCCAGAAGCGCCCGCACCTGCACTGCCGAAGCCGCTGCCCAGGCCGTCGGCCCCGATCCGATGACGGCGGGATCATCGCCGATCACGTCCGAAAGAAGCCAGCTCTCGACCCGTGCCGGCGCCGCCAGCCGCGCGAGCCGTCCGCCCTTGAGCTGCGACAGCGCCTGCCGGATGCGGTTGATCTCGTCGATCGTGAAGCCGTGAGCCAGCAGCAGCCGGGTGGCAGCGATCTTGTCCGCGAGCGCAAGCCCCGCGACCGGCGCCGGCAGAAGCGCCGAGGCGCCACCCGAGACGAGGGCCACCAGCCGGTCGCCCTTCCCGAGTTCCTGCGCCAGCGCCCGCACGGCCCGGGCCGCCTCGAGCCCCGCCTCATCCGGCAGGGGGTGCCCCGCAAGGAAGAGCCGGTCGGGTGCCGCCCTTCGGGCAAGGGCGGCATTCTCGCGGGTGGTGATGCACCAGCTTTCGGGCCTCAGCCCCTGTTCCCGGGCATGAAACCGGGCTGCGGCCAGCATCGCCGGCGCCGCCTTGCCGACCGCGAGCAGCACGAGCCGTCCACCCGCCGGGACCGACCAATCGGCCCCGGCCAGCGCCTTGCCAAGCGCCGCTTCCGGGTCGGCCGCGCCGAGCCCGGCCTGCCAGATCAGCCGCGCGAGGCGGCGATCATCCCGCCCCGGATGATCCGACATTTCCCTTCCATGTCAGGAAGGTATCGCGCATTTCTGAAGTCCGTATCATCCCGCCTCCTCGACCGTGATCTTCTGGCTGCCCAGCCCGGTGATGCCCAGCTCCATCACGTCTCCGGGCCTGAGGAAACGCTGCGGATCACGTCCCATCCCGACTCCGGGCGGGGTGCCGGTCGTGATGATGTCGCCGGGCTCGAGCGTCATGTAGCGGCTGAGATCGGCGACAAGTTCGGCCACGGTGAAGATCATCCGCCCGGTATTGCCCTGCTGCATCGTCTCGCCATTGAGCTTCAGCCACAGATCGAGCGATTGCGGGTCGGCGATCTCGTCGGCCGTCACCAGCCACGGGCCGATGGGGCCGAAGCCCGCATGGCTCTTGCCCTTGGTCCACTGGCCGCCCCGCTCGAGCTGCCAGGCGCGTTCGGAAATGTCATTGACGACGAGATAACCGGCCACATGGGAAAGCGCCGTCTCGGGCGCGACATTGCGTGCCTCGCGGCCGATGACGACGCCCAGTTCGACTTCCCAGTCGGTCTTCCGCGCCGCGGGAGGCAGGCGCAGCGGGTCGCTCGGTCCGGCGATCGAGGAGGTCGCCTTCATGAAGACGATCGGCTCTTCCGGGATCGGCATGCCCGCCTCCTCGGCATGATCCGAATAGTTGAGGCCGATGCCGATGAACTTGCCCGGCCGCGCGACCGGCGGACCAAGCCGGACCGGTTCCTCGACAAGGGGGCACGCCTCGAGCGGCAGCGCCGCGAGACGGGCCCAGTCGGCAAGGGTGGCGGGGTCGATATCGGCGACATGCGCCGAGAGATCGCGCAACCGGCCCTGCGAATCGATCGCCCCCGGCCTTTCGGTGCCGCTGTTTCCGTATCTGACCAGTCTTGCCATGTTGAGCCCTTTCGTTCTCCATGTGTGACCAATGGCCCGGGATCGCCCCATTTCGGCCTTTCGGCCGGCCCATTCATCGGGTCAGCTCGGGAAGACAATGCCCCCGGCCCGCGCCGCGATGCAAGGGCCGCTGGCGAACGGATCTCGCCCGCACGGCGCCGGCACCGCTCGCCAGCGCCATCGACCGGGCGGGAGGATGCTCTTGCCGCGCCGCGAAGCGCGCACCGAAACATGCAACGGCCCATGCGGCCTTCGACGGCCCTGAACGAACGGCCCAGAACGAATGGAGACGACCATGAGACAAGCCCTTGTCATGACGCTGGCACTCCTCACCGCCCCTGCCGCTCTCGCCGGCAAGCAGGTGGATGTCGTCGGACCGACGATCTTTCCGCCCGAGATTTCGGTCGCGGCCGGAGCGACGCTCACGATCCACAA
>WFPA01000145.1 GCA_015487815.1 Albidovulum sp.
CTTGCCATTCGTCGTTCTGCTCGAACAGGACAGCGCCGATGAGGCGCAAGATCGAGGCATTGTTGAGCAGGATTCCCACGACGCCTGCGCGGCGCTTTACTTCCTTGTGCGGACGTTCAACCGGATCGGTGCCGTGTCGCTTCTTGCAGGACCGGCACGGGAAGACCGTGTTGCCGGCACGTCGTGCCCGCTCTCGTCGTCGTGCCCGCTCTCGTCCATGAGATCTGCCAGTTTGGACCAGCGAGAGCGCGGCTGGTCGGCCACGCGCATGGATCAGCGCGATCAGGCCCCGCACCATCAGCCAGACCTGGATTCGCCGGCCATGCCGCGGGTGTCCGGCAAGCCCGAATCCTCTGGAAGTGCCCCGGCCTGACCTGCCGACAGCGGTTTGCGCCTGCCCCATGTGGATTGTCTCCCCCGGCCGCTTCGGCGCGGCAACCGGCGATCGGCCCGGGGAGCGATGCCGAACCCGCCGCGCCAGCGGTTCGGTCGTGGCCCCACCGTCAGAGCACCGCCAGCCCCCGAGTGCTGCCGCAGACCGGACTGCCGTCAAGTCAGCCGCCACTCCGCCCGCTGCTGCGCAGGAACCACAGCTCCGCACACCGCTCCGGCATCCGACATCTCCCCGCGAGGCGGGCGTGATGCGACCGGCCTGTCCTGATGGGCAGACAGGTCAGGCAGTCCCCTGGATGGGGCTCTCCTCATCTCTTGTCTCCCGGCAACTGATCCGGGAAACCCGGCCTCGACCTCGACGTCTCGGATATGTCCGGGCCTGGGTTGACGTCGAGCCGGTGGGAGGCGCGCCCTCATTTGCAAGAAGCAGGCGAACGGAAGAATGGCGGAGAAACGACGAAAGGAGCCGCCCGCCGGAGCCGCGGTGATATCGGCCGGGATGACGCGGATTCGGCGCTGCGGCGATCCGCGCATGGCCTGTTCCGCCGACCGGCCATGCGCATGGGGGGTATTTACATGGGAGTGCCGATCGCAGGGGCGGCAGGGGATCTCGCGCATGCGGGCATGGGGAGCCGGCTCTCTGGATTGCGCGACGGAAGAGCCGTAGACCCTGCAGGATGGACCGGTCGTCGAATCTCCCTGCGGGAGGCGCGATGGCGGAAGGAGCGGACGCATGCAGACATTTCCCTCGGAGATCCTTCTTGGAGAGCCGCCGATCCGGTTGCGGCTGCGCCGGAACCTCAGGGCGCGGCGCTACATTCTGCGTCTTTCGCCATGCGGCGGAGGGGCCTGTCTGACCATTCCGCGCGGCGGCTCTCTCGAGGAGGGGCTGGTCTTCGCCCGGGCGCGGGAAGACTGGTTGCGCGCGCGCCTCGAGGTGCAACCGGCGCGACGACGTATTGAGGCCGGATGCATGTTGCCCATCGAGGGGCGGGCAGTCAGGGTCGTGCTTCACCCCGGCAGGGCCATCCGTCTTGAAGACGGGCAGCTTCTCGTTGGCGGCGACGCGGCGCGGATCGGGCCCAGGGTGGCCGGGTTCCTGCGCGCTCTCGCCCGTGACATCATGGTTCCCGAAGCGTTCGATCTGGCACGACAGGTTGGCCGGGCGCCGCAAGCGATCCGCTTTCGTGACACCCGGTCGCGCTGGGGCAGTTGCAGCGGCGAGGGCCGGATCATGTTTTCCTGGCGGCTCGTGATGGCACCGCCGCGCCTGCGCCGTTATGTCGTGGCTCATGAAGTGGCGCATCTCGTGCACATGAACCATTCCCGCGCCTTCTGGCGTCTCGTGGAGAGTCTGCACCCGGGCTGGCAGGAGGACCGGAAGGCATTGCGCCGGATCGGGCCAGCCATCCTGAGCCATGACTTCGGCTGAGGAAGGCCGCGCTGCACCCGGGCCCGTTCCTCCTGCACGTCACGGCCCCGGTCCGGGTACCGAAGGGCCATCCGGTTGCTCCCTGCGCGGGTCGAAGGTTCTGATGAAGAGGTCGAGACGGCGCAGGCCGGTTGCCGCCTCGATGGACTGTTCCAGACCCCGAGCGTCGATGAGGGGAGGCGTCTTCGCACGGGGGGCGGCCCGGCTTTCCGTCCCTGATCCCGTCTGCGGATCCGGCATGCGGGCTTCGGGCGGTGTTCGCGCCACGGAGCCGCCGGAATCGGCCTCCCCGTCCTCTCGCTCGGCCTGCGGCGACAGATCGGACGTGGCGCCGGCTGCGTGGTCCGGCCCGTCACCGCTGCCCGCCGGCACGGATCCGCTGGGGGTGACGAGCCAGGGGGAAAGCCGGTGCGCGAGGCCGCGCAGATCGCGTTCGGTGAGCGCATCGCCATCGTCGAGGGAAGAAAGCTGGCAGAACCCCTTGTGGTGGCGGAAACCGAAGCGCGTCGGGTGAGGGGTGTCGGGGGCGATGCCGTGGAGCAGGGCGGCGACAAGCTGACTTGCGGCCAGCGACACGCGGCGCCGGTTCGGTTCGTCCCCCCGTCGGGTGAACATGCTGCGCAGCCAGAGATGCAGCCGGTCCTCGGCATCGGCCTCGGCTAGGTCGAGATGGATGTACTGCCAGCCGCTGCGGCCCTGACCGAGCAGGGCGGCCGCCGCGCCGGCCTGGGCGATGCGGCCGTGATCGAGGCGCAGGAGATGGTCGCACTCTTCGAGAAACCGCCTGTCCGAGGTGGCAAGAAGCACGGTCCGCCCCGCCCGCACCTCCCCCTTGAGGCGGGAGAGGAAGATCGCCAGCAGCCGCCCGTCGAGGAAGACCTCCGGCCGGTCGATCAGATAGAGGGAGGGCTGGAAATGCAGCGCTCGGGCAAGGGCGACGATGCGCCTTTCGCTCTCGGTGAGCTGCGCGGGAGAAGGACGTGCAAGGATGCGCGCTGCGTCATCGTCGAACACGCCCATCTTCTCGAGGGCCCGCTGGGCGCAGCCCTGTGCGTCATCGATGCCAGTGCCGACGATGTTCTCGGCGATCGAGACCGGCAGCAAGACCGGTTCCGGCCCGACATGAAGACAGGGCAGGGCGCGCGGGTTGCGGGCCTTCCGCCACAGGGGCACGCCCTGGTGGTGGACGCGTCCGCGCACGGCGGCCTCCTCGATGCACCACGGGTCGGCCAGGGTCCGCAGGAAAAGCGACTTGCCCGAGGCCGGCGGCCCATCGACCGCGATCATGCTGCCGCCCGGCAGTTCCAGCTGCGGGATGTGCAGGAGCAGCCGTCCCTCCCGGTCACGCACCTCGAGATCATGGATGGAAAGCGCATCCTCCGCGTCCTGCGGGCGGGCGAGGTCGGCGAAGAGGGCGGCGGCGCTTGTGGCCGGGGGC
>WFPA01000146.1 GCA_015487815.1 Albidovulum sp.
CACCGATCAGCTCCCTGAGCCGCGCCTCGATGTTCATGTGGATGTCCTCGAGCTCGGTGCGGAAGGGGAAACGCCCATCCTCGATTTCTCGCAGGATCGTGAGAAGACCTTCCCTGATCGCCGTGGCATCTTCCTCGGAGATGATTCCCTGGCGGGCGAGCATGGCGGCATGGGCCATGGACCCGGCGATGTCCTGCCGGTATAGCCTCTTGTCGAAACCGATGGAGGCGTTGATCGCTTCCATCAGCGCATCGGGGCTTTCGGTGAACCGGCCGCCCCACATGGCGTTGGCATTGCGCTTCTCGTCCGTCATGTCCGACCCTTGCATGAGGAGTTTAGAGATGTCGATCCTTCCGCTTTCCCGCCGCAGCGTTCTCGCGGGTCTTGGCGTTTCGCTATACGTCGCGTCCGCCTTCGGTGCAAATCCGCTCCGGGCTGCGGCAGGCGATGACATGGCCGCGCGGATCAGGGCGCTGCGCGAGGGGTCGATGCGGGCGCTTGTCGTGCATGACGAGCCGAAGCCGGCACCGCTCGACATTCCCTTCCGCGACGAGAAGAACGAGGACATGACGCTCGCCGATCTCAAGGGCAATGTCGTGCTGGTGAATTTCTGGGCGACCTGGTGCCCGCCCTGCCGCAAGGAGATGCCGGCGATTGCCGATCTCGCGCGGCAGATGGAGGGGAAGCCCTTCAAGGTGGCGACCATCTCGGTCGGCCGGGACGACCAGAACGCCCTGCGACGGTTTCTCGATTCGCTCGGCGCAACCAACCTGCCCGCCTGGCGCGACCCGACCATGAAGCTGGCTCTTGCCATGGGCGCCCGCGGGCTGCCGGTTTCCGTCATTCTCGACAGGGAGGGGCGTGAAGTCGCCCGCATGATCGGCGAAGCCCAGTGGAACAGCCCCTCGGGCGTCGCCATCATGCGCGCGCTGACGGGGGGCTGAGGCTCAGCCGTCGTAGCCGAACAGGGCGAAATCCCGCTCGTAGATGTCGCGGATCCGCCGCCGCAGATGGTCGGGGATCGAAAGCGTGCCGCTGCCCGAGCGGTTGAACACGCGCTGAAGACTCTTCAGCCGGCCGAGCTCGGCGCTCCTGCCCGCAGTCTCGAACAGCTCCTCGAGGAAAGGGCGGAAGTTCTCGAGACGGCCGAGCACGTCGAGCTCCACCAGTCCGTGACCGATGTTGCGGTGCTGTTCACGAAAATGCGGATCGCAGATCGCCGGCGCCTCGGCGATGGCTTCGGCGACATAGTCGGCAAAGACCTCCATGTTGCGAACCCGATCGCCCGCCGGGTCGAAGCCGCGGGCCTTCATCGGCGCCAGATGCCTGCGGCCGGGCCTGGCGCCCTTTTCGAAGAAGTAGCGGTAGCAGGAAACGAAGCGATCCACCGGATGGCGCACGCAGGAAAAGCGCACCGGCGCTCCACCTTCGGGCAGGCGGTGCCAGGCGGCGTGGAGTTCGCGCCAGTGCAGCCCGTCGAAGCCGTAGTAGAGCCCCTCCTGGGGCCGGTGGGCGGCGTGTTCGTCGTCAAGGAGGCGGCCGGTGGCGTATTCGACCAGCATCTGAGCGAGTGTGGTGCAGGCGGCCTTGGAATTCTTGGCGAACAGGAAGGCCCGGTCGCCGGTCATGATCGAATGGCGCAGGAAGGCCTGCTCGGCCACCGGCAGATGCCGCTGGGCGAACTGGCGCCGGTAGCGCGCCGAGAAGGGTGCAAGCAGCATCGCCTTGAGCGGGCGGATCTGCTTTTCGTGGACGACGGGTGGCAACGGGCGGGGCATGGCGGGCCTTTGCATCAGAGCGGCTAGATCCTGCCACCGGTCATCGAGGCGGTTCAAGCCTTCATTACGTCTGCCGGGCGGCGCGCTTGCGTTCGTGGGGGTCGAGGTGGCGCTTGCGCAGGCGGATTGCCCTGGGGGTGACCTCGACGAGTTCGTCATCGTCGATCCAGGAGATCGCCTGCTCCAGCGAGAGCCGCACCGGTGGGGTGAGCTGCACCGCATCGTCCTTGCCGGCGGCGCGGATATTGGTGAGCTTCTTGCCCTTGAGCGGGTTGACCTCGAGATCGTTGTCACGGCTGTGCTCGCCGATGATCATGCCTTCATAGACATCCTCGCCCGGCCCGATGAAGAGCCGGCCGCGCTCCTCGAGATTCCACAGCGCATAGGCCACCGCCTTGCCGCTCGCCATCGAGATCAGCACCCCCGAGCGTCGGCCCGGGATCGGCCCCTTCCAGGGTGCCCAGCCGTGAAAGATGCGGTTGAGCACGCCGGTGCCGCGGGTGTCGGTGAGGAATTCACCATGATAGCCGATGAGGCCGCGCGAAGGCACATGGGCAACGATCCGGGTCTTGCCTGCGCCCGACGGGCGCATCTCGACGATCTCGCCGCGGCGCGGGCCGGTCAGCTTCTCGATCACGGCACCGGTGTATTCGTCATCGACGTCGATCGTCACCTCCTCGATCGGCTCGAGCTTCACGCCGTTCTCCTCGCGCATCAGCACCCGCGGCCGCGAGATCGAGAGCTCGAACCCCTCGCGGCGCATGTTCTCGATGAGAACGCCGAGCTGCAATTCGCCTCGGCCGGCAACCTCGAAGGCTTCGCCGCCGGGCGTTTCCGTCACGCGGATGGCGACGTTGGTTTCGGCCTCGCGCATGAGCCGCTCGCGGATGACGCGGCTTTGCACCTTGTCGCCGTCACGGCCCGCAAGGGGGCTGTCGTTGATGCCGAAGGTGACGGAGATCGTCGGCGGGTCGATCGGCTGGGCCGGAAGCGGGGCGGTGATTTCGGGTGCGGCGAGCGTGTCGGCGACGGTCGCCTTCTGCATGCCGGCAAGGGTGACGATGTCGCCGGCCTCGGCTTCGTCGATCGGTACGGTCTCGAGCCCGCGAAAAGCGAAGATCCGGGTGACACGGAAGTGCTCGATCTCTGCCCCTTCGCGCGAAAGCGCCCTGAGCTGGTCGCCGACCTTCACGCGGCCGCTCTCGATCCGTCCGGTGAGGATGCGGCCGACATAGGGATCGGCGGCCAGAGTGGTGGCCAGCATGGCAAAGGGTTCGTCGCGGCGGGCCATCTGGGCCGGAGCAGGAACATGCGTCAGGATGGTTTCGAATAGCGGCGCGAGGCTCGCACGCGGCCCGTCA
>WFPA01000147.1 GCA_015487815.1 Albidovulum sp.
AGGTGGCCACGAGCGGGCCGAGATCGAGATCGTCCACCGCCCGCTTGGGCTCGCGGTAGCGCGAGAAGGAACGGCCATAGCCCATGGCCTGGTCCTGCAGATCGCACTCGCCGCCCTGGTCGCAGATCGGGCAGTCGAGCGGGTGGTTGATGAGGAGAAACTCCATCACCCCCTCGCGCGCCTTCTTCACCATCGGTGAATTGGTGCGGATCTCGGGCGGTTGCCCTTCGGGGCCCGGGCGCAGATCCCTGATCTGCATGGCGCAGGAAGCGGTGGGCTTGGGCGGGCCACCCACCACCTCGACAAGGCACATGCGGCAGTTGCCGGCGATCGACAGCCGCTCATGATAGCAGAAGCGCGGGATCTCGACCCCCGCCTCCTCGCAGGCCTGGAGGATGGTCAGGCGCGGATCGACCTCGATTTCGCGACCGTCGATGATGACCTTGCGCAGATCCGTCATTTTCCGTTGTCCCTCAAGAGTTTGCCGATGGCGCTCTTCTTCCCGATCTCCTCGCGGCCGACGCGGCAGAAGCTCTCCGCATCCCCTTCTTTCGCCCCGTGGGCGTCGAACCAGCGCCGTGCCATGTCGAACATCCGCTCCCGCTCCACCCGGTCCTGCAGCCAGGCGCTGACATCCTCCTCGCGATAGCCCTGCCTGCGGGCGTAGTATTCGAGCCCCTTGAGGTAGAAGAAGGCGCGGATGAGCCGGCCGGAGATGGTCGGGCAGCGGTTGCGGATGGCGTCGGCGATCACCACCGCGAGCAGTCCCTGGTTCAGCTTCTCGTCGGCCCGCAGAGTCCTGCGCGCCTCGTCGGAGAGCACCGGCTGTTCTCCGGCCGGTGCGGACCCCGCCGGAAGAGCCGCGAAGAGAAGGAGGGCGATGAGGAGCGGACGCAGCACGCGCGCCGCCGGACGGGGGAAGAAGATCCCGCCTCGTCTCGCCATGCTCATCGCTTCCGTGCCAGCGGCCATCGCGCCGGTTCCTCCTCTTCGCTCACGCCCCTGTCGTGTGAATGGGCGGCGGCGTCACTCCGCGGCCAGCGCGGATGCGCGGCCGGTCTTGCGGGCGAGGATCCGCTCCTCGATCTCGTCGCGGAAATGGCGGATCAGCCCCTGGATCGGCCAGGCGGCGGCATCGCCGAGGGCACAGATCGTGTGCCCCTCGACCTGCTTCGTCACCTCGAGCAGCATGTCGATCTCCTCGATCTCGGCCTCACCCCTCACCAGCCGTTCCATCACCCGCATCATCCAGCCGGTGCCTTCGCGACATGGGGTGCACTGGCCGCAGCTTTCGTGCTTGTAGAATTTCGAGAAACGCCAGATCGCCTTCACGATGTCGGTGGACTTGTCCATCACGATCACCGCCGCCGTGCCGAGACCCGACTGGTGCTCGCGCAGCCAGTCGAAATCCATGATCGCCTCGCGGGCGATACTGGCCGGCAGAAGCGGCACCGAGGAACCGCCGGGGATGACGGCCTTGAGATTGTCCCATCCGCCGCGGATGCCGCCGGCGTGCTTCTCGATCAGCTCCTCGAAGGAGATCGACATTGCTTCCTCGACAACGCAGGGCCGGTTCACATGGCCGGAGATGGCGAAGAGCTTGGTGCCGGTGTTGTTGGGCCGGCCGATCGAGGCGAACCAGGAAGCGCCGCGGCGCAGGATCGTCGGCACCACGGCGATCGACTCGACGTTGTTGACCGTGGTCGGGCAGCCGTAGAGCCCCGCCCCGGCCGGGAAGGGCGGCTTGAGGCGCGGCATGCCCTTCTTGCCCTCGAGGCTCTCGAGCAGCGCAGTTTCCTCGCCGCAGATGTAGGCGCCGGCGCCATGGTGCAGGTAGAGATCGAAATCCCAGCCCGAGCCGGCCGCATTCGGCCCGAGAAGCCCGGCGTCATAGGCCTCGTCGATCGCCGCCTGCAGCACCTCGCGCTCGCGGATGAACTCGCCGCGGATGTAGATGTAACCCGCATGGGCCCCCATGGCGAAACCGGCGATCAGGGCCCCCTCGATCAGCGTGTGGGGCTCGTGACGCATGATCTCCCGGTCCTTGCAGGTGCCGGGCTCGGATTCATCCGCATTGATGACGAGATAATGGGGACGCCCGTCGCTCTCCTTCGGCATGAAGGACCATTTGAGCCCGGTCGGGAAGCCGGCGCCGCCGCGGCCGCGCAGGCCCGAAGCCTTCACCTCCTCGATGATCCAGTCCCGCCCCTTGGCAATGAGCCCGGCGGTGCCGTCCCAGTGCCCGCGGCGCCGCGCCCCGGCGAGGGAGCGGTCGTCCATGCCGTAGAGGTTTGTGAAGATGCGATCCTCGTCCTTGAGCATCAGGCGTCCCCTTCATTGCGTTCACGCCATACGCGCCACAGGATGACGAGCGCGAAGGCAAAGGCCGCAAGAGCGGCGAAATCGGCGAGAAAGGCGTAGCGCGACGGCAGTCCGAGCTGCCCCCCGATCCAGCTGACGAGAAGCCAGAGCGGAAAGGCCACGATGATGACGACCGCGGCCAGCCGCACCTGCCGCTGCTGCGCTTTCGTCATCGGTTGTCTCGGTCCGTTCGTCATCTGCCGTCCTTCATGCCGTCACTTTCCCGTTGGCGCCGGGTCTCAGCTCCCGCCCTTGCCGCCATCCGGGTCGTAAACCTCGCCCTTCTCGACCCTCTGCGAGAACTCGGTCGCGCCACCGGCCGCGAGAACCCTAGCCTGCTCGACCCAGTTGTCGCGGCTCACCCGCCCCTTGAAGGCCGGCAGGTTGCGATCGACCCAGGCGACTTCCTCGGGGCCCCACTCGGCGATCTGCCGGAAGTGCCAGATGCCCATCTCGTTGAGC
>WFPA01000148.1 GCA_015487815.1 Albidovulum sp.
GCATGTCGCGAGGATAGCGTTTCATCACGATTCCCTCATTGCCTGTCTTCCGATCTAGCGCATCGGGCGCGGGATGCATCGTCAAAGCGGGCGCGGATTTTCAATCCGGGCGAGAAGCTCATCCAGAATGGGACGGGAAGTCAGGGTAGCGCCGCGCTGACCGGGCAGGGATGGGCCTCGTGAACGGCGTTGATGCGGCGGCGGCATTCGCGGACCATGAAGTCGGCGAAGAGGCGGATCTTCGGATCCTGCAGTCGCCGGTGGGGGGTGAGGCAGGCGAGAGTGACGGGTTTCGGCGGATGGTCCGGCAGGAGCGGCACCAGCCGTCCGGCCGCCACATGCTCGGCGACCTCGAACCAGGGGCGGTTGACGATGCCCTGCCCGGCCAGCGCCCAGTCAAGCAGCACCTGGGCGTCGTCGGCATCGAGTGTGCCGTGCACCTGCAACTTGCGCCATTGCCCGTTCTCGCGAAGCAGCCAGTAATATTCGGTCGAGCCCGGAAAGCGCAGGAGCAGGCAGTTGTGGTTCTGGGCGACGAGATCGTCCGGCTCCTGCGGCACCGGCCGACCCTCGAGATAGGCGGGAGCGGCGACAAGGACCCGCTGACAGCTGGCAATGGCCCGCATCTTCATCGTGCTGTCGGGCAATTCGCCGAGCACGAAGCCGACATCGATGCCTTCGGCGAGAAAATCGACCTTGCGATCGGTCAGCCGCAATCGCACCTCGATGTCGGGATAGTCGGCGGTGAAGGCGGGAATGAGCGGTGCGATAAGCTGCCGCCCCGTGCCGAGCGGCGCCAGTGCCCGCAGTGCGCCGCGCGGGCGGCCGGCATGGGCGGCGACGGCGGCCTCGGCCGCGTCCACCGCCGCGAGGATGCGGCAGGCATGGTCGTAGAACAGACGGCCGATCTCGGTCGGGGCGACCTTGCGGGTGGTGCGGTTCAGGAGCCGCACCCCCAGCCGCGCCTCCAGTTCCTTGATGCGGTTCGAGGCCACCGCCGGCGTCAGCCGCTGGTCACGCCCGGCGGCGCTGATGGAGCCGAGCTCGATCACCCGGACGAAAACCCGGATCGATTCGAGATAGGACATGCCCTTTCTCCGCCGATTATCTATCCATGCTTTAAAGTCATCGCCGGATTTTTCCCTTTTTCAAGGCGAAAGAGCATGGCATCGGAAAGGAGCGGGCCCCGTGGCTGTTGCGCCGGGCCGTCGCGCGGCCGCGCAGGACACGCGACATCATCGTGAGGACATCATCAGCGACGAGACGGGAGACGCGCCATGGACGCCATCCTTCACGAATGGGCCTCCTTCGCTGTGCGGTGGCTGCATGTGACAGCGGCCATCGCCTGGATCGGTTCCTCCTTCTATTTCATCGCCCTCGATCTGGGGCTGGTGAAGCGCCCGGGCCTGCCCGCGGGGGTGAAGGGCGAGGAATGGCAGGTTCATGGCGGCGGCTTCTACCATATCCAGAAGTATCTCGTCGCGCCCGAGGCGCTGCCGGAGCATCTCACCTGGTTCAAGTGGGAAAGCTACATGACCTGGCTTTCGGGCTTCGCCATGCTGGTGCTGGTCTATTACATGCAGGCCGATCTCCTTCTCGTCGACCCGCAGGTGGCGGACATTTCGCCCGCCTCTGGCATCGCGCTCTCCGCCGCTTCGCTGGCCGCGGCATGGATCGTCTATGATCTGCTTTCCCGCTCGAAGCTGGGACACAGGCCGGTCCTTCTCGGGGCGGTGCTCTATGCGCTTCTCGTCGTCTTCGCCTGGGGGTATGCCCAGATCTTCTCGGGCCGGGCGGCGCTGCTTCATCTCGGGGCGATCACCGCCTCCATCATGACCGCCAACGTCTTCTTCGTCATCATCCCCAATCAGAAGATCGTGGTGACCGATCTCAGGGCGGGCCGCACCCCGGACCCGGAATACGGCCGCATCGCCAAGCTGCGCTCGACCCACAACAACTACCTCACCCTGCCGGTCATCTTCCTGATGCTTGCGAACCATTATCCGCTGGCCTTCGCCACGAAGTGGAACTGGCTGATCGCCTCGCTGGTCTTCCTGATGGGGGTGAGCATCCGCCATTTCTTCAACACCCGCCACGCACGGGCCGGCAGCCCGTGGTGGACATGGGGGGTGACGGCGGCGCTCTTTGCAGCCATCGTCGCGCTGTCCGTGCTCGGGCGCGCGGGCGATGGCGAGGCGGGCGTGGACGAGGGGCGGCAGACGGCGGTGCTCAGCGGCGCGGCCGCGCGGCTGGCCGCCTCGCCGCTGATGGCGGATGTGACCGATGTGGTCACGGCCCGCTGCGCCATGTGCCATGCTGCCGAGCCGGTCTGGGAGGGGATCGCCGCTCCACCTCGCGGCGTGGTGCTCGAGACCGGGGCCGACATCGCACGCCACGGCCGGCAGATCTGGCTTCAGGCCGGCATCACCCACGCCATGCCGCCAGCCAATGTCTCGCAGATGGAGCCCGCCGAACGTGCCCTCATCCGTCGCTGGTTCGAGGAGGGCCGCTCGTGACCGGGGCGGAAGCCGCGCGGCGGGAAGGCGGAAAGGGGCTGGCGCCGAAGGAGCAGGGCGTGACGCGGAGCGGGGGCGACGCCGTCATCCACCGTGCGCGGCTTCTCGACTTCCTGCGCGAGCCCGCGGGCCACGACGATCTCGCCGCCTGTCGCTACGAGGAAGACGGGGCGCTTCTCGTCAAGGGGGGGGGCATCCTTGCCCGCGGATCCTTCGACGAGATCCGCCGCGCCCATCCTGATCTGCCCGTCGAGGACCACCGCCCGCTTCTGCTTCTGCCGGGCTTCATCGACACCCACATCCACTATCCGCAGATGCAGGTGATCGCCTCCTGGGGCACCGAACTGCTTGACTGGCTGAGCCGCTACACCTTCCCCGAGGAGTGCCGCTTCGCCGATCCCGTCCATGCGGCCCGCATCGCCCGCACCTTCTTCGACGAAACGCTGCGCCACGGCACCACCACCACCGTGGCCTTCTGCACCTCGCATCCCGAATCGGCTGAAGCGTTCTTTGCCGAGGCCGAGCGGCGCGGCGTCAGGGCCCTCGGCGGCAAGGTGCTGATGGACCGGGGCGCCCCGCCCCCCCTTCTCGACACGCCTGAACGTGCTTTCGAGGAAAGCCGCGCCCTCATCGAGCGCTGGCACGGGCGCGGACGGCTCGGCTATGTCGTCACCCCGCGCTTCGCCCTCACCTCGACGCCGGCCCAGCTCGATGTCGCCGCCGCGCTGATGACGCTGAGAAGCGATCTGTGGCTTCAGACCCATCTTTCGGAAAACCATGCCGAGATCGAGACGGCGCGAAGGCTCTTCCCCGATGCGACGGACTATTTCGACATCTACCAGCGCCACGGCCTGACCGGGTCGAGGTCGCTCTTCGGTCATTGCCTGCATCTTTCGGAGCGTGAGCGGCGGGCGATGGCCGAGACCGGGTCGGTCGCGGTGTTCTGTCCGACTTCCAACCTCTTTCTCGGTTCCGGCCTATACGACAACGAGGGGCTGAAGGCGGCGGGCGTGCGCCGTGCCATCGCCACCGATGTCGGTGGCGGCACCAGCTTCTCCCTTCTTCGCACGCTCGACGAGGGCTACAAGGTGCTGGCCTTGCGGGGCCAGCGGCTTTCCCCCCTTGCCGCCTTCTGGTGGATCACCCGCGGCAATGCCGAGGCGCTCGATCTTGCCAAGCGGATCGGCACGCTCGAGCCTGGTTCGGAGGCAGATTTCGTGCTGCTCGATTCGCGAGCGACGGAGCTGATGGCGCTGCGGATGGAACGGGCCGAGAGCCTTTCGGAAGAACTCTTCGTTCTGCAGACGCTGGGGGACGAACGCGCCGTCGCCGCCACCTACGTGGCCGGCGAGCGGGTCTGCTTCGCCTCCGATACCGCCACCAGCTGAAAGCGGTCAGAGCGCCTCCACCACCGCCTTCAGCTTATCGCGGATCTCGGGCGCGATTTCACCGAGGGCGGGGTTCTCCACAGCCTGCATAGAGGCCACCGGGTCGATCGCCGAAACCTCGACGCGCCCGTCCTCATGCTGCTGCACCACCACGTTGCACGGCAGCATGGTGCCGATATGGGGCTCGGCCTGAAGCGCCTTGTAGGCATGGCGGGGGCTGCAGGCACCAAGAATGAGATAGGGGCGGAAATCGACATCGATCTTCTTCTTGAGCGTGGCCTTCACGTCGATCTCGGTGAGCACGCCGAAGCCCTGTTCGGCCAGCTTTTCCTTCACCCGGGCGACGATCTCGTCGAAAGGGCCTTCGAGAGTCTTCGAGAAATGATAGCTCATCTGCCAATCTCCTTGTGCCAGTTCCGTTGCCGTGAGCCATCTCCCGGATGCCGGATTGCTTTCCATGATCTGGATCAAGGCGCCGAGTGGGCGCGCATGTTTTTCCCGAGCTGGCATATCAGGAATTTCCGGCCGGGCGCATCGGTCCCTGACCGGTCGGAAAGCGAAAGGGAGAGGCCATGGAAAGTCTCTTTCTGCTCGGTCTCGTGCTTGGCATGCGCCATGCGCTCGAGGCGGATCACCTTGCCGCCGTCAGCACGCTGGCGACGAAGGAGGCGGGCGCGAAACCGCGGCGTCTCGCGCTTCTCGGAGCAAGCTGGGGGCTCGGCCACACGACGACACTGTTCCTTCTCTCCGTGCCGGCGCTCGCCTTCGGCCACATGCTGAGCGACGGGCAGATGGCGGCGGTGGAGATCGGCGTCGGGCTGATGCTGATCCTGCTCGGTGCCGATGTCCTGCGGCAGATGATCCGCCGCCGGATCCATGCCCACCCCCATGAGCACGAGGACGGGGTGCGCCACGTCCATTTTCATGCTCATGAGACGGGAGCGGAACATGAGCATTCCCATGGACGCTTCTCGGGGCGGGCCTATCTCGTCGGGCTCATTCACGGGGTGGCGGGCTCCTCGGCACTGATCGCGCTTTCGGCCGCGACGGCGCCGACGATTTCCTCCGCCTTCATCTACATTCTGCTCTTCGGCATCGGCTCGACCCTCGGCATGGCGCTCCTGACGGTGGCGGTCGTGGTGCCGATGCATCTGGCCGACCGCATGGCGGAGCGGATCGGCGGCGCGATCCGTCTGCTTGCGGCCGGCACCTCGATCGCCTTCGGGCTTCTCATCATCTTCGAGGAAGGCCTGCCGCAGCTGCTTGCCTCCTGAGCGGGTGCACCGGAAAGCCGCCGCCGGCCCCCTCGTTGCAGAGGGCGCGGCACGGACGGCGAAGTCCGGGCTTGACCTCGGCCTGCCCCGGGGTCAGTGAGGAGTGCACCTCGTTCCCACCTGTGCGGAGATCCCATGGAAAGTCTCTTTCTCCTCGGTTTCCTCCTCGGCATGCGTCATGCTCTCGAGGCGGATCATGTCGCCGCCGTGTCCACCATCGTCGCCCGCGGCGAAGGGCGAAGCGGCCGGCGCCTGGCCTTCATCGGGGTGAGCTGGGGGCTTGGCCACACGACCACGCTTTTCCTCGTGGCCGTGCCGGCGCTTCTCTTCGGCAGGATGCTGAGCGAGGGGCAGATGGCCGGGCTCGAATTTCTTGTCGGCCTGATGCTGGTGGGCCTCGGAATCGACGTGATTCGCCGGCTCTGGCGCGAGCGGATACACATCCATGTGCATGAGCATGAGGGCGGGGTGCGCCATGTCCATTTTCACAGCCATGCCGGCGAGGACGTGCCGCACGAACATTCGCCCCATGACCATCTGCACCTCCACGAGATCACAGCCACCGCGAGGGAGGGGCGCATGTCGCTCAGGGCCTATCTCGTCGGTCTCATGCACGGGCTGGCCGGTTCGGGGGCGCTGATCGCCCTTGCCGCAGCCTCGGCACCCTCGCTTGGCGTGGCGGCGCTCTACATCCTGCTTTTCGGACTCGGCTCGAGTCTCGGCATGGGGCTTCTGACCTGGGTGATCTCCCTGCCGCTCTCCCTTGCCGACAGGACCGCCCGCGGCCTCGGCACCGGCATCCGCCTTGCCGCCGGTCTCGCTTCGCTCCTCGTCGGTGGGGTGATGATCTGGGAGAAGGGCGGCGAGCTCCTCGCCCTCGTCTGAACGATCAGCCTTCGCCGCGTTCGAGCCGCCATGCGACAGGTATGCGGCTGGCGGCGGTCCAGAGCGTCAGCAGCGCGAAGATCGGCGCCAGCGTGGTGAACCAGCCCGGCACCAGCAGGCAGACGGCGAAGAAGGCGATGGTCTCCGTCCCTTCGATCAGTCCGCGCGGGTGGTAGTGCGACTTGGGGCCGTTCGCCGAGGATTGCATCTGTCGCCGCTCGGCAAGGATGGCTGTGCCGAAGAAGCTTGCAGCGTTGATGTAGAAGCTGGCGAGAAGACCGGCCGCGGCCAGGGCGGCATCCGGCATGGCAACGGCAAGGCCGAGAGGCAGGGCGGCATAGATGGTGAAATCTGCCAGAAGGTCGAAATGCCCACCGAGACCCGTCGGTCCGCGCAGGCGGGCGACATGGCCGTCGAGCCCGTCGAGAAGCCGCGAGAAGAGGAACAGACCAAGGGCGGTATTGAAACAGCCGAACCCGGCAGCGCAGGCCGCCAGAAGCCCTGTGCCGAGCCCGGCAACGGTGACGAGACCGGCAGGTACGCCCCGCCGTGCCAGGGGGAGGGCAAGGCGGGAGAGAGGCGGGTCGATCAGGGGGCGCAGGCGGCAGTCGAGCATGCCCGATCTCTAGCGGACGGAGCCGCTTCGCGCGAGTGTCTTGCGCCTCGCGCATCGGCACATTTCCGCGAGCGCGGGGGGCCGTTCACGCATCGGTACGAAAAAAGGGCCCCGCCGGGGAGGGGCGGGGCCTAGGTGGACCGGAACATGGTCGGGGAGAAAACACGAAAGGGAAACTGTCAGGCTGCGGTTGAGGCGCGTGCAGCCACGAACTGGTCGAAGGCAGCGAGCGCTTCGGCCGCTTCCATGAGCGCCGGGCCGCCGCCCATCTGGATCGCCATTGCGAGTGCGTCGGCCACCTCCTCGCGCGGCGCGCCGAGCCTGGCGAGGATTTCGGCATGATAGCCGATGCAGGGAGTGCAGCCCTGCACCGTGGCGATGGCCAGAGCGATGTATTCCTTGGTCTTCACGTCGAGAACGTTGCTGTCGCGCACGCCCTTCGAGAGGGCGCCGAAGGCCTTGGTCGTGTCGGGGATGGTGCGGTTGAGGGTGCGGATGTCGTCCTTGAACCGCGTCATGTAATCCACCCAGTCCATCATCTCGTCCCTTCGTCCGCAGTCGTCTCGATTCTGACTTTCTTCTGGACGATGAAAGGGGCCGCGACCTTGATCAGGATCAAGTCGCGGCGCGAGGATGGGCAAATCGGCGGGGTGACGTGGCGTCAGTTCACGGCCTGTCCGCCCTGAACGAGGCGGTCGGGGGCGATGGCCGCTGCCAGATCGGCGCCGATGAAGGGCGGTGCGCCCAGGATCATCTCTCTGGCAAGGATTCCCTGACCGGGTGCGCTCATCATGCCGCTGCCGCCCTGGCCCGCCAGCCAGAAGAAGCCCTCCGCACGTGGATCGAAGCCGATGACGGGAGCGCGGTCGGGGGCGAAGGTCCTGAGCCCGCCCCAGCTGGCGATGAGGCGGCGCACCTCGAGGGCGACCATCTCCTGAAAGCGGGCGATACCCTCGGCAAGGCGCATGTCGTCGGCCCAGGCATCGTGCGGTTCGGTCGGGTCTTCCTCGGCGGGGGAGACGAGAAGCGCACCCGCATCGGGCTTGGCATACCAGCTTTCACCGGCTCCGAGCAGCATCGGCCAGCGGCGGGCGTCGATCCCTTCGGGCAGGGCGATGCGGGCCACGGAGCGGCGCATGGGCCGAAGGCCGAGCGGGCCAAGACCGGCGAGGCGGGCGATCCTGTCGGCCCAGGCGCCAGCGGCGTTGACGACGATCGGCGCTTCGAACCGGCCCCGGGGCGTCTCCACCTGCCAGTTCGCGCCGGTACGGCGGAGTGCCTGCGCCGGCGCCCTGAGCACGATCCGCCCGCCATGACGACGGATGGTGCGGGCGAAGTTCTGGAGCATGAGATCGGTGTCGATATCGAAGGCGTCCTCGATCAGGCCGCAACGTCCG
This sequence comes from Albidovulum sp., assembly GCA_015487815.1. Taxonomy (GTDB): domain Bacteria; phylum Pseudomonadota; class Alphaproteobacteria; order Rhodobacterales; family Rhodobacteraceae; genus WFPA01. Next base: position 8,077 of record WFPA01000148.1, read on the forward strand.
ACGGCCGCGCCTCGCAGCCGGGGCACGAGGGCCTGCGCCTCGGCAACGGAAATTTCCCTCATCCCCGGCGCCGCAAGCTCGGCGGCATGCGCCTCTTCTTCGCCCTTCGGGATAACGAGCATGAGACCGCGGGGCGAAAGGGCCCCGATCTCCTCGAAGAAGGGGCGCGATCTGCGGCTCATGGCGGTGATGGCCGCGTGGCCGTAGCCCGGTTCGTAAAGCGCCGCCGAGCGACCCGATGCATGATGGCCGAACGCCTCCTCCGCCTCGATCAGCACCAGATCGACCTCGGGTGCCAGTGCCGCCGCCGCACCCAGGCCGGCTGCGCCGCCACCGATCACGAGGATGTCACACCGCGTCGTCTTGCTCATTGTTCCTCTCATCCTGCTTTCCTGGAATGCCTCCCCTTTCCCGCTGGCTCTCCCACCGCGTGGCCGCAGCGACGGCCCGGGGCAGAAACGCCGGATCGACATTGCCGCCCGTCAGGACGAGGATGGCCGGTCTCTCCGCTCCGCCGGTGAGCGCGTCCCCGTGGAACAGGACGGCGGCGAGGGGCGTGGCCGCGGCCGGTTCGACCACCAGCCGCAGATGGCGCAGGATCAGCCCCATGGCGATGAGGGTTTCGCTGTCGGAAACGGCGATGCCCGGTCCGGCACGGGCGACGAGCACCGGCAGCGTCAGCCGGCCCGGGGACGGGGTGAGGATGGCGTCGCAGATCGAGCCGCTGCGTGCCGCATTCGCCTCGCGGCGCCCGGAGGCGAGGGAGCGGCGGATGTCGTCGAAGCCTTCGGGTTCGACCGTCTGCACCTCAAGGGCCGGCGCCGCCTCCGCCAGCGCCAGCGTGATGCCGGCTGCCAGCCCGCCGCCGCCCGCGGGAACGAGCACCGTTCCGTGCCGGATGCCGTGACGGGCGGCATCCTCGGCGATCTCGAGCCCCACGGTTCCCTGGCCGGCGATGACGGCCGCATCGTCATAGGGATGAATGAAACGGGCGCCCGTATCGGCCATGAAGCGGACAACGAGGGCCTCGCGGTCTTCCGTCTCGCGATCATGGGTGATGATCTCGGCGCCGAGAGCCCGCACTCCGGCCATCTTGGCTGCCGGTGCATCGGCCGGCATGAAGATCGTTGCACGGATGCCGGCGCGGCGGGCGGCAAGGGCCACACCCTGGGCATGGTTGCCCGAGGAAAGGGTGACGATGCCGGCCCGCCGCGCCTTCTCGGGCAGGAGGGCGATAGCGTTCTCGGCGCCGCGCAGCTTGAAGGCTCCGGTCGGCTGGAGGCATTCGGGCTTGAAGAGAAGCCGGCGGCCGGCAAGCGCGTCGAGCCGGGGGGAGAAGATGAGCGGGGTCGGGTTGAGGATCGGGGCCACGCGTCGGCGCGCCACGCGGATGGCGGCGGCATCGAGGCCAGCAAGGGACGTTGCGCCCCTCATGTGCCGATCCGTTCGAGGAAGGTCTCGATCGCGAGCAGCGAATGGGGTTCGTCGAGAAAGGGCACATGGCCGCGGTCGGGCACCTCCACGGTGATGAGATCGGGCTTGAGCTGCCGCATGCGCCGCACCGTGGCGCGGGAAAGGATGTCGGAGCCGGCGCCGCGGATGACGGCGAGCGGCAGGTCCGTCAGCCCCTCATAGAGCGGCCAGAGATCGGGCGGAGGCACCTCGGCATGGGCCAGAACCGCATCGCGCAGCTTCGGATCATAGGTGATCTTCAGCCCCTCCGGCGTTTCGATCCAGCGCCGCCGCGCCTCTTCGAGCCAGCGTTCATGGGGCACATTGGCAAAGCCGGGGCTCACCTTCGGCAGTTCGCGCGCCGCCTCCTCATGGGTCTTCCACACCGGGTCGCGACCGAGATAGTCGAGAATGCGCCCGAGGCCCGCTTCCTCGACATGGGGGCCGATATCGTTGAAGAGCACGCCCGCGAGCCGATCATGGGCGATGAGGCCGAGGGTGAGGGCGACGAGACCGCCGCGCGAGGTGCCGATGATGGCGGCCTGCCCGATGCCGAGATGGTCGAGAAGCTCGATCACGTCCCGCGCCTCGACCGGGACGGCGTAGTTCAGGTGATTCGGATCATGATCGGAGGCGCCGCGGCCGCGCCAGTCGAGCCGGATCAGCCGCACATGGCACAGATGGGGGGCGAGATGGTCGAAATCGCGCCCGTCGCGCGTGAGCCCCGGAAGACAGAGCACCGGCAGGCCCGTGCCGGTGTCGCGGTAGGCGAGGGACAGGCCGTCGGAGGTGGTGAAACGGCGGATCTCGTCGGCGGTGGCGTCGGTCATGGCATCATCCTGCAAGCTGGGGCACGGAGGACAGATCGTCGAGCACGGTTTCGGGTTTCCAGGGCAGCCGGTCCACCGGCTCGCCACGGCGGTTCACCCATATGCTGCGAAAGCCGAAACCGGCGCCGGCGGCCGCGTCCCAGCCATTGGCGGAGACGAAGGCGGTGCGTGCGGGCGGGACGGCGAAATGCGTCTCGACGAGACCATAGACGGCAGGGGCCGGCTTGAAGATGCCGACCTCCTCGACCGAAAGCACTCCGTCCAGGAGATCCGCAATGCCCGCCGAGCGGCAGGCGCTCTCCAGCATCGCCGGTGAACCGTTTGAAAGAATGGCGGTTTTCACCCCCTTCGCTCTCAGTGCCGCGAGCATGTCCGGCACTTCAGGATAGGCGTCGAGGCGGTCGTAGAGTGCCATCAGCTCGTCGGCGAGGCCGGGTGTGCCGGCAAGGCCGTGGGCCTCGAGGGTCCAGTCGAGCGCTTCGGCGGTCACCTGACGGAAATCGGCGTGGCGGCCCGCCAGCGCGCGGATCCAGCTGTATTGCAGCTGCTTGAGGCGCCAGCTTTCGGCAATGCCCAGCCAGCTTTCCGCGAGCATCGGGAAGCGGGCGTCGGCGGCAAGGCGCCGGGCGGCAGCGGCGACATCGAACAGGGTGCCATAGGCATCGAAGACGAAGATCGCGGGCCGATCCATCTGTGACTCCTCCTGCAGGCCTGAAGGGTCCGAACGAAGACGAAGGCAGGATGGCCCGCCCGGAAGGCGGGGGCAAGGGTGGTCGGAGAAGGTGCTCCGGCCGATCGCGCCTTTACATTCGCGCATTCCTCCCTACATTGACCTGACAACCGCCTTTCCGGCCAGGGAGCTTGGAAAGGCACGAGATCAACCATCCCCGAAAGAGACAGACATGACCAAGGCCAAGGCGGGCGACACCGCTTCGATTCATTACACCGGCAAGTTCGACGACGGCGAGACCTTCGACAGTTCCGAAGGCCGCGAGCCGCTCAAGTTCACCGTCGGCACCGGTGAGATCATCCCCGGCCTCGACAAGGAGATCGAGGGCATGGAAGTGGGCGAGAAGAAGACGGTGAAGATCGCCGCCGAGGACGCTTACGGCCAGCACGACCCGGCGCGGCTGCGCGCCTTCCCGCGCTCCGACATTCCCGAGAACATCCCGCTCGAGCCGGGCATCCAGCTGCAGATGCAGACCCCGGACGGGCAGATGATGATCGTCACCGTCGCCGAAGTGACCGACGACGAAGTCATCCTCGACGCCAACCATCCGCTCGCGGGCAAGGACCTCACCTTCGAGGTCGAGCTCGTGGCCGTCGAGGAAGGCGCTGCGGGCTGATCTCCAGCCATTCGGCAAAGACCCGGACTGCGAAAGACCCGGCCGTGTGCCGGGTCTTTTCCGTTCGGGGCGCGACGTGGATGCGGGCGGATGGCCGGACCGACCTCGTGGCGATGCACCTTCGGGATGAGGGGCCGGCTTGCGGTGGTCGGGCGAGTGCAAGGACCGATGCACGCATGCGGCTGCACCCGTGGCCTCATGCGCGGTGATGCGGGCGGTGTGACGGGTCGGGCGATGCGGCTCGACCGCCGCTGCCTTCGCCCATATGCATCGGGCGTCGCCCCGCCCCTTCAGAGGTTCTCGGGTTGGGGCATGCCGAGGATGTGATAACCGCCATCGACATGGACGATCTCGCCCGTGGTGCAGGCGCCATAGTCGGAAGCAAGCCAGACGGCGGTGCCGCCCACCGCCTCGAGCGTGGCGTTGGCCCGCAGCGGCGCGTTGGCTTCGGTGGTGCGGTAGGTCTTGCGCGCTCCGCCGATCGCGGCCCCGGCCAGCGTGCGCATCGGCCCCGGGCTGATGGCGTTCACGCGGATGCCCTCGGGGCCGAGATCGTTCGCGAGGTAGCGCACGGTGCTCTCGAGCGCGGCCTTTGCCACCCCCATCACGTTGTAGTTCGGGAAGATCCGTCGCGCCCCCTGGAAGGTGAGGGTGAGGATGGTGCCGCCCTCGGTCATCATCGGCCGGGCGCGGCGCGCCAGGTCGATCAGCGAATAGCAGGAAATCTCGAGCGAGCGGCTGAAGTTCTCGCGCGTGGTGTTGACGAACCGGCCGTTGAGCTCCGACTTGTCGGAATAGGCGATGGCGTGGACGAGGATGTCGAGCCGGTCCCATATCTCACCGAGACGGGTGAAGACCCGGTCGAGGGAGGCATCGTCGGTCACGTCTGCATCACCCACCACATGGCCGCCGATACTCTCGGCCAGAGGGATGACGCGCTTGCCGAAGGCTTCCCCCTGATAGGTGAAGGCGAGTTCCGCCCCCTCGGCCTTCATGGCACGGGCAATGCCCCAGGCGATCGACTTGTCATTGGCCACGCCCATGACGAGGGCGCGCTTGCCCTTGAGGAGATCGGCCATCGGCTCACCCGCGATACTTGCTGATGGCCAGGGTGGCGTTGGTGCCGCCGAAGCCGAAGGAGTTGGAGAGAATGGTGTCGTGATCGACGTTGTCGCGCCGCTCGGTGACGATCTCCTCGGGGTGGATCGCCGGATCGAGCTCGAACACGTTGGCCGAGGCGGCGATGAAGTCGTGCTCCATCATCAGCAGGGAATAGATGGTTTCCTGCACGCCGGTGGCCCCGAGCGAATGGCCGGTGAGCGACTTGGTGGAGGAGACGGGCGGTGTCTGCCCTTCGCCGAAGACCTCGCGAATGGCCTCGATCTCCTTGATGTCGCCGACAGGGGTCGATGTGCCGTGAGCGTTGATGTAGGTGACCTTGCGGTCGGGATCGAGTGTCGAGAGAGCGAGCTTCATCGAGCGCACCCCGCCTTCGCCCGAGGGCGCGACCATGTCGTAACCGTCGGAGGTGGCGCCGTAGCCGGTGACCTCGGCATAGATCTTCGCGCCGCGGGCAAGGGCGTGCTCCAGCTCCTCGAGCACGACGACGCCGGCGCCACCGGCGATCACGAAGCCGTCCCGGTCCTTGTCGAAGGGGCGCGAGGCGATCTCGGGCGTGTCGTTGTATTTCGAGCTCATCGCGCCCATGGCATCGAACAGGCAGGAAAGCGTCCAGTCCACTTCCTCGCCGCCACCGGCGAAGACGATGTCCTGCTTGCCCCACTGGATGAGTTCGGTGCCATTGCCGATGCAGTGGGCCGAGGTCGAGCAGGCCGAGGTGATCGAGTAGTTGACGCCCTTGATGCCGAAGGGCGTGGCGAGACAGGCCGAGTTGGTCGAGCTCATGCAGCGGGTGACCATGAAGGGGCCCATGCGCTTGGGGCTGCCCTTCTCCATCACGATGCGGTGGGCGTTGTAGAAGTTCGATGTCGAGGGGCCGCCCGAGCCCATCACGAGACCGGTGCGCTCGTTCGACACCTCGTTCTTCTCGAGGCCGCTGTCGGCGATGGCCTGTTCCATGGCGAGGTAGTTGTAGGCCGCGCCCGGCCCCATGAAGCGCATCTGGCGCTTGTCGATATGCTCGGCGGGGTCGATGTCGGGCTTGCCGTGGATGCGGCTTCGAAAGCCGTGTTCGGCATATTCTGGGGCGAAGGTGATGCCCGAGCGGCCTTCACGCAGGCTTTCGAGCACTTCTTCCTTGTTGTTGCCGATGCAGGAGATGATCCCGATCCCGGTGATGACGACGCGGCGCATGGCTGTCTCCTCGCTCTCCGGTCAGCTGGTGAAGAGGCCGACCCTGAGATCCTTCGCGGTGTAGATTTCCTCGCCATCAGCCAGCATCCGGCCATTGGCGATGCCGAGCTTGAGCTTGCGGTCGATGACGCGGGTGAAATCCACGAGATAGGTCACCTTCTTCGTCTCGGGGGTGACCATGCCGGTGAACTTGACCTCGCCGACGCCGAGCGCGCGGCCGCGGCCGGTCATGCCGCGCCAGCCGAGGTTGAAGCCGGTGAGCTGCCAGAGCGCATCGAGGCCGAGGCAGCCGGGCATCACCGGATCGCCCGGGAAATGGCAGGCGAAGAACCACAGATCGGGGGTGATGTCGAGTTCGGCCACCACATGCCCCTTGCCGTGCTCGCCGCCATCGGCCGAGATCTCGGTGATCCGGTCCATCATCAGCATCGGCGGTTCGGGCAGCTGCGGGTTGCCGGGGCCGAAAAGCTCGCCCCGGGCGCAGCGCAGAAGATCTTCCTTGTCGAAGGAGGTCGGCAGGTCGGTCATCGCGTGCTCCTCATGGGGCCCGTCAGCTTGCGATGCGGGGCTGAGGGCGGCGGCATTTTCAGCTCCTCTATCACCCGCCCCGCAGCAGGCGCAATAGCGGCACCGCACGGTCCTGTGGCCGGGGCGGGCGAATTTGATCCTTCCGCCCCGATTGCCTATCATGGCGGGCATGCGCAGGGAAGACGACATCGTGACCGATGATCCGCAGGACGGTGCGGAGGAGCTGGCCGGGGCGTCCGCCGTGCGGGTGCGGCCCGATGCCGAAAGCTGGCTGCGAAAGGGGGGGCTCAGGGCGACGCGCCAGCGCATAGCCCTTGCCGAGGCGCTGCTTGGCGAGGGCGGTCATCGCCATGTCACTGCCGAGCGTCTTTACTCCGAATGCCGCGCCCGCGGCGAGCCGGTGTCTCTCGCCACGGTCTACAACACGCTGCGGGCCTTCTGCGAAGCGGGGCTTCTGCGGGAGGTGGCGGTGGACGGGGAGCGCTCCTGGTTCGATACTTGCACCGAAGATCACCCCCATTATTTCATCGAGGACGGAGAGGGCGACGAGCGGCTGATCGACGCGCCGGCCGCCGCGCTCGAGATTTCCGGTCTGCCGGGGCCGCTGCCGGGCACGGAACTCGCGGGGGTCGATGTGGTGATCCGGTTGCGCCGCAAGCCGGCGGGGGCGTCGGTCGAGGGGTAGCGCAGGGCCGGAAAGACCGGTCACGACAGTTGTTCATGTGTTCGGGCGGAAGAGGGGCGGCATGGGCCCCGGTGCGTCACTTCCGGCATGGGGCCGGGTCGGCACCTTCTGCGATCGGGGGTGCGTCCGTTGATCCTCCTGCAGCCCGGTGGCCGGGGAGATCAGAACCACTGGCCGGGTTCCATCAGGCCCAGCTCCATCAGCTGGCGCGAGGACCATTCGAACCTTACCGAATTGTGCCACATGAAGTTGTCCACCGCCCAGCGTGTGGAGGGGTTGCGCCGGAGCGCCTTCACGGCGCGGAAGGAGGCGATGGCGGCGGTCATGTTGTTGTGCCAGGGGCAGGAGTAGGTGTTGTATTCCTCGTCGTTGAAGGTGTGGTCGGGCCGAAGCTCGAGCCCCTTGCGGGCGCGGAACAGGGCAATGCGGTCGATCCGGCGTTTCTCCTCGGGGATGAGCTCCTCGTGGCGCCAGCGGATGCCGCCGTGGAAGTCGAGCTGCCGCTCCTTCGGATGACCGTTGCCGTCAAGCCGGGGCGCGGCATAGTAGCCCGAACGGTCGAGATGGGCGTTCTCGAGATCGATGCCGTCGGGATGGGTCGAAAGATCGGGGGCATAGAGGTCGATCACGTAGCACAGAACCGAATCGCGCCGCTCCTCGGTCATGAAGGTGAGCATGTCGCGGATGGTGCGGCTCTCGCAGAAGGGGAAGAAGAGGAATTCGGCGTTGAAGCCGTAATGCAGCCAGCGCCCCTCGAGGTGGGGGATGAGGGCGTTGACGATGCGGGCATGGGCGTCCTCGGCGATGAGCGAGGTGCGGACGAAATGCACCTGTTCGGCGAGGCGGGTCGCGATCTCGACCCCTTCGTCGGCGAACACCACCACATCGCCGAAGCCGAGACCGAGATGATGGGCGACGGTGGCGTCCGCGGCCGCGTCGTCCTCGAGCATCAGAAGGCTGATCGGCCCCTTGCCGAGCCGC
>WFPA01000149.1 GCA_015487815.1 Albidovulum sp.
CCTCAGGGGCCGCGTCAATCTGGTCGTAATCCTTGAAGTCCCCGTAATACTTCGTGATCGCAGCCGTCAGCGTCGTCTTCCCGTGGTCAACGTGACCAATCGTGCCAACGTTCACATGCGGTTTCGTCCGCTCAAACTTTTCCTTCGCCATGATGGCCTCCTGTTATCTGCTGGCGGAGCCGGTCAGCCGGTCTCACGCATATTTCTTCTGGATTTCCTCGGCGATCGCCGCGGGCACGGGCTCGTAGTGGTCGAACAGCATGGTGAAGTTCGCGCGGCCCGACGACATCGACCTCAGCGTGTTGATGTAGCCGAACATGTTGGCCAGCGGCACGAAGGCATTGATGACGACGGCGTTGCCGCGCATCTCCTGCCCCGTCACCTGGCCGCGGCGGGAGGTGAGATCACCGATGATGTTGCCGGTATATTCCTCCGGCGTGACGACCTCGACCTTCATGATCGGCTCGAGCAGCTTCGGCGCCCCCTTCTTGATCGCCTCGCGCATCGCCTGACGCGCCGCGATCTCGAAGGCGAGGACCGAGGAATCGACCTCGTGATAGGCGCCGTCCACAAGACGGGCCTTCACGTCGATCACCGGGAAGCCGGCCAGCGGCCCCGATTCGAGCACCGACTGGATGCCCTTCTCGACGCCGGGGATGTATTCCTTCGGCACCACACCGCCGACGATCTGGCTCTCGAAGGAGTAACCCTCGCCCGGCTCGGTCGGCTCGACCTCGAGAACGACGCGGGCGAACTGACCCGAACCGCCGGTCTGCTTCTTGTGGGTGTAGTCCACCTTGGACGGCTTCGAGATCGTCTCGCGATAGGCCACCTGCGGCTGGCCGATATTGGCCTCGACCTTGAACTCGCGCTTGAGCCGGTCGATCAGGATGTCGAGATGCAGCTCGCCCATGCCCTTCATGATGGTCTGGCCCGATTCGAGATCGGTCTCGACCCGGAAGGACGGATCCTCGGCCGCAAGCCGCGCAAGACCCTGGGCCATCTTCTCCTGATCGGCCTTCGACTTGGGCTCGACCGCGATCTCGATCACCGGATCGGGGAAGGTCATGGTCTCGAGCACGATCGGCGCCTTCGGGTCGCACAGCGTGTCGCCCGTGGTGGCGGTCTTGAGGCCGGCAAGGGCGATGATGTCGCCGGTGAAGGCCTCCTCGATCTCCTCGCGCTGATTGGAGTGCATCATCATCATGCGACCGATGCGCTCCTTCTTGCCCTTGGTCGAGTTGAGAACCTGATCACCCTTGCGGAGCGTGCCGGCATAGATGCGGGTGAAGGTCAGCGAGCCCACGAACGGGTCGTTCATGATCTTGAACGCCAGCGCCGTGAAGGGCTCGTTGTCGTCGGGCTTGCGCTCGAGATTGCGCGTCTCGGTCTCGTCGTCCGGCGAGAAGCCGGTGATCGGCGGCACGTCGAGCGGCGAGGGAAGATAGTCGATCACCGCGTTGAGAAGCGGCTGCACACCCTTGTTCTTGAAGGCCGACCCGGCAAGCACCGGCACGAAGGCCATCTCGAGAGTGCCCTTGCGGATAAGCCTGCGGAGGGTCTCGACATCGGGCTCCTCGCCCTCGAGATAGGCCTCCATGGCCTCGTCATCCATCTCGACCGCGGTCTCGATCATCTTGCCGCGCCATTCCTCGGCCTGCGCCTTGAGCTCGTCGCGCACCGGCTGACGGGTCCATGAGGCACCGAGATCGTCGCCCTTCCAGGTCCACTCCTCCATGGTGATGAGATCGACGATGCCTTCGAACTTGTCCTCGGCACCGATCGGAATCTGGATCGGGCACGGCGTGGCGCCGGTGCGGTCCTTGATCATCTCGACGCAGTTGAAGAAATCGGCGCCGATCTTGTCCATCTTGTTGACGAACACGATCCGCGGCACGCCATAACGGTCGGCCTGGCGCCAGACGGTTTCGGTCTGGGGCTCGACGCCGGCATTGGCGTCGAGCACGGTCACCGCCCCATCAAGCACGGCAAGCGAGCGCTCGACCTCGATGGTGAAGTCCACATGGCCCGGCGTGTCGATGATGTTGAAGCGGAACTTCGGCGTCTGCGGCGTCTTGCCGTCCTCGGTGCGCTCCCAGAAGGTGGTCGTCGCCGCCGAGGTGATGGTGATGCCGCGCTCCTGCTCCTGCTCCATCCAGTCCATCGTCGCGGCGCCGTCATGCACCTCGCCGATCTTGTGGGACTTGCCGGTGTAATAGAGGATGCGCTCGGTCGTGGTGGTCTTGCCGGCATCGATGTGGGCCATGATGCCGAAATTGCGATAGCGCTCGAGAGGATATTCGCGGGGCATTGTCTTGTGTCCTGACTGCTTGTCGCCGTTACCAGCGATAATGGGCGAAGGCCTTGTTGGCTTCGGCCATCTTGTGGGTGTCTTCGCGCTTCTTGACGGCGGCGCCACGGTTGTTCGCGGCGTCGATCAGCTCGGCGGCCAGACGCTCTTCCATGGTGTTCTCGTTGCGCGCCCGGGCAGCGGCGATCAGCCAGCGGATGGCCAGGGCCTGGCGGCGTTCCGGCCGCACCTCGACCGGCACCTGATAGGTGGCACCACCCACACGGCGGGACCGCACCTCGAGCGAGGGCTTCACGTTGTCGAGCGCCTCGTGGAAAAGCTCGAGCGGCGAGCGCCGGGTCTTCTGCTCGATGCGGTCGAAGGCACCGTAGAGGATGCGCTCGGCAACCGATTTCTTGCCGTCGATCATCAGCGAATTCATGAACTTGGTGACGACACGGTCACCAAACTTGGGATCGGGGAGCACTTCCCGCTTCTCGGCGCGATGGCGACGCGACATGGCTCTCTCTCCTTACTTCGGCCGCTTGGTGCCGTATTTCGAACGGCGCTGACGGCGATCCTTGACGCCCTGCGTGTCGAGCACGCCGCGGATGATGTGATAGCGGACACCCGGAAGGTCCTTCACGCGCCCGCCGCGGATCAGCACGACCGAGTGCTCCTGAAGGTTGTGGCCTTCGCCCGGGATGTAGCTGATCACCTCGTAACCGTTGGTCAGGCGCACCTTGGCGACCTTCCGCATGGCCGAGTTCGGCTTCTTCGGCGTGGTGGTATAGACGCGCGTGCAAACGCCGCGCTTCTGCGGACAGGCCTGCAGGTGCAGCGATTTGGACCTTCTGGTTTTCGGCTGCCGCGGCTTGCGGATCAGCTGCTGGATCGTAGGCATTCCGGTTCCCCGTCTCTCAACCTGTTCCTGTTCGGGCGCCTGCATCTGCGCAAACGCCAAAGCCGCCTGCGCCTCCCCACCTTCCGGGGAACCGCCGCGGTGAAATTCCAGAGGATCGTGGCCCAGGGCCAGGATCTTGACCGCCTGATTGTGGCTATGTTCCCGCCCCGGCCCTCGGGACCCAGCGGGATGTTCGGGGCGTATATGGGGAGTCGCGCCCCTTGTCAACAGCCCCTGGCGCAAGCCTGTCGCTTCCGCCCTTCACGCATCGACCAGACCGGATCGCGCAAGGGAAAGGGCCCCCGCAGGGGCCCTTTGCGATGTTGCACCGTGGTGTCGATCAGCTCTCGCCTTCACCTTCCCCCGATGTCTCGGCCGGGGGTTCAGCTCCTCCCGATGCCGCATCCGCACCGGAAGCAGCAGCCTCGGGAGCGGCGAGCGCCGCTTCGGCGGCTTCCTTGCGGGCCTCGATCACCTTCTGGTCGCGCTCCTGGGCGATCCTGCGGACCTGGCGCGCCACCGAGCCGGTGCCGGCGGGGATCAGCCGACCGACGATCACGTTCTCCTTGAGGCCGAGGAGCTTGTCGCGCTTGCCCTGCACCGCCGCCTCCGTCAGCACCCGGGTGGTTTCCTGGAAGGAGGCAGCCGAGATGAAGGAGCGGGTCGAGAGCGATGCCTTGGTGATGCCGAGCAGCACCGGCTCGCCCTCGGCCGGACGGCGCCCTTCGGCCAGCGCCTTCTCGTTGATCTCCTGAAGCTCGGCCTTGTCCACATGCTCGCCCTTCAAGAGCGTGGTTTCGCCCGGATCGGTGATCTCGACCTTCTGCAGCATCTGGCGGATGATGACCTCGATGTGCTTGTCGTCGATCTTCACGCCCTGCAGGCGATAGACGTCCTGCACCTCGTCGACCAGATATTCCGCCAGCGCCTCGAGACCGAGCACCCGCAGGATGTCATGGGGGGCCGGGTGGCCGTCCATGATGTAGTCGCCCTTCTGGACGAAATCGCCATCCTGCACCGGGATGTGCTTGCCCTTCGGCACCAGATACTCGACGGGCTCGAGCGTCTCGTCGGTCGGCTCGATGATGATCCGGCGCTTGTTCTTGTAGTCCTTGCCGAAGCGGACGATGCCGTCGATCTCGGCGATGATGGCGTGATCCTTCGGCCGCCGCGCCTCGAACAGCTCCGCCACCCGCGGCAGACCGCCGGTGATGTCCCTGGTCTTGGCGCCTTCGCGCGGAATCCGCGCCAGCACCTCGCCGGCCGCGACCTTCTGCCCGTCCTCGACCGACAGGATGGCATCGACCGACATCGGATAGACCGCCGGATTGCCGTTCTCGAGCCGGACGGGTTCGCCCGTGTCGGGATCGGCGATGATGATCTCCGGCTTGATCTGGTTGGCCTTGGGCGCGGCGCGCCAGTCGGCGACGATCTTCTGGGTGATGCCGGTGGCTTCGTCGATCTCCTCCTTGAGGGAGATGCCGGGGATGAGATCGACGAACTTCACCACGCCGCCCTTCTCGGCGATGATCGGCAGGGCGTAGGGGTCCCACTCGAAGAGCTTCTGGCCGGGCTCCACCATCTGCCCCTCCTCGACCAGCACCTTCGCCCCGTAGAGCAGGCGGTGCGAGGCCCGCTCCACGCCGTTCTCGTCGATGATGACGAGCTGCATGTTGCGGCCGATGACGAGCTTCTCGCCATCGGGGTTGGTGATGAGCCGCGAATTGCGGAACTCGACCTTGCCACCATGGCTGGCCTCGACATAGGACTGCTGGCCGCCCTGGGCGATGCCGCCGATGTGGAAGGTCCGCATGGTCAGCTGCGTGCCCGGCTCACCGATCGACTGGGCGGCGATGATGCCGATGGCCTCGCCGACATTGACCGGCGTGCCGCGGGCAAGATCGCGCCCGTAGCACTTGGCGCAGACCCCGTCCTCGGCCTCGCAGGTGAGCGGCGAACGGGCCCGCACCTCGCGCACCCCCGCCTTGTCGATCCGCTCGGCCATGCGCTCGTCAACCATGTCCCCGCGTCGGGCAAGCACCTCGCCCGAGGCCGGGTCGAGCACATCCTCGGCCAGCACCCGGCCGAGGATCCGCTCCGCGAGCGGCACCACCACCTCGCCGTCGTTGACGGCAGGCCTGATGGTCAGGGCCTTGTCCGTTCCGCAATCCTCGATGCGGACGATGCAGTCCTGCGAGACATCGACGAGCCGGCGGGTGAGATAACCCGAGTTCGCCGTCTTGAGCGCCGTGTCGGCCAGGCCCTTGCGGGCGCCGTGGGTCGAGTTGAAGTATTCGAGAACGGTCAGGCCTTCCTTGAAGTTCGAGATGATCGGCGTCTCGATGATCTCGCCCGAAGGCTTGGCCATCAGGCCGCGCATCCCGCCGAGCTGCTTCATCTGGGCGGGCGAGCCCCGCGCGCCCGAATGGGCCATCATCCAGATCGAGTTCGGCTCGAGCTCGCGCCCCTCCTCATCGACCCGGACAGCCGAAATCTCGTCCATCATCGCCTTGGCGACCTCGTCGGAGCATTTCGACCAGGCGTCCACCACCTTGTTGTATTTCTCGCCCTGGGTGATGAGACCGTCGAGATACTGCTGCTCGTATTCCTTGACGAGTTCGCGCGTGCGGTTCACGATCTCCCACTTCGCCTTCGGCACGACGATGTCGTCCTTGCCGAAGGAGATGCCGGCGGTGAAGGCCTCGCGAAAACCGAGCCCCATGATCCGGTCGGCGAAGATGACCGTCTCCTTCTGCCCGGTGTGGCGGTAGACCGTGTCGATGACCTCGGCCACCTCCTTCTTCCGCAGATGGCGGTTGACGAGATCGAACGGAGTCTTGGCGTTGAGCGGCAGAAGCTGTCCGAGGCGGACGCGACCGGGCGTCGTCTCGTAGCGCTTCATGATCTCGTTGCCCTCTTCGTCGATCTGCGGGATGCGGGCGGTGATCTTCGCATGCAGGTGCACCTCGCCCGCCGCCAGCGCCGCCTCGACCTCGGCCGGATCGGCGAAGGCCATGCCCTCGCCCTTCATCCCCTTGCGTTCCATGGTGATGTAGTAGAGGCCGAGGATCATGTCCTGCGACGGCACGATGATCGGCTTGCCGTTCGCGGGGCTGAGGACGTTGTTGGTGGACATCATCAGCACCCGCGCCTCGAGCTGGGCCTCGAGCGAGAGCGGCACGTGCACGGCCATCTGGTCACCGTCGAAGTCGGCGTTGAAGGCGGCACAGACCAGCGGGTGCAGCTGGATCGCCTTGCCCTCGATCAGCACCGGCTCGAAGGCCTGGATGCCGAGGCGGTGCAGCGTCGGCGCCCGGTTGAGGAGCACCGGGTGCTCGCGGATCACCTCGTCAAGCGCGTCCCAGACCTCGGGCCGCTCCTTCTCGACCAGCTTCTTGGCCTGCTTCACCGTGCCCGCATGGCCGTGGGCCATGAGACGCGAGTAGATGAAGGGCTTGAAGAGCTCGAGCGCCATCTTCTTCGGCAGGCCGCACTGGTGCAGCTTGAGCTCGGGGCCGGTCACGATCACCGAACGGCCCGAGAAGTCCACCCGCTTGCCCAGGAGGTTCTGGCGGAAGCGGCCCTGCTTGCCCTTGAGCATGTCCGACAGCGACTTGAGCGGCCGGCGGTTGGTGCCGGTGATGACCCGGCCGCGGCGACCGTTGTCGAACAGCGCATCCACCGCCTCCTGCAGCATCCGCTTCTCGTTGCGGATGATGATGTCGGGCGCCCTGAGCTCGATCAACCGCTTGAGACGGTTGTTGCGGTTGATGACCCGCCGGTAGAGATCGTTGAGGTCGGAGGTGGCGAAGCGGCCACCGTCGAGCGGCACCAGCGGGCGCAGTTCGGGCGGAATCACCGGGATGACGGTGAGGATCATCCATTCGGGCCGGTTGCCCGACTCGATGAAGGCCTCGACCAGCTTCAGCCGCTTGGCGATCTTCTTCGGCTTGATCTCGCCCGTGGCCTCAGCGAGCTCTGCCCGGAGCTGGTCGCGCTCGGCCTCGAGATCGATATTGGCCAGCATCTCGCGAATGGCCTCGGCGCCGATGCCGGCGGTGAAGGCCTCGGCCCCGTACTGGTCCTGGGCGTCGAGATACTCCTCCTCGGTCAGGAGCTGCCCGTAGCTGAGATCCGTGAGCCCGGGGTCGATGACGACATAGTTCTCGAAATAGAGGATGCGCTCGAGATCGCGCAGCGTCATGTCGAGCATCAGGCCGATGCGCGAAGGCAGCGACTTGAGGAACCAGATATGGGCGACGGGCGCGGCCAGCTCGATATGGCCCATGCGCTCGCGCCGCACCTTCTGCAGTGTGACCTCGACGCCGCATTTCTCGCAGACGACGCCGCGATACTTCATGCGCTTGTACTTGCCGCACAGGCATTCGTAGTCCTTGATCGGGCCGAAGATGCGCGCGCAGAACAGCCCGTCACGCTCCGGCTTGAAGGTGCGGTAGTTGATGGTCTCCGGCTTCTTGATCTCGCCATAGGACCACGAGAGGATCCGCTCGGGGCTCGCGAGCGAGATGCGGATCTCGTCGAAATCCTTGTTGGTGATCTGCGGAGCGAACGGATTTCGGATCAGTTCCTGATTCATTGGGGCAATCCCGTAACTGTTTCGCGAGAGTGGGGAAGAGGGTGACGGTGCACCGTCACTCCTCCTCTTCCTCTGCCTCGACGAGTTCCATGTTCAGGGCGAGGCCGCGCACCTCCTTCACGAGCACGTTGAAGCTCTCGGGCACGCCGGCTTCGAAATTGTCCTCGCCCTTGACGATGGCTTCATAGACCTTGGTGCGGCCGGCCACGTCGTCCGACTTGACGGTGAGCATCTCCTGCAGCGTGTAGGCGGCGCCATAGGCCTCGAGCGCCCACACCTCCATCTCGCCGAAACGCTGGCCGCCGAACTGCGCCTTGCCCCCGAGCGGCTGCTGGGTGACGAGCGAGTAGGGGCCGGTGGAGCGGGCATGGATCTTCTCGTCCACCAGGTGGTGCAGCTTGAGAAGATATTTCATGCCGACGGTCACCGGCCGTGCAAAGCGCTCGCCGGTGCGGCCGTCATAGAGCACCGACTGGCCGGACGTCTCGAAGCCCGCCCGTGCGAGCATTTCGTTGATGTCGGGCTCGCGGGCACCGTCGAAGACCGGCGATGCCACGGGCACGCCATTGGTGACGTTCTGCGCCAGTTCGAGCACCGTCTCGTCGTCGAGACCGGCAAACTCCTTCTCGTAGGTCTCGTCGCCATAGGCCTTGCGCAGCGCCTCGCGCACCTGCTCGAAGCCCCCGTCGCGGCGATAGTTCTCGATCGCCTCGGCGATGGACTGGCCGAGCGCCCGGGCCGCCCAGCCCATGTGGGTCTCGAAGATCTGGCCGATGTTCATCCGCGAGGGCACGCCGAGCGGATTGAGCACGATATCGACCGGAGTGCCATCCTCGAGGAAGGGCATGTCCTCCATCGGCACCACCTTCGAGACCACACCCTTGTTGCCGTGGCGGCCGGCCATCTTGTCGCCCGGTTGCAGCTTGCGCTTCACCGCGACGAACACCTTGACCATCTTCATCACGCCCGGCGGCATGTCGTCGCCGCGGCGCACCTTCTCGACCTTGTCCTGGAAGCGGGCCTCGATGGCGCGTTTCTGGGCCTGATACTGGGCGTTGAGCGCCTCGACCGCAGCCGCGTCCTCCTCCTCGCCGAGCGCGAGCTGCCACCACTGGCCACGCGAGAGGCTCTCGAGCAGTTCCTCGGTGATGGTCGAGCCGGCCTTGACGCCCTTCGGCCCCTTCACCGCCACCTTGCCGAGGAGCATGTCCCTGAGGCGCGAATAGGTGTTGCGGTCGAGGATGGCGAGCTCGTCGTCCCGGTCCCGGGCGAGGCGCTCGATCTCCTCGCGCTCGATCTGGAGCGCCCGCTCGTCCTTCTCGATGCCGTGACGGTTGAACACCCGCACCTCGACCACCGTGCCCGAATCGCCCGGCGGCATCCTGAGCGAGGTGTCGCGCACATCGGAGGCCTTCTCGCCGAAGATGGCGCGCAGGAGCTTCTCCTCCGGCGTCATCGGCGATTCACCCTTGGGCGTGATCTTGCCCACGAGGATGTCCCCCGGCCCGACCTCGGCCCCGACATAGACGATGCCGGCCTCGTCGAGATTGCGCAGCGCATCCTCGCCGACATTCGGAATGTCGCGGGTGATCTCCTCCGGGCCGAGCTTGGTGTCGCGCGCGGCGACCTCGAACTCCTCGATATGGATCGAGGTGAAGACGTCGTCGCGGGCGATCCGCTCGGAGATGAGGATCGAGTCCTCGTAGTTGTAGCCGTTCCACGGCATGAAGGCGACGAGGACATTCTTGCCGAGCGCCAGCTCGCCGAGATCGGTGGACGGGCCGTCGGCGATCACCTCGCCGCGCTCGACCCTGTCGCCCACCTTCACCAGCGGGCGCTGGTTGATGCAGGTGTTCTGGTTCGAGCGCTGGAACTTCTTGAGGCGATAGATGTCCACCCCCGGATCGCCGGGTTCGAGTTCCTCGGTGACGCGCACGACAATGCGCTGGGCGTCCACCTGGTCGATCACGCCGCCGCGCCGGGCGAGAATCGCCGCGCCCGAATCGCGCGCCACCACCGCCTCGATGCCGGTGCCGACGAAGGGCGCCTCGGCCTGCAGCAGCGGCACCGCCTGGCGCTGCATGTTCGAGCCCATCAGCGCGCGGTTCGCGTCGTCATTCTCGAGGAAGGGGATGAGCGCCGCCGCCACCGACACGAGCTGCTTCGGGCTCACGTCGATATACTCGACCTGATCGCGCGGCGAGAGCACATATTCACCGTTCTTGCGGGTCGAGACCAGCTCGTTGACGAAGCGTCCCTCCTCGTCGAGCGTGGCATTGGCCTGGGCGATGACGTGGCGCATCTCCTCGGTGGCCGACATGTAGACCACCTCGTCGGTCACCTTGCCGTCCACCACCTTGCGGTAGGGCGTCTCGATGAAGCCGTACTTGTTCACCCGGGCATAGGTCGCCAGCGAGTTGATGAGGCCGATATTCGGCCCTTCCGGCGTTTCGATCGGGCAGATGCGGCCGTAATGGGTCGGGTGCACGTCGCGCACCTCGAAGCCCGCCCGCTCGCGCGTCAGACCGCCCGGGCCGAGCGCCGAGAGACGGCGCTTGTGGGTGATCTCCGAAAGCGGGTTGTTCTGGTCCATGAACTGGCTGAGCTGCGAGGAGCCGAAGAACTCCCGCACCGCCGCCGCCGCCGGCTTGGCGTTGATCAGATCCTGCGGCATCACCGTGTCGATCTCGACGGTGGACATGCGCTCCTTGATCGCCCGTTCCATGCGCAAGAGGCCGACGCGATACTGGTTCTCCAGAAGCTCGCCGACCGACCGCACCCGGCGATTGCCGAGATGGTCGATGTCGTCGATCTCGCCCTTGCCGTCGCGCAGATCCACCAGCGCCTTGACGCAGGCGACGATGTCCTCCTTGGTCAACGTGCGCTGGGTGTCGGGCGCGTCGAGGTTGAGCCGCATGTTCATCTTGACACGGCCGACGGCGGACAGGTCGTAGCGCTCCGGGTCGAAGAACAGCGAATGGAACAGCGCCTCGGCGGCCTCGGCGGTAGGCGGCTCGCCCGGCCTGAGGACGCGATAGATGTCCATCAGCGCCGTCTCGCGGTTCCAGTTCTTGTCGACCTTCATCGTGTTGCGGATGTAGGGGCCGACATTGACGCCGTCGATGTCGAGCACCGGGATCTCGGTCACGCCGTTGTCGAGAAGGAGCTTGAGGGTGCCGCCGGTGACCTCGCCGTCCTTGTCCACCTCCCAGGTCAGCTCGTCCCCGGCCTCGACCCAGATCTCGCCGGTTTCCTCGTTGATGATGTCGCGGGCGACATAGCGGCCGACGATTTCCTCGAAGGGCACGAGGATCTCCCTCACCTTGCCCTCGTCGATCAGCTTGCGCACCTGCCGCGGCGTCACCTTCTTGCCGGCCTCGAGGATGACCTCGCCGGTCTCGGCGTCGATCACGTCATAGGGCGGGCGCATGCCGCGCAGCCGCTCGGGGAAGAAGGTCGTCCGCCAGCGGCCGGTCTTCTTGTCGAGCCTGAACGGCACCGTGTCATAGAACAGCTCCATGATGCCGTCCTGGTCGTAGCCGAGGGCGTAGAGCAGGGTCGTCACCGGCAGCTTCCGCCGCCGGTCGATGCGGGCATGGACGATGTCCTTGGCGTCGAACTCGAAATCGAGCCAGGAGCCGCGATAGGGAATGATGCGGCACTGGAACAGGAGCTTGCCCGAGGAATGGGTCTTGCCCTTGTCGTGGTCGAAGAACACGCCCGGCGAGCGGTGCATCTGGCTGACGATCACCCGCTCGGTGCCGTTGATGACGAAGGTGCCATGGGGCGTCATCAGGGGCATGTCGCCCATGTAGACGTCCTGCTCCTTGATGTCCTTGACCGACTTGGCGCCGGTTTCCTCGTCCACATCGAAGACGATGAGGCGCAGCTTGACCTTGAGCGGCGCGCCATAGGTCATGTCGCGCTGCATGCACTCCTCGATGTCGTATTTCGGCTTCTCGAGCTCGTAATCGACGAATTCGAGCTGCGCCGTCTCGTTGAAGTCCTTGATCGGGAACACCGACTGGAACACGCCGCGCAGCCCTTCGCCGTCCCTGGGCTTCTCCTCGCCGCCGGAGGTGAGGAAATGATGGTAGGACTGCTTCTGAACCTCGATGAGGTTCGGCATTTCGAGGACTTCGCGGATCTTGCCGAAATTCTTGCGGATGCGTTTCAGGCCTGAACGGGTCTGAGCCATGCTCGTCTACCTCTTTCTCTTCGCACATTCCCGCCGCCGGCTACGGCGGGAAGCGCTCCCAGGACGGATCACCGGCTCCATTCCTGCACATCCCGCCACGGATGCACGCCCGAGCCCCGGCTTTCCGTCTTGTCTGCGTCTTGCAGGACCCCTCGTCTCGCCTCGGCACGGCCCGCGGCCGGCAAGGGGTCGTGAAAGACGGCGGCAGGCAGGGCCGGCGAAAGCCGACCCTGCCCCCGTTTCAAGCTGCTGGCGCGGCGCGCCGCAGGATCACTTGAGCTCGACTTCGGCGCCAGCCTCTTCGAGCTTCTTCTTGATCTCCTCGGCTTCCTCCTTGGAGACGCCTTCCTTGACGGCCTTGCCGCCCGCCTCGACCAGCTCCTTGGCCTCCTTGAGGCCAAGGCCGGTGATGGCGCGGACTTCCTTGATGACGTTGATCTTCTTCGGGCCGGCGGCCTTCAGGATCACGTCGAATTCGGTCTTCTCCTCGGCGGCGGCGCCGGCGTCACCAGCCGGACCGGCCATCACCACCGCACCGCCGGCGGCGGGCTCGATGCCGTATTCGTCCTTGAGGATCTGCTTGAGCTCCTGCGCCTCGAGGAGGGTCAGGTTCACGATTTCTTCAGCCAGTTTCTTGAGATCAGCCATTGTCTTTCGTCCTTGTGAGATTGGGGTTCCGGCACGGGTTTTCCACCACGCGCCTCACGGGTTGCGGCCCATCACGCGGCGGCCTTTTCCTCGATCGTCTCGAGAATGCCGGCGATGTTCGAGGCAGGTGCGCCAATCGCTGCCGCCAGGTTCGAGGCCGGCGCGCCGATCATGCCGGCGATCTGAGCAATGAGCTCTTCACGCGACGGCAGCGCGGCGACCGACTTCACGCCGGCAGCATCGAGGATCTCCTCGCCCATGGCCCCGCCGACAACCTCGAGCTTGGGGTTGTCCTTCATGTAGCTGTCCACGACCTTGGCCGCGGCAACGGGGTCTTCGGAATAGGCGAGAAGCGTCATGCCCGTGAGAAACTGGCCGAGCCCCTCCTGGGAACGGCCCTCGAGGGCGATCTTGGCGAGCCTGTTCTTGGCGACGCGGATCCCGGCGCCGGCCTCGCGGGCCCGACGACGCAGATCCTGCATCTCCGCAACTGTGAGGCCCGTGTAGTGTGCCACCACAACGATGCCGGAGCTGTCGAAGATCTGGCCGAGTTCCTCGACCACTCTTTCTTTCTTCGCTCTGTCCACAGCCTTGCTCCAGTTTGTGGGGAGGTCACCCTCCCCGGCTCAGTTGGCCCCGGCCGGAGCCGGAGCGTTCGGGTCCTTGACCACGGGTCCCGAGAACCAGGATCGCCCGAGGAACCTGCCCCCGGCTTTCCATCTCGTTTCCCGTCTCGGGCAGGGTATTAAGGCATTGGCAGAAGCCGCCGCCACCCACCGTCTCGGACAGAAGACGCCGCCCCTGAGGGAGACGTCATTCCCCGGCGGCGAACCGCCGGAGGAATTCTCATTCGTTGCCGGTCGCCGACGCGATATCGACCGAAACCCCCGGCCCCATCGTCGAGGACACGGAGATCTTCTTCATGTAGGTGCCCTTGGCGCCCGAAGGCTTGGCCTTCTGCACCGCATCGACGAAGGCGCGCACATTGTCCACCAGCTTGTCCGCGTCGAAGGACGCCTTCCCGACCGGCGAATGGATGATGCCGTAACGATCGACCTTGAACTGCACCTGCCCGGCCTTCGCCGCCTTCACGGCCTCGGCCACGTCCATGGTCACCGTGCCCACCTTGGGGTTCGGCATCAGGTTGCGCGGCCCGAGAATCTTGCCGAGCCGGCCGACGAGCGGCATCATGTCGGGCGTGGCGATCACGCGGTCGAAGTTGATGTTGCCCTTCTGGACCTCCTCGACCAGATCCTCCGCACCGACGACATCGGCCCCGGCCTCCTTCGCCTCCTCGGCCTTGGCGCCGCGGGCGAACACCGCCACGCGCACCTCCTTGCCGGTGCCGTGGGGTAGGGTGACGGTGCCGCGCACCATCTGGTCGGCATGGCGGGGATCGACGCCGAGATTCATCGCGATCTCGAAGGTCTCGTCGAACTTGGCGGTGGCGTTGTCCTTGACGATCTTCACCGCCTCCTCGAGCGGGAGATTGCGCTTGCCCTTCACCGCCTCGCGGATGGCGCGCATGCGCTTGGAAAGTTTCGCCATCGCCCCTACTCCTTGATCTCGATGCCCATCGAACGGGCCGAGCCCTCGATGATTCGCATGGCCGCGTCGATGTCGTTGGCGTTGAGATCCTTCATCTTCGCCTCGGCGATCTCGCGGATCTGGTCACGGGTCACCGTGCCGACGATCTCGCGGCTCGGGGTCTGCGCCCCCTTCTGGATGCCCGCCGCCTTCTTCAGGAAATAGGACGCCGGCGGCGTCTTGATTTCCATCGTGAAGGACTTGTCCTGATAATAGGTGATGATGGTCGGGCAGGGAGCGCCGGGCTCGAGATTCTGCGTGCGGGCGTTGAAGGCCTTGCAGAATTCCATGATGTTGATGCCGCGCTGACCGAGCGCCGGGCCCACGGGGGGCGACGGGTTCGCCTGGCCGGCAGGCACCTGCAGCTTGAGCGTGCCGACTACCTTCTTGGCCATCTGGCCATCCTCCTTTTCAAACCACCCCTGCGGCGCGCCGCAGGGGAGTTGCGGTTTCGTGGTCCGGCGTCGCCGACGCGTCGGCTCGGCCTCCCACGGGGAATCACCCGGGCGGCCTTGGCTGCACGGGCAGGCGCCCCATACCGCCTCGACGGGAAAAGCGCAAGTCGCGACCCGCCCTTCGGCGCGATCGCCCCCCGGGCTTCATGCATGCGAGGCGATCAGCTCTCCTTGCTGACCTCGCCGAAGCCGAGCTCGACCGGCGTCGGCCGGCCGAAGATCGAGACCGACACCTTGAGGCGCTGGTTCTCGTCGTCCACCTCCTCGACTGTGCCGGAGAAGCCTTCGAACGGGCCGCTGATGACCTTCACCTCCTCGCCGACCTCGAAGGTGATCAGTTGCCGCGGCTTCTCGGCATTCTCCTCCACTCGCTTGAGGATGGTGTTCACCTCCTCGTCACGCATCGGCGTCGGCCGCCCCTGGGGCCCCAGAAAACCCAGAACCCGCGGCGTGGAATTGACGAGATGATAGGCGCGATCGGTCATGTTCATGCGGATGAGGACATAGCCCGGCATGATGCGCCGCTCGGACTTGATCTTCTTGCCCCGGCGCACCTCGAGCACTTCCTCGGTCGGAACGAGGACTTCCTCGATGTCGTCCTCGAGGCCCTCCTCGGCGACGGCCTGCCTGATCTGGTCGGCCACGCGCTTCTCGAAATTGGAGAGCACGCCCACTGAATACCAACGCTTCGCCATTGTTCCGTCACCTCTCGGGGCCTTGCAGCCCATGTTCCTGTCGATATCCGCCAAATCTGCCAGACGGGCCCGGTCGCCCCGGGCCGGCCGACCCGTCCTGCCGCCATCCCGGGCAGGTGGCCGTCAGCCGGCAGGGCTGGCATCCTCTAGCTGCGAGACAGGGGGAAATCAACCCTCCCGCCCGGCGATTCCGCTCGCTGGAACCGGCCCGGCAGCCACGGGACCAGATGGGAGTTCCGAGAGCCCGAATGCCGTCAGAACAGCCCGAGGATTGTCGTCAGCCCGAGGCGGATGATCTGGTCCACGAGGGCGAAGAAGATAGCCGTCAGCGTCGCCAGGGCGAAGACCATCGCCGTGGTGATGAGGGTCTCCCGACGGGTCGGCCAGACGATCTTGGCCGCCTCGGCCCGGACCTGCTGGATGAACTGGAGAGGGTTGGTGCGCGCCATCGGCCTTCCTCGTCTTCCTGCCTCGACAGTGCTGAACGGGGCTCGTCGTCCGCCCATACGCGCCCGAAAGCCGGATTGCAAGACGCCTTCGCCGCCGCCTTCATCCAATACCGTTCCGAAACGCCTTCGGCAGCGCGCCGCAAGCCCCCGCCCTTCGTGCTCTTCCGGTCGAGATGGCCCCTGAGCGGCAGAAGGGCTCGGAAGTTCCGGTGCGGCGCCTGGCAGGGGAGGAGGGACTCGAACCCCCGACCCTCGGTTTTGGAGACCGATGCTCTACCAACTGAGCTACTCCCCTAGGGCACGAGGTGCTAGCTATTGCCATCGGCGACGGAAATCAAGAGCCGACGGCGCAGGGGGAAGACATGTCTCTCATGCTCTGCTGCGCTCCTGCACCTTCGCCTCCCTGCATGAACGGGAGATGCCCGCCGGTGCATTCGCCCGCATCGGGCGGCAATACGATCATTCGGCCCGCAACACCAGCTCGGCGCGGCGGTTCTTCGCCCGTCCCGCCTCGTCCGCGTTGCTGGCCACCGGAGCGACCGACCCCACCCCCACCGCCATCAGCCGCTGCCCGTCGATGCCGTGCTGGCGCGTCAGGGCCTGCACAACCGCCGCCGCCCGCTTGCGGGAAAGCGCGAGATTCTAATCGTAGCGCCCTTTCCCGTCGGTATGGCCGACCACGAAGACCCGCGCCTCCGGGTTCGCCTTCAGCTAGGCGGCAATCGCCGCAAGGGCGGGTGCGGAATCGGAATGCAGGCGGGCGCTGTCATAATCGAACAGGATGCCATCGAGAATCACATGCCCGGCGCTGGCGATGTCCGCCCCGATCTTCTCCGGCGTGACGACCTCG
>WFPA01000150.1 GCA_015487815.1 Albidovulum sp.
CTCGCCCCCCGCCGCCCCGGTGCCGGCCGAGGCCGCGGCTGCGGCAATGTCCTCACCCTCCTCGACGAGAATGGCGATCGGCGTGTTGACCTTCACGCTCGCCCCCTCGGGCACGAGGATCTTCGCGATCACACCCTCGTCCACCGCCTCGAACTCCATCGTCGCCTTGTCGGTCTCGATCTCGGCGAGAATGTCCCCGGCCGCGACCTTGTCGCCCTCCTTCACCAGCCAGCGGGCGATGACGCCCTCTTCCATGGTCGGCGACAGGGCCGGCATGAGAATTTCCGTCGCCATCGCTCAGCCCTCCCCTTGCGTCACTGCGGCCATGTCGGCCTCGGCATAGACATCGGTCCAGAGCTCCGACGGGTCGGGCTCCGGGCTCTCGCGGGCGAACTCGGCCGCCTCGTTGACGATGGTCTTGATCTCCTTGTCGATCGCCTTGAAGGCGGCCTCGTCGGCGATGCCGGCGGCGATCATCTCCTCGCGCAGATGGTCGATCGGATCCTTCTCCTCGCGGATCTTCTGCACTTCTTCGCGCGGGCGATATTTCGCCGGGTCCGACATCGAGTGCCCGCGATAGCGGTAGGTCTTCATCTCGAGGATGTAGGGCCCCTTGCCGGCGCGGACATGGGCGGCAGCGCGCTTGCCGGCCTCGCGCACGGCGATCACGTCCATGCCGTCCACCGCCTCGCCGGGGATGTTGAAGGCCTGGCCGCGGCTGTAGAGCTCCGAGGTGGACGAGGCCCGGTCGAGCCGCGTGCCCATGGCGTAGAGGTTGTTCTCGATCACGAACAGCACCGGCAGCTTCCGCAGCGAGGCCATGTTGAAGGTCTCGTAGACCTGTCCCTGATTGGCCGCGCCTTCGCCGAAATAGGTGAAGGTGATGTTGTCGGTGCCGAGATACTTGTCCGACAGCGCCAGCCCGGCGCCGATCGGGACCTGGGCCCCGACGATGCCGTGGCCGCCGTAGAAGTTCTTCTCGCGGGAGAACATGTGCATCGAGCCGCCCTTGCCCTTCGAATAGCCCGTCACCTTGCCGGCAAGCTCGGCCATCACCCCCTTCGGATCCATGCCGACGGCGAGCATGTGGCCGTGGTCGCGATAGGAGGTGACGACCTTGTCGCTCTCGCGGGCCACCGATTGCAGCCCGACCACCACCGCCTCCTGCCCGATGTAGAGATGGCAGAACCCGCCGATCAGCCCCATGCCGTAAAGCTGGCCGGCCTTCTCCTCGAATCGGCGGATGAGCAGCATCTGCCGGTAGAGCCTCATCAGCTCCTCGGGGGTGAGATCTTCGGGAAAGCGTTGTTTCTTCCCGCCCTTTCGGCTCGTCCTGCGTGCGGTCATCCTCGATCGGCCCTCCCTTGTGCCGCGCGACGGCAACGCGTCCGGCGCGGATGGTTCAATGTCAAACTATCATGAGTTTACCCCGTCGCGGCGTGCTTGGTAAGCCCCCTTCGCCGCTTTCGGGCCGGGGCACGGGGAAGGCGGTGGACGGTTCAGCGGATGACGATCTCGTCGCCGCGCACGAGACCGAGCACGGCGCGGACGCGCTCGTCCAGGAGCTCGAGATCGAGATGGTCGTCCGAAAGCCGGCGGACATGGTTGGCAAGGGCGGCGCGTTCCTCCTCGAGCCGGTCGAGCTGTGCGGCCAGATCGGCCCTTTCGGCCTCGAGTTCGAGCCGGCGGAAAAGCCCCGAACCACCGGCCACGGCGTGCCAGGCGAAATAGAGCGCCGCCGTCCCCCATGCGATGAGAAGGACGGCCGAGATCACCCGCCCCGATCTGCGCTGCCCGCTCTCGCCTGTCGTCATCTTCGCCTCGCTGCCCGACCCTGCCCTCCCTGACGGGGGCTTGCGTCGCGTTCCGGTCATGATGCCACGATCCGGCGGCCAGGGGAATCCCCCCGGCGAACCCTTCGGGCGATGCCTCTCCGGTGACGCAGACGGCAACGGAAGGGGACGGGCAGGCATGCGGAACGGCCGGGAAACGTCAGGCGCGGGCCCGACGCGAAGCCGGTCGGCAAGACGGATCGGAAGACAAACCGGAAGGCGGGCACAAGAGCATTGACACAGGCACCGCCCCGCCCCAGTGATAGGGCATCCGTCACGCGGAAAGACAACAGGGAGATTCACCATGAAAGCATTGTCCATCAGGAAGATTGCCGCCCGCCTCACCCGGCGTTCGGCTCTTCTCGCCACGGCCTGCGCCCTTGCCTTTGGCATGACCGCGCCGGCCGCGAAGGCGAACCCCGAAGGGTGCGACCCGGGCGAGATCGTCATCAAGTTCAGCCATGTGACCAACACCGACCGCCACCCGAAGGGCATCGCGGCCGAGCTCCTCAAGAAGCGCGTCAATGCCGAGATGGACGGCAAGGCCTGCATGCAGGTCTATCCCAACTCGACGCTCTACAACGACAACAAGGTGCTCGAGGCGCTGCTCAACGGCGACGTGCAGCTCGCCGCCCCCTCGCTCTCGAAGTTCGAGGCCTTCACCAAGCGCTTCCGCATCTTCGATCTGCCCTTCATGTTCAAGAACATCGACGCCGTCGATGCCTTCCAGAACTCGCCCGAGGGCCAGAAGCTCAAGGACGTCATGGTGCGCAAGGGCCTCAAGGGCCTCGCCTTCTGGCACAACGGCATGAAGCAGCTTTCGGCCAACAAGCCGCTGCTGTGGCCCGAGGACGCCAGGGGGCTGAAGTTCCGCGTCCAGCCCTCCGAGGTGCTGGTCGCCCAGTTCAAGGCGCTGGGGGCGATCCCGCAGAAGATGGCCTTCTCCGAGGTCTACGGCGCGCTGCAGCAGGGTGTCGTCGACGGGCAGGAGAACACCTGGTCGAACATCTGGGGCAAGAAGTTCTACGAGGTGCAGGACGGCATCACCGAGACCAACCACGGCATCATCGACTATCTGGTGGTGACCTCGGTCGACTGGCTCGACAGCCTGCCCGCCGACGTGCGCGAGCAGTTCCTCCAGATCCTCGACGAGGTGACGAAGGAGCGCAACAAGGCGGCCTACGAGGTCAACCAGAAGGCCAAGGAGATGATCGCCGCCACCGGCGAGCCGATCCGCCAGCTCACCCCCGAGCAGCGGGCGGCCTGGGTGAAGGCCATGAAGCCGGTCTGGAAGCAGTTCGAGGGCGATGTCGGCGCCGACACCATCGCCTACATCCAGAAGCTCAACGAACAGTTCTGATCCGCATCGGGGCGGCGGTCGCGCATCGCCGCCCCTTTCGCCCGCTTGCCGGCCGGCAGCCTCCTGCGCCACCGGCCGCGGTGCGGGCCTCGCGCGCCCTCCCGCCTCGGCGGTCTGCGGCGCGGCAGGCGTGAGCCCTCCCTGCGGCATCGCGCTCCCGGCTTCCCTTTCCGCGACCTCCCCATCAGACAACACCGAAGGCTGCCCATGAAAGGCCTGATCGACCGGATCGAGGAGACGCTGATCGCCCTTCTCCTCGGCGCGATGACCGCCATCACCTTCGCCGCCGTCGTCGCTCGCTACGTCTTCAACACCGGCATATTGTGGTCGCTCGAGGCGACCGTGTTCCTCTTCGCCTGGCTCGTCCTCCTCGGCGCCTCCTGGGCAGTGAAGAAGGGCGCGCATCTCGGCGTCGATGTTCTGATCGACATGCTGCCGCGCGACGGGCGGCGTCTCGTCGGGCTCCTCGCCGCGGCGCTCTGCATTCTCTACGCGGTCTTCCTGCTCAAGGGCGCCTGGGACTACTGGGCCAACTTCGCCAACCTGCCGGCCACCGAGGGGCGCTGGTTCCCCACCGGCTTCGAGGAACGCTTCCGCGAGAAGGGCTGGTACGAGACCAACGACATTCCGATGCCCGACTGGCTGCGCTTCATCGAGGGGCCGATGAATGCCGGCGAGCATTACGAGAAGCTGCCGCGCTTCATTCCCTATGCGGTGCTGCCGCTGTCGATGGCGCTCCTGCTGTGGCGCTTCGTCGAGGCCTTCATCGCCATCGCCCGCGGCCGGCGCGACAGGCTGATCGCCGCCCACGAGGTCGAGGACGCGATTGCCGAGACGGCGGCGTGCGGGCCGCTCACCGACGCCTTCGACGGCAAGAGCCCGTCCCCCGAGCCCCGCGAGCGGGCCATGCCCGGGAGCCGCCGTCCGGGAGGGGATGCGCCATGACCGTCGCCTTCCTCTTCGCCCTGGTGATCGGGCTTCTGGCCATCGGCGTGCCGATCGCCGTCGCCCTCGGTCTCTCGTCGATCCTGTTCCTGCTCCTCTTCTCCGACACCTCGCTCGCCGCCATCGCCCAGATGCTGTTCGAGGCCTTCGAGGGCCACTACACGCTTCTGGCCATCCCCTTCTTCATCCTCGCCTCGGCCTTCATGACCACCGGCGGGGTGGCGCGGCGCATCATCCGCTTCTCGATCGCCTGCGTCGGCCACTTCCCCGGCGGGCTGGCCATGGCCGGGGTGTTCGCCTGCATGCTGTTCGCCGCCCTCTCGGGCTCGAGCCCGGCGACGGTGGTCGCCATCGGCTCGATCGTCATCGGCGCCATGCGCCAAGTGGGCTATTCGCGGGACTTCGCCGCCGGCGTGATCTGCAACGCCGGCACGCTCGGCATCCTGATTCCGCCCTCTATCGTGATGGTGGTCTATGCGGCGGCGGTCGAGGTATCGGTCGGGCGGATGTTCCTCGCCGGCGTCATCCCCGGGCTGGTGGCGGGGCTGATGCTGATGGCCGGCATCTACGTCGCGGCGGTGGTGCGCAAGCTGCCGCGCGAGCCCTGGCGCGGCTGGGGCGAGGTCTTCGCCTCGGCCCGGGCCGCGGGCTGGGGGCTGTTCCTGATCGTCATCATCCTCGGCGGCATCTATGGCGGCATCTTCACCCCGACCGAGGCGGCGGCGGTGGCGGCGGTCTATGCCTTCCTCATCGCCTCCTTCGTCTATCGCGACATGGGGCCGCTCGCCCGGGCGGAAGGGCCGAACGCCTCGCTCCTCGGCCGCCCCTGGGTGCTGGTCACGGCGCTGTGGCACCGCGACACGGTGGCCACCCTGGCCGAGGCCGGCAAGCTCACCGTCACGCTGATGTTCATCATCGCCAACGCGCTGATCCTCAAGTTCGTGCTGACCGATCAGCAGGTGCCGCAGCAGATCGCGAATGCCATGCTCTCGGCCGGCTTCGGCCCGGTGATGTTCCTGGTGATGGTCAACCTGATCCTGCTGATCGGCGGGCAGTTCATGGAGCCCTCGGGGCTGATCGTGATCGTCGCGCCGCTGGTGTTCCCGATCGCCGTCAGCCTCGGCATCGACCCGATCCATCTCGGCATCATCATGGTGGTGAACATGGAGATCGGCATGATCACCCCGCCTGTGGGGCTCAACCTGTTCGTCACCTCGGGGGTGGCCGGCATGCCGGTGATGGCCGTGGTGCGCGCGGCGCTGCCCTGGCTCGGCATCCTGTTCGTCTTCCTGATCCTGGTGACCTATGTGCCCTGGCTCTCGACCGCGCTGCCGAATGCGGTGATGGGCCCGGAGATCGTCAACCGATGAGAAGACGGCGGCGGCTGCGGCGGACAAGATCGCCCGAAAGGAGCAGGACGGACCATCCGGCGCGGGGGCACAGGGCTTCCCGGAACACGGGAAGGCATCTGCCGAATTTCGCGCGACATTGACTATAGACCACGATTCATGTAAATTTCTCAATGCTGTTTGATCAAATCGGGGGGTGATCAAATGGCCCGTGTTCTCTTGCATCGGGGAAAGAAGATCCTCGGCGTCGTGGCATTGTGCGGCGCCGTCATCACGCATCCGGGTTTCGGTGCTGATACCGCATCCGCAAAGACATATGTGCTGAAAGCGCCAGCGCGACAGCTGTCCATCGTTCTCGGCCCGACGGACCCGCCGGCGGATGTCGTGCTGCGGGGCTGGTATTGCACACATCCCGAGGATCTCGACGCTGCCACGAAGGTCGATCCCAGGAAGAGCGCCGAAGATCTGATCAAGGGCGAGATCAGCGCCCGTGTCCATCCCGGCCACCATCCGGACCCCAAATTGGCCTATTATCTCGCGCAAAATGTGAACTGGGGTTACAACATAAGAATGAACATCGAGGGCTTCCGGAAATGGGAGCTTCAAGAATCTCCCATCATGCGCAAGCTGGATGCACCACCCGGGAAGACCGTAATATATAAAAGAAAATATTGCTTGACAAAGATAGACACGGAAAGACTTGTCAAATGGACCGCGAACTATGTGACAATGTATATGTGGTCCATCATCAACAGCATGACGCGGCCTCCATACAATGACAAGCGCAAGGACGTCATCGACTGGATCACCAACGGGAAGAAAGAGAACCTCCCGCCGCCGATCTTCAAGGTGCCGCGTCCGAAACCGAGGGTTCTGATCGTCAAGGTCACGCGCAGGCCGGTTGCGGAGAAGAAAATCCGCAAACGGCAGGTGGACAGGCAGAAGACCGTTCACCGGAAGAAGGGGGAAAAGAAGAAACGGTTCGCCCCTGTTGACGAAAAGCTGCTTTACCGGGATTGATCCGGTTGCCGTTGCACGGACGCAGGGGCATCGGCGAGGCGGCAGGAGACGCCATGGCGAGGTGGAACCGCACCTCTCCGGTTGCGCAGTCGCCACTTCACCCGGCGCAGCCTCCGGCCCCGCCCATCCCGGCCGGCGCGGCGAGCGGGAACGGCTCCATGTCCCTGCCGTCCCCCGTGATGGCGGCCAGTGACAGCGCATGCGGGCCCGGCGCGCATCACCCCCTGCCGGCATCGGGCGTTCCGCGAAAAGAAGGGGAGGAAGCCCGGCTGGCCGGTCAGGACCGGTCGATCCTCTGCCTCCGGCTCCCGGCCCCCCGCCCGGCCTGGTGGGGGCCCGTCCCGGCCTGATGGGGAAAGGCCTATCCGTCCCCGGGGCACTGCCTCCCTTGCCCGCCCTTACCTGCCATCCCCGGAGATGGCGATCACGAGGCGCACCCTTGCAGTGACGGTTTCGGTGCCGGCCAGGATCGGCGGCGCGGCTTCCATCGCCCGCATGACCGGAACCGGGACGGGCCGCGCGCCGCTGCCGATCTCCTCGAGCGCGCGGATCGCCCCGAGCTGCAACCCGGCCGCCGCGGCCATCTCGCGGGCGCGCTCGAGCGCATCCTTCACCGCCCTGGTTCGCGCCTCGGCTGCCAGCTGCTTCCGCCCGGCCACATCGAAGTCGATTCCGTCGATCCGGTTGGCGCCCTTCGCCATCGCCA
>WFPA01000151.1 GCA_015487815.1 Albidovulum sp.
CCCGCCCATGATGTCCGTTCCACCGACATCATTGGCCACGATCCAGTCGCACCCCTTGCGGATGCGCTTGGCCCGGGCGTTCGCGAGCACGTCATCGGTCTCGGCGGCAAAACCGACGACGAGGCGGGGCCGCCTGTCGGGGTGGCGGGAAATGGTGGCGAGAATGTCGGGATTCTCGACCATCTCGAGCGCAGGCGGTGCGCCGGCCGGTGTCTTCTTGATCTTGGAGCTGGCCGCCTGCCGCACCCGCCAGTCGGCGACGGCGGCGGCGAAGACGGCAGCATCGGCCGGCAGCGCCTCCTCGACGGCGGTCAGCATCTCCTCGGCCGTCTCGACCGGCACCACCCGCACCCCGGCCGGCGGCGGCACCTCGGCCGGGCCGGTGACGAAGGTGACATCGGCGCCAAGATCGGCAAGCGCACGGGCGATCGCCACCCCCTGGCGGCCCGAGGAGCGGTTGGCGATGAAGCGCACCGGGTCGATGGGTTCGCGCGTCGGCCCGGAGGTGACGATGACGTGGCGGCCCGCAAGCGGTTTCGGTCCGAGCAGCCGGGAAATGGCGGCGAACACGGTTTCGGGCGCGGCAAGACGCCCCTCTCCGGTCTCACCACAGGCCATGGCCCCCTCCTCGGGGGGCACGACATGAATGCCGTCGCCCTCGAGCCGCGCGAGGTTGCGCCGCGTGGCCGGGTGGTGCCACATGCGCACATTCATCGCCGGCGCGACCAGCACAGGGGCATCGGTCGCAAGCACCAGCGTGCTGGCGAGATCGTCGGCAAGGCCATGTGCCATCTTCGCCAGGAAATCGGCGCTCGCGGGCACCACGGCAACAAGATCGGCCGCGCGCGAGAGGGCGATATGGCCCATGCGCGCCTCGCGGGTGAGGTCGAAGAGATCGCGATGGACCTCCTCCTCGGCCAGGGCGGCCAGCGAAAGCGGAGTGACGAACTTCTCGGCCGCGCGCGTCATCACCGGGATCACCCGCACACCCGCCTTTCGCAGGAGCCGAACCAGCTCCAGCGCCTTGTAGGCAGCGATGCCGCCGGTGACGACGAGCGTGACGGTGCGATTGGCCAGCATGGCGATCTCCTTCATCCTTCCTTAGAAAGGGGGGGTGGAAAGGGCAAGCGCACCATGAGGAGAAAGGACAGGGCCGATGTTGGCGCAGCGGGGAAACCGGGCAGGCGGAGAGCGGCGATGACGGAGGCGGAACTCGCCGGCCTCACCCTCGTGATCGGCGGCGCAGCCTCGGGCAAGTCGGCCCATGCGGAAGGGCTCGTGCGGCGGATGGCCGAGGCGGCTGGCGCGGTGCCGGTCTATCTGGCCACGGCCGAGGCGCACGACGCGGAGATGACGGCACGGATCCGTCGCCACCGGACGCGCCGGCATGGCTGGCAGACGCTCGAGGCCCCCCATGATCTGCCGGCCGTTCTCGGAACGGTGCCGGCCGACGCGCCCTGCCTCGTCGATTGCCTGACGCTGTGGCTGACCAACCGGCTTCTGGCCGAAGCGGATCTCGCGGACGAGGAGGAGGCGCTTCTTTCCGCCCTTGCGGCCCGGGCCGGGAAAGGGGGAGCCACGGTGCTGGTCAGCAACGAGGTCGGCCAGGGGATCGTGCCCGAGAACCCCCTTGCACGCCGTTTCCGCGAGCTTCAGGGGCGGCTCAACCAGCGCGTTGCGACCCGGGCGGAAAGGGTGATCCTTGTCGCCGCCGGGCTGCCGCTCGTGCTCAAGGACCGACAGACGGGCCCGGCATGATCCGCCTGTGGTGGGTGCGCCATGCCCCGGTGACGGCCCGGGGACTCGCCGGCCGGCGTGACGTCCCGGCCGATCTGTCGGATCGTGCCGCCCTCGAACGGCTGGCCCGTTTCCTGCCCGAGGCACCGATCTTCACCTCGCCGCTTCTTCGCACCCGCGCCACCGCCGCGGCCATTGCCGGAACACGGCCGGTGCTGCCGCCCGTCGCCGGGCTCAGGGAATTCGACTTCGGCGCCTGGGAAGGGCTGACCCCGGCCGAGATCGCCGCCCGCGACCCGGCCCTGTCCCGCCGGTTCTGGACCGACCCGTCCACCGCCGCGCCCCCGGGCGGAGAGAGCTGGAGCGAGGTCGCGGCGCGGGTCGATGCGGCTCTCGGGGCAAAGGTGCTCCCCGTGCTGCACCGGCGCGGCGCACAGGAAGCCGTGATCGTGAGCCATTTCGGCGTCATCGCCACCCGCATCGCCTGGGCGGGTGGCCTTGCACCCCGCGCCGCCCTGGCCCATCCCATCCCCCATCTCTCGGTCACGCGCATCGACCTCGGGTCCGATGGCGGAGCGGGGCGGCTCGTCTTCGTGGCCCGGTGCGTCTGATCGGACTTTTCCGCCGTCGTTAACCTTGCGGCAACACTTGCCTGCCATCCTCGCCCGAGGAGGGGAGCATGAGCGTTGCGCGGGTGATGGGGGCGACGGTGGACGGCATGGCGGCGCGGCCGGTCGAGGTGCAATGCGCCCTCGCCGACGGGTTGCCGGGCTTTGCCATCATCGGTCTTGCGGACAAGGCCGTGTCCGAGGCGCGCGAGCGGGTGCGGGCCGCACTCGGGGCGATCGGCGTGCCGCTGCCGCCGCGGCGCATCTCCGTCAGCCTCGTGCCGGCGGATTTGCCGAAAGCGGGCGCCGGGCTCGACCTGCCGATCGCGCTGGCGCTCCTTTCGGCTCTCGGTCTCGTGCCGCAGGCAGCGCTCGACAATGCGCTGGTGGCCGGGGAACTTGCGCTCGACGGGGCGCTTCTGCCACCGAACGGGCTGCTTCTTGCCGCCATCGCCGCGCTGCAGGCGCACAGGCGGCTGGTGCTGCCCCAGAACGGCCTTGCCCGCCTCGCCCCCCTTGCCGGGCTCGAGGTGGTCGCCGCCGAAGACCTCGGCAGCCTGCTCGCCGCCTTGCGCGCAGGAAGCGCGATGCGCATCGGGGCGGATGGAAGGCCGACCGGTGACGGCACAGCGAAACCGGCAAGCAGGGCGGCCCATGAGCGGCGCCCACCGGCCGCACCGGCAGGGCAGGAGGCCGGGCATGCCTGGGCGGCATCGCCTGCGCCACCGGGCCCCGGCCTGCCCGATCTGGCCGACGTGAAGGGGCAGGAGCGGGGACGGCGGGCCCTCGAGATCGCCGCCGCCGGGCGTCACCACCTGCTGATGATCGGCCCGCCCGGCGCCGGCAAGTCGATGCTGGCCGAGCGGCTGCCGGGGCTGTTGCCGTCACTCGACCGCGAGGCCCATCTCGAGGTGCTGGCCATCCATGCCGCCGCCGGACATGCGGACGACGCACTCTCGCGCCGCCCGCCCTTCCGTCATCCGCATCATACCGCCTCCGTGGCCGCCATCATCGGCGGTGGGAGCGGCGCCGGACCGGGGGAAATCTCGCTGGCCCATCACGGGGTGCTCTTTCTCGACGAGCTGCCCGAATTCTCCCGCCCCGTGCTCGAGGGGCTGCGGGAGCCACTCGAGACCGGCCATGTCACCATCGCGCGGGCCAATGCCCTCAACCTCTTTCCCGCCCGTTTCCTGCTGGTGGCGGCGGCCAATCCCTGCCGCTGTGGCCACGCCCATGGCGGCGGCCCGGGCTGCGGGCAGGTGCCGCGGTGCAGCGAGAGCTATCTCGGGCGGCTTTCGGGGCCGCTGCTTGACCGTTTCGACCTGCGCCTCTCCCTCGCCCCCGTTTCCCTGCGCGAGATCGCCTCGATTCCGCAAGGCGAGACGACGGCGGCGGTCGCCGAGCGGGTGGCGGCGGCCCGCCGGCGCCAGGCGGCCCGCTGGCGCGACCTGGCGACGGTCGCGACCAATGCCGACGCCCGCGGTCGCACCGCCGAAAGCCGGCTTGCCCCCTCCGCCGAGGCCCGCGACATGCTCCTCGAGGCCGCCGAGCGTCTCGGTCTCTCGGCCCGCGGCTTCGGGCGGATCCTGCGCGTCGCCCGCACCATCGCCGATCTCGAGGAAAGCGAAAGGGTCACCGCCGCGCACATGGCTGAAGCCATTTCCTACCGCCTGCCCGCTGCGACCCGGCCCTTGGCGACGAACTGCTGATGCGGGCGCATGAGCATTCGAACGAAGGCGGTTCCGCTGCGCCACGAGGGTGATCGGAGACGGCCTGAGAGGCCTGTGGGCGCCGGCCCTCGCCGCGCAAGGGCGACCGGAAGGAGCTGTGGGCATCGTCAGACATCACCCTGGCGCGCCTCGCACAAGCGGGGTCGCCCATCCCTGCGCAGAGCCATCCCATCTCACCACATTCCCGGCGCATGTCGGCTCGGCTGGCCCGGCACGGATCGCGGTTGCCTGTGTTTTCCGCCACTCCCTGCTGGAGCCCAGCCCGGCTGAACGGTGCATGCGGCATGCGGTCTCGCGCCCATATGCGCAGGGATGCCTCTTGGCCGGTCTCCCGGCCGTGAAGCGTGCGGCCGTGACACTCGCGGGCGGACCAGTTCGGAGCCCCCTTCCTCCGGTTGACCATATTCATTCGCGACTCCTTGCCCGCGGCCCGGACCATTCCCATCGGGATGCCTGACATGGGGCCGAGTGCCGCGCCTCGGACGCTGGGAAGGCGCTCCTGCGCGGGTCATTTCCCATACCCATGCACCGACCTTCCCCGCGCAAGGGCGACCGGAGGGTGCGCCGCACGGGGAGCGGATTTCGGCTCGCTCCCATCTCCGCTCGCGGGCTCGGGGATTGTCAGGCTGAGCCCGTCACCCTCCGGCCGACCTTCCCCGCGCACGGGTTCAGGGAACATGGTGTCGAAGGGACCATCGTCGTTTCCGACCTTCTCCGCACGCGCGGCTCAGATGTTCCCGCCAATGATGAAATCATTGACCATCTCGGCATTCTCCGCGAAAGCTCGGACGCCGTGGGCAATGCGGGTGTCCTCGTCATCCGGCCTTCGCCGCGCGAAGGCGGCGCTCCTGCGCAGGTCATCCCCCATGCCCATGCACCGACCTTCCCCGCGCGGAAGCGGAAGGCGGGATGCTGTCGGACACGGCTCGAAGAACGGCACTTCCAGCGCATGGGGCCCGGTCGCCGCGTTCACGCATCACCTCGGCGCGTTGCGGCGCTTCCCGTGGGCGGAAGCCCCGGGCACGTCGTCTCCGCGGGCAACGGCCTTGCGCACCATGTCCCAGTAGATGTCGCCCACCCGGCTGCGCGGCAGCCGCCCGCCTTCGCGGTACCAGGTATTCACCCCGGTGAGCATGGCGATGATCGCGAGGGTTGCAAGCTTGAGATCCGGCACGTCGAAAAGACCGGCCCGCACCCCTTCGGCGAGGATCTCCTGCAACGCATCCTCGTAGCGGCGGCGCAGCGTCTCGATGGCGGCGAAGTTCTCCGGCGTGAGGTTGCGCAGCTCCATATAGGCGATGAACACCGCCTCGGGCCGCGCCAGATGAAAATCGATGTGGAAGCGGGTGAAGGCTTCGAGTCTCTCGAGGGGTCCCTCCCCCTTCGGCGTGGCCTCCCAGGCGGCGAGCACCTCCTCGAGATGGCTGCGCATGAGCTCGAAGAGCAGCCCCTGCTTGTCGGGTACGTGAGCGTAGAGCGCGCCGACCTGCACGCCGACCTCGCGGGCGATCCGGCGCATGGAGACGGCGGCATAGCCGTGCCGGGCGAAAAGCCGCTGCGCCACCGCGCGAATGCGCCGGCCGGTCTCGCGCGGCCGCTTCGACGCCCGGGCCCGCGGCGCGGCCGGTCCCGCACCGGTCGGGGAGGCGGACATCCCTCCCTTGTCCGGCGAACGGGACTTCCCCTCGCCTCCAGGCAACACGCTCTTCGAAACCGGCTCCCGTTCCATGCATCCCCCATTCGCAAGCGGCCGCCCCGTTTGCGCCTGCGGCGGCAAGGTATCGCGAGCGGATCGGGCCGGGGCGGCGCATCGCCCCGCTGAAGTGTCGGCCCTTGCCAGTCCTCAGCCACCCGCCCCGATCGCAGTCGGCATTCCGTTCATGCCGCCCGTCCGCGATCCGCACCGCCCACCGGCTCCCGCGCGCGGGCGGCCCCGAAAGGAGGGCGGTCGGCCTGCTGGCGACCGGCACCTGCCGTCGGCACGCATGCCGTCCGGTCCCGTCAATAGATCACGCCCGGCGGCGCACGCAAAGGGGCAGCGTGCGACATGCGCGGGCAGATCCGATCCTGCGACCATGAAGGGCTGCGTATCCGGGGCGAAACGCACCATCACCCCGGCAGTTGCCGGAAGGCAGGAAGCGGCGCCGCCAGCCGGCCGCAGCTCTCCATCTCTCGCCGCCTGCACCCCCGTGGCCATTTCGGCGAGGCCGTATCCGTTGCCGCCAGCGGCATCCGGGGCGATTCTCGCCCGGTCGGGAGGACGGTTCGGGAAAAGACGATCACGCCCCGGCACGAGCACGGCACCGGCCACGGCACCAGACGATACGGCTCCGGCGCAACGGAAAGCGGCCATCGTCCGGCAGCCCGGCCGGCTGCGACCCGGGCGCCCCGGCGGGCACATGCCGGCGGAGCGGCAAGCCCCGGTCCCTCTTCATCCGGCCCCTCTTCATCCGGCATGCCGGCTCCTTCGCCCCCGATCACCCTCGCGGCAGCGCCCGGCGAGACCGAGCGGTGAGGCCGGTGCGCTCCCGCACCTGCATCCGCGCCGGCGGGGGCACGCCGCCTCCCGTCGCATCACGGCTCTCCCGGAGGCGGCCGGGAGACACGATCCGCAGATCATCCCGGAGCCGGCGCATGTCTGACCGGACCTCGATCCCCGCTCCGTCGGACGGCGGCCGGCACCCTCTCACGCCGCGCATCCGCAACCTGCACCGTGTTGCGCGCGCACGGCGTTGCCGGCAGGGAGCCACCAGCCGGTGCGAACATCCACAACCGCACGAGCGGAGCGGTCTCAGCAGATCCGGGGCAACTGGTCACCCACCAGCATGTCGACGATCCGCTGTCCGCCGAGAACCGTATCGAGCACCACACCCCGGCCTTCCCGCACCCGTCCGATGATGGCCGCATCCCGCCCTTCGGGCAGGGCCTTCATGGCCGCCAGGGCCGCTTCGGCTTCCTCGGGCGCGACGAAAGTCACCAGAACACCCTCATTGGCCAGATAGAGCGGATCAAGGCCGAGTATTTCGCAAAATCCGCGGATCTCGTGCCGCAGAGGCAGGGAAGCCTCGTCGATCTCGATCTGCACACCCGCCGCCTCGGCGATCTCGTTGAGGGCGGCCGCGATGCCGCCGCGGGTGGCATCGCGGGCGGCCCGGCAGGACGGCGCTGCGGCAAGCACCGCTTCCATCAGCCGGTTCAGAGGCCGACAATCGCTCTCGATCGGCGTTTCCAGCGCCAGATCGCCCCGGGCGTTGAGGATGGTGGCGCCGTGATCGCCCAGCCGACCGTTCACGAGCACCACGTCACCGGGCTGCACATTCTCCGCCGCGAGGTTCCGCCCTGCCGGAATCACGCCGATTCCGGCGGTGGTGATGAACAGCCCGTCCGCCTGGCCGCGACCGACAACCTTGGTGTCTCCTGTCACGATCGTCACACCGGCCTTCCGCGCCTCCCGGGCCATCGAAGCGGCGACCTTGCGCAGCAGGTCGATCCCGGTGCCCTCCTCGATGATGAAGGCCGCCGACAGATACAGGGGCCGTGCTCCACCGACGGCGAGATCATTGACCGTGC
This sequence comes from Albidovulum sp., assembly GCA_015487815.1. GTDB lineage: Bacteria > Pseudomonadota > Alphaproteobacteria > Rhodobacterales > Rhodobacteraceae > WFPA01. The sequence goes on from WFPA01000151.1 coordinate 7,646, forward strand.
CGTTGACCGCCAGCGTGCCGATGTCGCCACCGGGAAAGAAGAGCGGCGAGACCACGAAACTGTCCGTCGTGAAGGCCGTTCGTCCACGCGGCATCTCGAGACGGGCCTGGTCCTCGAGCGGCCCTTTCACGGGCTTGCCGAAGGCCTCGAGGAACACTTCCTCGACGAGATCCCGCATCGCCCTGCCGCCCCCGCCATGGGCGAGGGTGACGTGGCGCGTCCTGAGCCGCGGCAGCCGTTCCATGTCCTTCATGAGACAACCTCCTCGGGCCTGAGACCGGCATAGAGATGGTAGGCGGCGCAGGCCCCCTCCGACGAGACCATCAGCGCCCCCATCGGGTTTTCCGGCGTGCAGAGCGTTCCGAACATCGGGCACTCGGTGGGTTTCATCATCCCCTTGACCACCTCGCCGCACATGCAGCCCTCGGGTTCGCGCCCGGAGGACTTGCCGGCGGCATAGCCGACACCGAACTTCTCCTCCGCATCCCAGGGAGCGAATTCGGGACGGATCTTGACACCGGAGCGGTCGATCTCGCCAAGACCGCGCCAGTCGAAGGCCTCGCGCGGCGTGAACACCCGGTCGATGGCCGCGAGAGCCGCCCTGTTCCCATGCTCCGGCACGACCCGGGCATACTGGTTGCGAATGCGCGGCGTGCCGTCGCGAATGTCCTCGAGCACCATCAGCACCGACTGCATGAGGTCGATCGGCTCGAAACCCGACACGGTCACCGGACGGCCGAACTCCTCGGCAATGAAGTCGTAGATGTGGATCCCCGTCACCATCGACACATGACCGGGACCGATGAAACCGTCGATGCGCATGTCGGGGTCCTGGAGGAGGGCCCGGATGGGCGGCGGCACGAGAATGTGGTTGCAGAAGAGGGAGAAGTTGCCGATCCCTTCCCGCGCAGCCTGCAAGACCGTCAACGCCGTCGAGGGCATCGTCGTCTCGAAACCGAGGCCGAAGAAGACGACCTCGCGGTCGGGATTGCGGCGAGCCAGCTCGAGGGCGTCAAGGGGCGAATAGACCATGCGGACATCGGCACCGCGAGCCTTGGCATCGGCAAGCGAGCCCCTTGTGCCGGGAACCCGCATGGCGTCCCCGAAGGTGGCGAAGATCACTTCCTCGCGCTCGGCTATCTCGAGGCAGTCATCGACCCGGCTCATTGGCAGCACGCAGACCGGGCAGCCCGGACCGTGAAGGAACTCGATGCCGGGTCCCAGCATGCGGTCGATGCCGTAGCGGAAGATGGCATGGGTATGCCCGCCGCAGATCTCCATGACATGCACCGGATTTCCGGCCGTTGCGCCGATCTCATCGAGCACGGCCCGGATGGCCGACACCAGGGACTTCGCCTTGGCCGGATCGCGGAATTCGTCGGTAAACCGCATGCCTTCCCGACCGCTTTCCATCCGATTGCTCATTCCGTTCCCTCCAGCATGGCCGCGCTGCGGTGCATGGCCTCGATTTCTTCCATCGCCTCGCCCAGCTCCTCGAGCGCGGCCAGCGTGCGCGCGGCTTCGTTCTCGTCGATCACGCTCATGGCGAAGCCGACATGCACCAGCACCCATTTGCCGACCAGCGCCGCCACGCCTTCCGACGTGACCGTGCAGGACAGATCGACCCTGCGCCGCACACCGGAGACATCGACGATGCCCGCGGGCGGATCTTCGGAGGTGATCTCGACGACACGGCCGGGAATTCCGAGACACATGTTGCTTCTCCTTCAGTCGGCTGAAATTCCGTAACGCTCGAGCTTGGCCCGGAGGCCGACGCGCGAGATGCCCAGCTCCTCCGCCGCCCGGCTCTTGTTGCCGCCGTGACGGGCCAGCGCCTCACGGATGAGCCGCGCCTCGAGCGCTGCCACATGTTCGCGCAATGTGCCGCCTCCTTGCGCGCCGGCAGCCGGTGCCACGGTCTCGGCCGCTGGGTCTGCGGACCCGACGTTCCCTCCGGCCTCTTCCGAAGCACGACCGGCCAGGCGCAGATGCACGGGCTCGATCGCGCCGCCCTCGGCCAGGAGCACGCCACGGATGACGGCGCTTTCGAGCTCGCGCAGGTTTCCCGGCCAGTCATGGGCCAACAGCGCCTCGCGCGCGTCCGGGGAGAAACCCTGCGTGACGACCCCGTGCCCTTCTTCCGCCTGTCGCCGGTAATGTTCCGCAAGCGGAATGATGTCACACCGCCGCACGCGCAGGGCGGGCAGCTCCAGCGTCTCGACCGCAAGGCCGTAACGCAATTCCGGCAGAAGCTTCTCGAGCCCCCTCGGGCCGATCGATGCGAGTATCCGCGGCGCCAGCGCATCCTGATTGCCAAGAAGGTCGAGCAGATGCGCCTGCAGGGCCGGAGAAGCCCGGTCGAGATCACGCAGATGCAGCGTGCCCCCTTCCCGGGCATCGATCGCGGAACGCGCGGCCTGCTCGTCGAGCACCGAGAGCGAGCGGAACGGGCGTCGCTCCCCGGCCTCGGCCATGGCAGAAGCGAGAAGCGCATGCCCTGCTCCGTCCTCCCCGAGAATGAGCACCGGCACCGAGAACGGGGCCAGGATGCGGGCACGCTCCACGAGGCCGCGCACGGGGCTGGCCTCGTCATGGATGATCACGGCGAAGGGATCGTCGGCCGAGCCGGTGCATCCTGCCACCTTGCAGACGGCCTCGACCAGCTCTTCCGGGTGCCAGGGCTTGCGGATGAAACGCTGGATCCCGGCGCGATTGATCGCGGCGATCACGTCTTCGGGGTCGGTATAACCGGTGACGATCATCCGCCCGATCATCGGATCGCGCATCCGGATCTCGGCCAGAAGATCGACCCCGCTCATCCCCGGCATGCGCTGATCCGACAGCACGGCATCCACCTTCTCGCGCGCGAGCACCTCGAGGGCCTCCTCGGCCGAAAGGGCCCGCCGCACCTCGCACACCTCCTCGAGCGCCATTTCCATCGCGTCGAGAGAACGCGGCTCGTCGTCCACGAGAAGCACTCGCGTCATCTCACCCCTCCCCCAGTGCCGCAAGGATGGCCGCCCGCTCCGCCTCGAGACGCGCGAGCCGTTCTCCGAGAAGATCGTCCCTGCGCTCCATCAGCCAGTCGATCCAGCCTTCCATCCCCTCGCCGGTCCGCGCCGACAGCATCAGCACGCGGGCCGCCGGATTGACCCGGCCGATATTCTCCTCGAACAGCGCCAGGTCGACATCGCAATGGGGCGCCAGATCGACCTTGTTGAGGAGAACGATCTCGGCGGCGGCGAACATGTCGGGGTATTTCAGCGGCTTGTCCTCGCCCTCCGTGACGGACAGGATCGCCACCTTCGCCGCCTCCCCGAGATCGAAGGCCGCGGGGCAAACCAGATTGCCCACATTCTCGATGAACAGGATGGCGTGATCAGCCGGCTGCAGATGATCGAGCGCATGACCGACCATGTGGGCATCGAGATGGCAGCCCTTTCCGGTATTGACCTGAAGGGCCGGCACACCGGTGGCGCGGATGCGGTCCGCATCATTGGCCGTTTCCTGGTCCCCCTCGATCACGGCGATCGGAACCGGCGGACGGCGTTCCGACAGCCGTTCGATGGTCCGCACGAGAAGGGTGGTCTTTCCCGATCCGGGGGAGGAGACGAGATTGAGGGCGAGAATGCCCTGCTCGGCGAACCGCTGCCGGTTTGCCGCCGCATATCGGTCGTTCTTGGCCAGGATCGCGGTCTCGATCTCGACCATGCGCGATTGCGAGAGGCCGGGAGCATGGCTGCGCGCCGGTCCCGTGCCGTAATGCAGATCGCTGCCGCCATGGCCTTGGTGAGCCCCGTCGTGGTGATGGCGATGATGGGCATGGCGATGGGAAACGGCCTCATGATCGTGATGATCGTGGGGATCCCGCCGCGCAACTTCGCCATGCCCGCCTTCCGGCCCGGGCACCGCCCCATCCTTCGGGCCATGGCCCTCGATCCGCACCTCACCGGCACCGCATCCGCATGTCGTGCACATCAGATCACCTCCAGATCCCGTATTCGCATCTCGTCTCCGCCCGAAGGCGCCAGCCGCGCTCCTCCGCAGAGGGGGCACGGATCGAGCCGGCTGACCACTTCCACCGTCTCGCCGCAGGAAAAGCACAGCGCCCGGCCCGGCAGCTCGATGATCTCGAGCGCGGCCCCCTCGGCCACCGAACCGCGCATCACCACGTCGAAGGCGAATTCGAGCGCCCCGATCTCGACACCGGCCAGCCGCCCCACCTCGAGACGTATGCGCCTGACCTGCGAGAAACCCTCGCGGCGGGCGGCGTCCTCGACGATCTGCAGGATGCCTTCGCACAGGGACATCTCATGCATGTATGCGCCCTCCCCGCTCCGTTGTCCCCTCGGCCTTCTCCCGGATGATCCACGAAACACACGGGTCCGCAAGGGCGACAAGGACCGGCAGACGCGGATCGTCCACTGTCAGCCCCTCCACCAGCCGCGCAAGCAGCCCGTCGGGAACGACGAGGAAATCGGTCGGCGTCAGACGCTCGAAACACCGCACGCGGCCCTCTTCCAGCTCTGCCCGCACCAGAAGCCGCCCCCGCGCGGTCACGGCCCCCAATCCGGGTCCGGCGCCGTCGGCGAGTGCCGAATAATCGAGAAGCCGCAGAACGAAACGCCAAACCGGCCCGCGCCCCCGCCGCGTCTCGATCCAGTCGAGCAGCGGATGCCCTCTCCAGAGCACGGCAAGCGAATTCTCGACCGGCATCCCTCCGCACAACGGATGCGGCCAGTCGGGAGAGGCATCGAACAGGGGCAGGTGAACCCGGCCGACCTCTTCGGGCCATGCCATCAGCCGTCGCAGCACCGCACCTGCTGCGCCCGCGCGCCTCATCCAGGAATCAAGGCCCGATGGCGTTTCCTCGATCAGCCGCTCCTCCGCACCTCCGCCATTCAGCCCCATGAGGGCCGGCAGCTCGAACCACAGCTTGCGCCGATGTTCGCGGATGCGCTCGGCGACAAGTGCCCGGCGATGGGCGGGATCGTCAGGCAGGCCGAACGCTGCCCGAACGGCCACAAGCTGCGCGGCAGCACAGACATTGAACAGCAGCGGCACCAGGCGCACCGCCTCCTCCACGCGCCGCCCGACAAGCAGCCGCTCCACGGGCAGGGGCCGCGGCGGCACGATCTTCCATCCGCCCCCGCGGGAAGGAGGATGCAGGATCAGCTGACCGGGCTGGAAGGGAGCGTTCATTCCTCGGCCAGACCTCCGGTGATTACCTTGCGCCGTGACGGAGCGGCCGGGATGGCCAGTTCCGCAGCCGCCTCTTCGAGTTCCCGGCGTGCTTCCTGCCACGCCTCCGCCGCCTGCCGGATCTCGGCCCGACGGTCGGTCTCCTCCCGATTGGCGGGATTGAACAGCTCGACCATCACCGCCCGAGCCACCTCCTTTGCCTGGAGCTGGGCGGCGAATTCTCCCATCGGCGAAAAGAGCGAACAGCTCTTGTAGGCGCCCAGGGCGGGCCGGCAGGCATGAATGAATTCATATTCACCCGACGGGAAGCGCATGACCGAACTTTCCCCGGTCGCATGCCCGTCCCAGTCGTCTTCCGGGCCGGGAAGGAGCACGAGCGACATCATCCACGGCGTGATCAGCACCCCCAGGCCGTGCCCTTCCCAGAGGCGGAAACCGACCGCCTCCACATGCAGCGCCTTGTTGGTGAAGGGCACATCGCGCATGCGCGAGGCATGGATCTCGCGAAACTCGGCGACAAGCGCCGCGACCTTCCCGGACAGCCAGTCGTCCCTCCCGGCGCCTCTTTCGGAAACGCCTTCCCCTTCGGAGTGGCGGGGCGTTGCGACCGCGCCGACCTGCGCCGCCTGCAGGCCGGCCGCCGGATCCTCCCGCACCATGAACTGCTCCTTGGGCGCGTCGCAATTGGGGCACTTCCAATCGCTCGGCAGAGCCCGGAACGGGGTGCCGGGCAGTATCGATCGCGTCTCGTCCCCTTCGGCCGGATCGTAAGGGGTCCAGCAGATCTTGCACTCCATGATCGCCTGATCGGAGATCTTGGCATCGGCCCCGAGATAACTGCCTTCGAAGGTGGGCGCCGTCATTGGATCGCCTCCAGAACTTCCTCGATCCGATCCGCCGAATCGGCAAGGTCTTCCTGCGCCGCGAGCACGACCTCGGGCATTTCCGTGACCTCGAAAGTGTCGAGGATCAGCGTGTCCATGGAGTTGAAGAACTGCACCCGCCAGATCGGCGCATGGCCCGTCGCCGTGACCCGGCAGTTGCCGTAGCCGCGCGAAAGGAAGATCACGCCGCCTTCTCCCAGCGCCAGATCAAGCCAGGCAAGATCCTCGGGCGTGTGGGGAAGAAGCGTGAGATTCACCACATGGGGCTCATCACCGGGGCTGTATGTCGCGGCCTTGTCGACGAGTTCCGTCAGGATGGGAGGAGCATTCACCACCCCGTCGCCGCGCGGTGTGGCGGCGCCGGCCCCGGGGCGGACCTGCCGGAAGGCATGGGTCACGGCATCGCTCGGCACCGGGGCCACCTCCAGCACGTCATGCCCCGGCCCAGCCACCTGCCACACGCCGGCAAAGACGCTTTCCTGACCGAGGCGCTCCCCTCCCGGAGCGCCCGGAATGCGAAGGGAGACCTCGCCCATTCCCATCGTCTCGGCGATCAGACGACGGTTCTTCTCGTCGAGCGGAGCAAGATCGAAGGTCTCGGGCGCCCCGCCCGCCGCCACGCGGCGGCAGGCGGCAGCCACGCCGCGCATCAGGGCCAGAGCCGGGGCAATGGCCGCGGGATCATCCACGTCGGGAATGTGCATCTCGAAGGTGCGCATGCCCGAAGGCAGCGGCAGCCAGTCAAGCCGATCCTCTTCGGGGACCGTCTGCGAACCGGGGCCGAAACCCGCGGGCGGCATGAAGAAATTGCCAACCATCGTCCTTTCTCCCTCTTCCGCGTCAGGCCACGGCCCGGCCGGGTGAAGCCAGGATCGCCTGCACCCGGGCCATGTAGTCGTCCCAGTCCCGCACCTTCGGAATGTCGCCCAGAAGCCGCCCCTCCCGCCAGAAGATCAGGTTCGGCGTCTGGAAGCTCTCCGCCCGCTCCCGCACCAACCGTTCGATGGCATCGGTGGCGACGGCGACATCGAACCGCCCCTCGAAGGCGGCGACGATCTCGGGCAGGATGACAGCCACGTCGTCGGTCTCGAGATTGCGTGCAGGATCCCCGGGCACGAAGACGAGATGCACCCCCGGCCCACCGACGAAGGCATCGAATGCCTCGATGCTTTCGAGCCGCGGATAGCCGAAGGTTCCGGTCAGCCTCTCGATCAGCGGTGATGATGGCATCTGTTCTCCCTCACGTCCCTGCATGCTCCATCGGATGTTGCCGAATCCCTTGCCGCCTCTTGTCATGCGCGCCTCACCCGGTCTTCCGCCCCTCCGCGAGAGCGGCGGCAAGATGGGGCGGCAGCGGTGGTTCACGGCCTTCGAGATCGGCGAAGGCATCCCCGATCTCCCCCCCCGTCATCACCCGCCCGAGCGCATCGATGGCCCGCTCGATCTCGGCGGCGCGTGCGGGGTCAAGCGTCTCGCGTGCCGCTCCGAGGAAAACGAGCACGTGGCAGCCGGCGGGTTGCGGCCCGACGAGAGAAAGATCGATCTGCTCCCGCGTGCCGTCGCTCCGTTCGGCAATGGCCGCAAGTCCCAGGCTCTCGACGATCCGCATGGGGATGCCAAGACACATCAGCCCTTCTCCCCGGGAAGGAGAGTGAGAAAGCGCGCATCCCCGACGCGGCAGGCCTCCTCGGCCGAGGGGCGGCCTGCTTCGTAGGATTCCCGGCTGATGGCCGGCGCCGAGAGCGGCTCCGGCGGCCGGCTTCCGCGGCGGCGCCGGGGCACATGCCCGAGCCGGCGGAGCTCGTCGATGGCACAGGTCACCGCCTCGTCGAGCCGCGCCGCCACGATCGGTCGCAGCCCGCCCCCGTAATCCTCGAGTTCCTCGGGCTGCACCCCGATCAGCAGCATCCGGCGGGGCTCCCACCCCTTGAGCCGGGCCGTGGCGATGACCTCCTGAAAGCCGGTCTGGTGAAGGCTCATCTTCTTCACGCCGAGAAAGGCGGGAACTTCGTCATCCTCGACCAGCTTCATCTCTCCCGGCGCAAGTCCGTAATCGACGGCATCGAAAACGATCAGCGCCTCGCACGCCTCCACATGATGCAGCAGGTAGAGACCCTGCGTCCCCCCGTCCATCAGCGTGACACCGGCAGGCAGCTCCCATGCTTCATGGAGCCGTTCCACCGCCCGCACGCCGAAACCCTCATCCGCCCAGAGCACGTTGCCGATGCCCAGGACGAGGGTGCGCGGCGGGGGTGATGTCGCCGCGCACCCGTTCATGCCGTTCCGGTCAGTCAGGGTTGCCATCCTTGAAGGTCCTTTCGCCGGAGATCATCGTCGAGACAATCGTCGTGCGGGACATGATGTCCTCGCGGATGGCGACATAGACGTGAATGATCACGAAGATGATGATCCACCACATGCCCAGATGGTGCAGCGTGTGCACATCTTGGCTCTGCCCGAAGAGGGGAATGACCCAGCCGAAGAGGGCGTCCTGCCAGCTGCCCTGCCCCGCCCCTTCCGAGTAGAGGGCGAAACCGGTGAAGATCATGAAGGTCACGCCGAGGGTGAAGAAGAAGAACATGGCCAGCCGCGCCAGCGGATTGTGCCCCACGAAGGCCTTGGGCTGCCTTTCGAGGAAAAGATACCAGCGCACGACGGTGAACAGATCCTGCCACCACCGGCGATCCCAGACCGGGAGGTAGAAGAGTTCGCGCGCATGATGATTGCCCACGAACGCCCAGTATATCCGGCCGATCCAGGCGACTGCGAGAATGTAGCCGGCCGCAAAATGGGTGAAGCGGATATAGCCGAAGATGAACTGGTCATAGGCTTCTCCGGTGCCCATGCTGGGCGGCGGAGAACCGATGAAATAGCCGGTGACCGCCAGCACGGTGATGGCCAGGGCGTTCGTCCAGTGCCATATCCGCACGGGAACTTCATACACGTAGATGCTCACGCAGCTGCTTTGCTGGTCGCGGACCGTGTCCGTCATCACTCCCTCCCTCAGCTGGCCAAGATCGCAACACCGGCAAGGGCGGTGCCGATGCCGGCAAGGCGACGCAATGCGGGCTGACGCATGACCAGGGCGCCGAGGCCAAGCCCCGCCAGGTGGAGCCCGGCCGTGGTGATCACGAAGCCCGAAAGATAGGCCAGCACGCTGCCGGCCGCTTCGGCGGCATGGGCGTGACCATGAAAGAGGGCGAAGCCGCCGATGGCCAGAAGACCCGCAGCCCGCGGGGTGCGGAAGGCCACCATCAGGCCGAAGGCGATCACGGAAAGGGCGATCGCCGCCTCGACCATCGGCAGGGCCACTCCCGCCCAGCCGAGGCTCGCCCCGACCATCATGCCGGCAAGGAAGAGCCCCGGCGGCAGCAGCAGCGCCCGGATCCGCCGCCTGCCTGCCGTCCCGCCCTGGCCGGGAGTGGCCGCGGCCGGTGCCAGCAGTGCCGCCCACAGGCCGACGGCGGCGCCGGCGAGGATGTGATCGGCCCCCATCAGCGGATGCAGCAGCCCCGGCAGCACCCCCGATGTCGCCCCAACGCCGACATGGGCCAGGGCCGGACCCGCAGCCAGAAGAGAACCGGCCGCTGCCGCTCCTGCCCCGATGACAGCCATCTTTGCGGACGTCGTCATTTTTCTACCCTCCCTGTCTCCCTCTTGCGGTTTCCCGCCGTTTCAGCGCACCTTGACCCGGGCCAGCTCTTCCCCGTCAGGCGACAGGACATGGGTCGAACAGGCAAGGCACGGATCGAAGCTGTGGATCGTGCGCAGGATCTCGACCGGCTCTTCGGCCCGCTCCACCGGCGTATTCATCAACGAGGCCTCGAAAGCGCCGATGTTTCCGGCCGGATCGCGCGGCGAACCGTTCCAGGTGGTCGGAACAACGCACTGGTAGTTCTCGATCTTGCCGTCCTTGATGACGATCCAGTGGCCAAGGGCCCCGCGGGGCGCCTCTGTCTGGCCAACGCCTTTCGCCTCCTTCGGCCAGGTCGAGGGATCCCACTTCTCGACATTGGCGGTGGTGGTGTCGCCATTGCGGATGTTCGTCACGAGCTTGTCGTAGAAATGCAGTTGCAGCTCGCAGCAATAGAGGCTTTCGAGCGCCCGGGCGGCGGTGCGGCCAAGCGTCGAGAAGATCGCCTCGAAGGGCAGATCGAGATCGGAGAGGAAGCCGTCCACCTGCTCCCTGATCCGCTCGTGACCCTTGGCATAGCCGACGATGTAGCGCGCCAGCGGCCCGACCTCCATTGCATGGCCCTTCCAGCGAGGCGCCTTGATCCAGGAATACTTGCCGCCCTCGTCAAGCTCGATGATGTTGGTCTTCGTGCCCTTGGCATTGGGGCCGAGCTCGTAACGCGGCCGCGTCTCCCCTTCCCACGGATGCAGGCTGACGCCGGGCTGGTCGTATTCGTACCATGAGTGATCGACATATTCCCGCACCTGCTCGGGATCGCGCAGATCGACGTCGTGCACCTCGTCGAGCTTGCCGTTGATGATGGCGCCCCGCGGAAGGTGCAGGTTCTCGGCCGAGAAGTCGTTGGCCCTTTCCGGGATGTCGCCATAGGCAAGGCAGGCCCGGGAGGAGAGGCCGCCCCCATAGAGCCAGCTCTTGTAGAAGGAGCCGATGGCCTTCACGTCGGGGATGTAGACGTTGCGGTTGAATTCCATCGTCATGTCGATGATCGACTTGACGAGGTTGAGCCGCTCCATGTTGATCGCGCCGACCGCGCCGGTGCCGTCCACGTTGATCGGGCAGGGAACGCCGCCGACAAGCCAGTTGGGATGCGGGTTCTTGCCGCCGAAGATCGTGTGGATCTTGACGATCTCCTTCTGCAGATCCAGCGCTTCGAGATAGTGGGTGACGGCCATCAGGTCGGCCTCGGGCGGCAGCTTGTAGGCCGGGTTGGTCCAGTAACCGTTCTTGAACAGTCCAAGCTGACCCGATTCGACGAACTTCTTCAGCCGGTTCTGCACATCGCGGAAATAGCCCGGGCTCGAGAGCGGATGCGAGGGGCTGACCGCCTGCTGAAGCTCGCTGGTCGCCTTTGGATCAGCCTTGAGCGCGTTGATCGGGTTGACCCAGTCGAGCGCGTGCAGGTGATAGAAATGGACCACATGGTCGTGGATCTCGAGCGCCAGCTGCATCAGGTTGCGGATCGAGTTGGCGTTCTCGGGGATGGTGATGCCGAGCGCGTCCTCCACCGCCCGCACCGACGTCAATGCATGCGTGCCGGTGCACACACCGCAGATCCGTTCGGTGAAGGCCCAGGCGTCGCGCGGGTCACGCCCCTTGAGAATGACCTCGAGGCCGCGCCACATCGTGCCGGTCGAGACGGCATTGCGGATGACGTTGTTCTCGTCGAGATTGACCTCGCAGCGCATGTGACCCTCGATCCGCGTGACTGGATCGACGACGACGCGGCGGCCGGAATTGTCGAGGGTGAAACCGTTGGGAGTCTGCACAACCATCTATCAGGCCTCCTCGCTGATCTTCTCGGGGACGGCGCCTTGCCGCTTCATCTGTGCACGCTTGAGGGCCGAGACCGCCGCATGCACCGCCACGCCGGCGCCGACGACACCCGCCGCGGCCAGGCCGACCTCGTCGGCATTGGCCTCGATCCCGAACTGCTTGATGTTCGTGAGGCGGTCATAGAAGGACCCGTTGTCCCAGAACCCGTCCTCGGAACAGCCGATGCAGCCATGGCCGGACTGGATGGGGAAGGACACGCCGTCGTTCCAGCGAATGGTGGAACAGGCGTTGTAGGTGGTCGGTCCCTTGCACCCCATCTTGTAGAGGCAGTAGCCCTTGCGGGCGTTCTCGTCGTCCCAGCTCTCGACGAACTGGCCGGCATCGAAATGGGGCCGGCGGTAGCATTTGTCGTGAATGCGCTGGGAATAGAACATCTTGGGCCGCCCCTGCCGGTCGAGCTCGGGCAGGCGGTCGAATGTCAGCATGTAGGTGATGACCCCCGTCATGACCTCGGCGATCGGCGGACAGCCCGGCACCTTGATGATCGGCTTGTCGGTGATGACCTTGTGCACGGGGGTTGCCCGGGTCGGGTTGGGCCTGGCCGCCTGCACGCAGCCATAGGAGGCGCAGGCCCCCCAGGAGATGATGGCCTTGGCATGTTCGGCCGCGCGGCGAAGCTGATCGACGAAGGGCTTGCCGCCGACGATGCAGAACATGCCGTCCTCGTTGAGCGGCGGGTTGCCCTCGACCGCGAGAATGTAGTTGCCCTTGTACTTCTCGATGGTGTCCTCGAAGGCCGCCTCCGCCTGATGGCCCGCCGCGGCCATCAGCGTGTCGTCATAATCGAGCGAGATCATCGACAGGACGACATCCTTGGCCAGCGGATGAGCCGAGCGGATGAAGCTTTCCGAACAGCAGGTGCATTCGAGCCCGTGCACCCAGATCACCGGGGTGCGTGGCTTCGTCTGCATTGCATGGGCAATCTTCGGAACGAATGCAGGACCAAGACCGAGCGCCGCCGCGGTCAATGAACAGAACTTCATGAAGGACCGGCGGGTGATCCCCTGCCGGCGCATCACGTCATAGAAGGTCTCCGTCTGCAAGGTGCTGTCCTCCTCCCTGTCCCTGGCTTGCGGAACCGGCGCCAAAGGCACCCGCCCCACATGGAATGATTATTAGCATCTTGCTTTCCAGAGCCGAAAGGTTTTTTGCCAGCATGAGACGCCATATCGCAAAATCTGGAAGATTCAGATAGTTAGATAGAGTTCTTGCAGAAGGATCTTGCAGGGAATGCGAACCGGATACGGTGGTTGTGGAAAGTTAGTTTCCATTATCGGGACGGAGCGCCTCCCCGGAGAGCCGAATCACCCTTGCGTTCCGCCAGCCTCAGCGCAGACGACAGGCGGCCACGGCCGCCTGTCCGAGCGCCAGCCCTCCGTCCCCGGGAGGAACGGCCGAATGGGTGAATGTGCGTTCCGGGCCCAACGCCTCGATCAGGCATTCGAGCAGCAGCGAATTGGCCATCACGCCCCCCGAGAGGGCGAAGCTGTCGCAACCGGTTTCGCGGGCCGCCGCTGCAAAGGCGTTCGCCAGCCCTTCGTGGAAGCTGCGGGCCATGTCGGCAGGATCAGCGCCGGCAGCCAGATCAGCGAGGAAAGCCTCCCACATGGGAGCGTCATCGATGAGCCGGTCGGCTCCCTCGGCTTCGGGATCCGTCGCCGGGCGCAGCGCAAAGGGCCATGGCCGGCCAGGGCGCCCCCGCCGGGCCAGAGCCTCCAGCCGCATGGCCGCCTCGCCCTCGTAACCGATCCGCGCCGGTGCAATGCCGATCCCTGCCGCAACCGCATCGAACAGCCGCCCCGCCGAACTTGACAGGGGCGCATTCACCCCTGCGGAAACGGCCTTGCGCAGCGGCTCCAGGGGCCGACCGGCCAGAAGCCGCACGGCATCAGCGGCGAACCCCGCCCTGTCGAGCCGTGCGAGAAGGTTGCGCCAGGGTTCGCGCGCGGCGGCATCGCCTCCCGGCAGCGGGGCCGGCACGAGCCGCGCGGCATACCGTGCAGCGCCATATCCTCCGACGAGAACCTCCCCGCCGCGGATCGTTCCCCCGGCATCGAGCCCGATGCCGTCGAGCACGACAGCCGCGACCTCGGCTTCCGACGACAGGCCGTTCTCGGCCATGACCGATGCCATGTGCGCATGGTGATGGGCCACCTCGACAAGGACCAGCCCCTCCTCTTCCGCCAGCGCCCTGCCATGAAGGGCCGAACGATAGGCGGGGTGGACATCGACGGCCACGACCCGGGGCACATGATCGAAAAGGGACAGATGATCCTCGATCGCCTCTCGCCAGGCGGCGAGGCTGGCAGGATCATCGAGATCGCCCAGATGGGGGGAAAGCACCGCCTCGCGTCCCGAGAGCAGACAGAACACCGCCTTGAGATCCCCCCCGAGCGCAAGGACCGGCGGCGCCCCGAAGTCGGGCAGGACCAGCGGCCGTGGCACATGTCCCCGTGCGCGACGCAGGATGCGGGGCCGACCCGCCGCAAGGACGGTCACGCTGTCATCGAGCCGGCGTGCAATCGGCCGGTCATGGTCGAGAACGAGCTCGACGACAGCGCCGAGCTCCGCCTTCGCCGCCGCCCCGTCGATGACCTGCGGGCGGCCCGACACGTTCCCGGATGTCATCACCAGCGGACGACGGAGCAGCTTCGCAAGAAGATGATGCAACGGCGTCATGGGCAGCATCCAGCCGACATGATCCAGCCCGGGGGCGATATTCTCCGGGAGAGGCATCGCATCCCGGTCGGGGCGCAAGGGCAGCAGCACGATCGGCGCGGACGGATCCATCAGCAGGGCGGCGGCATCAGGACTCACCTCGCAATGGCGGCGGATGGTGGCGATGTCGGGTCCCATCAACGCAAGCGGCTTGGATGGCCTGCGCTTGCGCTGGCGCAGCCGTGAAACCGCCTCTGCCGAA
>WFPA01000152.1 GCA_015487815.1 Albidovulum sp.
CCCCTGGAGCGGGGTCAGCTGGCATGTGCACGGCTTCCTCTTCGGTTACATGGGGGCGGTTCTTGCCGGCTTCCTTCTGACTGCCGTGCCCAACTGGACCGGGCGGATGCCGGTCGTCGGCTGGCCGCTCGCCGCCCTTGCCGCATTGTGGCTGATCGGCATCCTGCTGCACTGGGCCCTGCCCGCGCTCAGGCTGTGGATCGAGCCGGCCTTCCTGCCGCTCCTGGCGCTGCTCCTCTGGCGCGAGATCATCGCCGGCGGCAACAGGCGTAACGTGCCGGTGGCCGCCCTCGTCAGCCTGCTGGCCCTGGCTCATCTCGTCTTCGACTGGCAGGTGGCTGCGGAAGGTGCGGCGCTCGACGGCACCGCCCTTCGCAGCGCCGTCGCGGCGGTGGTGCTGCTCATCTCCCTGATCGGCGGGCGGGTAACCCCCAGCTTCACCCGCAACTGGCTGGTCCAGCGCCGCGATCCGCATCTGCCGGCGTCCTTCGGCCGCATCGACCGGGCGACGATGGGGTTGAGCACGGCGGCGCTCGCGGCCTGGGTGCTGCTGCCGCAGAACGGCGTGAGCGGTGCGCTTCTTGTCGCCGCGGGCCTGGCCCACCTTCTCCGCCTCACCCGCTGGAAAGGGGAACGCACCTTCGCCGAGCCGCTCGTGCTCGTGCTCCATGTCGCCTATCTCTTCGTGCCGGTCGGCTTCATTCTCACCGGCCTTGCCGCCCTGACCGAAGCCGTACCTCCCGTCGCCGGGCTCCATGGCTGGCTCGTCGGCGCCATGGGCATGATGACGCTGGCGGTGATGACCCGTGCCTCGCTCGGCCATACCGGCCGGCCGCTCCATGCCGGGCCGCTGATTGCCGCGATCTACGCCCTTGCCCTTGTCGCCGCGCTCGCCCGCATCACCGCCGCCTTCCTGCCTGGCAGTTTCGGCCTGCTCGAGCTGTCGGCCACGGCCTGGCTCGTCGCCTTCGCCCTGTTCACGCTCCGCTTCGCGCCTGTCCTGCTCGGACCGCGCCTGGCAAGACGCCGGCCCGGCAGGGGATAGGTGGGGGAACACGGACACACGGCGCTTGTGTCCGGGGCCGCGATCTGCCACGGGTTGTCTGCGGTGTTCGTGAAACGATGATGTGAATCCATGGCGCATATCCTGTCGGCAACTCCTTCTCGCCCTGTCTCCCGTCACCCGTCCGCTCTTTCCGACATGGGCGGAGCATGATGCGCGGAGCCGCGAAGAAACCGTCGCGCCAGAGACGGACCGGTTCACGACCGCCGCGGCCGGCGGCAAGACCGAACCTCCACCGTCTTCTGTCCAGACTGCCCCTGGCCGCCCTGTCCCTGATCGTCGCCGGTTGCCAGAGCGACACGGGGACGCTCTCCACCACCGGCAACACGCTGCTTTCCCGCGGTTTCGTCCAGAGCTTCGCGTCCTATGAGGGCGCGGCGCAGAGCCTCATCACCTCGGCGCGCTACACGATCCAGCATCTCGCCTGGTATGTCGACAGCAACGGCAACGGCACCGCCGACCCCGGGGAGCCCGTCTATGACACCTTCCCCCTGCTATCGAGCGGCATTCATTATGCCCATGCGGTCGATCTCTGGGGCCGGGGGCAGCGCATCGCCATCGCCGATGGCGGTTTCCGCACCACCCATGAAGCCTTCCTCGGCAAGAGTCTTTTCCTGCCCGCCACGGCCCTGCCGGTGGACAATCACGGCACGGCCGTCGCCTCGGTTGCAGCGGGCAATTCGCCGACCATGATCGGCGTGGCGCCGCGGGCCGATCTGATTCTCGGCAGTTTCGCCAGCTGGGCCGATCTCGTCGAGATTACCGACCGGGCCCGGGCGCTCGGCGCGGTCGCTTTCAGCAATTCCTGGGGCGTTACCGACGCGGCGACGGCGGCGAACTACAACTTCTTCGTGAATGACCCTGCCGGCCGCGCCTGGCTCGATTCCCTTCGCGCCTACACGGCCAACGGAGTCGTGGTCTTCGCTGTCAGCAACGACCCGACGCTCACGACGAGCGGGCTTCTCGAAGCACTGCCTAAATTCGCGCCCGAGCTCGAAGCGGGCTGGCTGGCCGTCGTCAATGGCGAGGCGACCACTGCCAACGGCAGCATTGCCGCAGGGCGTCTCATCTCCGCCGGCTGCCTCGATGCCGCTCCCTGGTGTCTCACGGCCGAAGGCGCATGGAAAGCCGCCACTGCCACGAGCGATACGAGCTACGCTCTCACAGCCGGCTCCTCCTTCGCCGCACCGATGGTGGCCGGTGCCCTCGCCCTTCTGGCCGAAGCCTTCCCGGATCTCACGCCGAACGAGCTGCGGATCCGTCTTCTGGCCGCGGCGAACAACAGCTTTGCCGGCTTCACGGCGGATGGAAGCGTCGAGCTCGTGCCCGGTTTCCGGCACAGCTACAGCCGCAAGTTCGGCCACGGCTTCCTCGACGTGAAGGCCGCTCTGCTGCCGATCGGTCCGACCACCCTGTCCCTGCCCGGCGGCACCGTTCTGCCGCTCGACAGGCCCATCGCCCGCGCCGGGCGCGGCAGCGGCAACGCCCTCGCCCGCGCCCTGGCCGGCACGGCCCTGCCCTATGAAGACGGGCTCGGCGCCGTCTTCGCGATCAACGCCGCCAGCCGCATTGCGCCCGCCGCGGTGCCATCTCTTGGCGCCGAACTTCTCGACGAATGGCGCGGCGGCCCGGATCTTCCCGCGACGCTCGACCAGCTGTTCCCGGCACGTACCCGGCTCGGGCTGCGGCTGACCGGTTTCGCCTTCTCCATCGCTCCGGCGCCGCAAGGCGCGACGGGCCGGGCTTCCCTGCCGAGCGTCACCTTCTCCTTCAGCCGCCCGCTGGCAGGGGGGCGGCTTGTCACCGGTATCGCCTTCGGAAATGACACCACCGGCCTCATGCCCGGATGGACGACGGATGAAGCGGGTCGGCTCGGCCTCTTCACCCTTGCATGGCACGTCCCCCTCGCCCGCGGCTGGACACTCGAGGCCGAAGGGCTGATCGGCGGGGGGATGACGTCCCTTGCCGGCACCGGCACCCCCACCCCCCTTGCCGGGGCCGCCCTTCGTCTTGCTCGTCATGATGTCGCCCGGCCCGGCGATCGGCTCTTTCTGACGCTTGAGTTCCCTGCGGCGGCGGTGGGCGGCAGCGCCACGATCACGCTGCCCACCATCGATGCCCGCGGGCAGATCGGTCTTGCCCGGCAGCAGGTTTCGCTCGTGCCCGAAGCGCGGGAGATGCAGCTTTCCTTCCGCTACGATCGGCCACTGACCGGGCCGCTGTCCCTCACCCTGGCGGCCAGCCATGCCATCAACCGCGGCAATGTCGCCGGCGCTAGGGACACGGGTTTCCTCTTCGGCCTCGCTGCCCGGTTCTGACGAGCCTCCCGGACAACAGGCAAAAACTTTCCTGAAATTTTCCCTGTTTAACAAGGCACTGCCATCATTCCTTCAAGTGGCCGCCTGATCGCCCCGCTCTCCTGCCCGAGAAGGAGAAGCGCGCATGTTCACATCAACAACGTCTGCCAGTGCACTGACGGGGAACGCTGATTTCGATACCGCCATTCATGATGCCGATCTGGTCGAACTTGGTGGCCGGATCTGGCTTGTCGGCTATTCCGACCTCGGCTTCGCCAGCTGGCAGATCGACCCGGGCGGCAGCGCCACGCTGACCGATACCAGCCTTTTCGCCACGCCCCGCCCGGTGCTGGCGCCATATGCGTTGCACCTGCTCCAAGCGAGCCCGCCGCTCTTCGTGCCCGGCGGCCAGGCGGCGCCGCTCTCGCGGGCCCTTTCCCTCGATGCCGCCGGCATGTTTGTTTCTGCCACCGCCGGAACCCCGGGCAGCTTCCCCGACAGGCCGAGCGCACTCGCCACGCTCGATGGCGGAATCGTCGTCACCGCCGCGATGGACAGCGGCGGCCTTCGGAGCTGGAGCCTCTCGGCCGGCAATCTGCAACCACTTGCCGCCGCCAGCATCACGCCCGATGTGCAGGGCGCGGCCATCGGGCATCTTCTGCCGGTCGCGGGCGGCCCCGTCCCGCTGGTCGCGGCAACGCTGCCATTCGCCGACCGGATCGCCCTTCTCCAGATCAGACCCGACGGCACGCCGGTGATGGCCGAGAGCCTCGGGGCGAGCGACGGTATCGGCATCGACGCGCCCGGCGCGATGGCCGCTCTCGGCGACGGGCGGCATCTCGTCGTCATCAGCCCGACAACCCATTCCCTCCTGCTGCTTGAGGCCGACTCCGACGGCACCCTCATCGCCCGCGACCATTTCAGCGACAACGCCGCCACCCTCATTGGCCATGTTTCCGCTGTGACCAGCTTCTCGTTCGGGGGGAATCATTTCGTGGCTGCGGGCGGTTCGGAGGGCGGTTTCTCGGTGTTTCAGCTGCTCCCCGACGAGACGCTCCAGCTCACCCAGTCCGTCACCCGCTCCTGGGGCACGCTCCAGGATCTCGAAG
>WFPA01000153.1 GCA_015487815.1 Albidovulum sp.
CCCTTGCCGCCCATCCGGCCCATCTTCTTCATCATGTCGGCCATCTGGCGGTGCATCTTGAGAAGCCGGTTGAGATCCGACACCTCGAGCCCCGCCCCCCTGGCGATGCGCTTCTTGCGCGAGGCCTGAAGGATCTGCGGGTTGGCACGCTCGCGCCTGGTCATCGAGTTTATGAGCGCGATCTGGTGGCGGATGGTGCGGTCGTCGAAGCCAGCCTTCTCGATCTGCTTCGCCATCTTGCCCATGCCGGGCATCATCGCCATCACCCCCTGCATGCCGCCCATCTTCAGCATCTGCTCGAGCTGCATCTTGAGGTCGTTCATGTTGAAGCGGCCCTTCTGAAGGCGGCGGATCATCCGCTCGGCCTCCTCGGCCTCGATGGTCTCGCGGGCCTTTTCGACGAGGGCGACGATGTCTCCCATGCCGAGGATGCGTCCGGCGATGCGCGCTGGGTCGAAGGTTTCGAGATCCTCGAGCTTCTCGCCGGTGCCGATGAACTTGATCGGCTTGCCGGTCACCGTCCGCATGGCGAGCGCCGCCCCGCCGCGGGCATCGCCATCCATCCGCGTCAGGACAACGCCGGTGATGCCGACCTTGTCGGAAAACTCGCTGGCGATATTGACCGCGTCCTGGCCGGTGAGGCTGTCCACCACGAGCAGGGTCTCGGAGGGCTCGACCGCGTCGCGCACCGCCGCCACCTCGGCCATCAGCGGCGCGTCGATATGGAGCCGGCCGGCGGTGTCTAGAATATAGACGTCGTAGCCCCCGAGGAGTGCCTGGCTCTTGGCGCGGCGGGCGATGTCCACCGCCGACTGCCCCTTGACGATCGGCAGCGTGTCCACCCCGGCCTGCCGGCCGAGCACCTCGAGCTGCTCCATCGCCGCCGGGCGCTGGGTGTCGAGCGAGGCGAGGAGCACCTTCTTGCCGGCCTTCTCCTGCAGGCGTTTCGCGATCTTGGCCGAGGTCGTCGTCTTGCCCGAGCCCTGGAGGCCGACCATCATCACCGCCGCGGGGGGCGAGTCGATCCTGAGCGCGGCGCTCTCGCCTCCTTCGTCGTCCTCGCCCGCGAGAATGCGGACCAGCTCGTCATGGACGATCTTGACCACCTGCTGGCCTGGCGTGACCGATTTCATCACCGCCTGGCCGGTGGCCTTCTTGCGCACGGCGCGAACGAACTGGCGAACGACCGGCAACGGCACGTCTGCCTCGAGCAGCGCCACCCGCACCTCGCGCAGCGCGGCGTCCACATCCTCTTCGGTGAGGGCGCCGCGGCGGGTCAGCTTGTCGAACACGCCCGAGAGGCGCTCGGATAGGGTCTCGAACATGGGCGTTGCCACTCCTGTCTGCCCGCGATCGGCCTGCACGGCCCCTGCCAATGGAGAACGGCTCCCGCGGGCGAACCCTCGCTGACGGGAGGCGATCCCGGGCCATGGCCGGGACCGGAAGGCCGAAGCTTCCGGGATGTCTGCCGGCCCTTAGAGCCCCCGCCCTCGCTTGTCAAGGTGCAGGGGTCAGCCGCTCCCGCCGGAAGAGCCGTCCGCAGGGGAAGGCGACAGCTCGGGCAGCGGGGCCGACAGGGTGCGGTCGATCGCAGCCTCGAGGCGGTCGAGATCCACCGGCTCGAACAGGCCGAAGCTCTCGAGCCAGACCGCCGCCGCGCGCAGCACATCGGGCTCCAGCCGACACCACTTCACCCGTCCGCGGCGCTCCTGGCTGATGAGGCCGGCGCGGGTGAGCACGGAAAGGTGCTTCGAGACGGCCGCGAGCGACATCTCGAAGGGGTCGGCCACATCGCTCACGGCCATGTCGTCCTCGAGCAGCATTTCGAGGATCCGTCGCCGGGTCGGGTCGGCCAGGGCGGCGAAGACGAGATCGAGATCGACCGGCAAGCTCTCCTCCGGGGCAATGGCTGAACGGTGGAAGCATGGGCGTTTCGCTCCAGCAGGTCAACCGACAGTCAACCGCGAGGTTGAGAATGGGGGCTGCGGCCCGAACGACCGAAGCCTGGCGGCGCGCGGGAGGGTTCTGCGATAAACATAGTGTTTTCAACATCTTGACGGGTTCATGCCCAGCTCCCATTCCTGCTTGACTCGAAAGAGGCGACTTTCTAGTGTCCGCGCGACTGTTTCGGAGGGGTCCATGGCGCTGTCGCCCGAGGAGCGGGAACGTCTCCAGGCTCTCGAGGAGAGGATCGCCGCGGCGCGCAGCGCGATGGAAGGTGCCCCCGAGCGCAGGGTCGGCCATGTCGCGCGGGCAGGGCAGGCCTGGCGGATGGTGATCGATCTCGTGTCCGGCATGGGCGTCGGTTTCGCCCTGGGTTACGGGATCGACTATCTGTTCGGGACGTCACCGGTGTTTCTGGTGGTGTTCCTGCTTCTCGGCTTCGCGGCCGGTGTGCGGGTGATGCTGCAGACGGCGCGGGAGGTCGGGAAGGTACTGGAAGAGGATGCGGCACGCCGCCGGGAAGAAGAGGGCGGCAGGGCCCGCTAGGGATGGGAAATGGGAAGGGGGCCTGGCCCCCGCGACGGGCTTCGGCCCGCAGCGAACCGGAAGAGGTGCGGAAGTGGCGGAAGAGATGAGCGGCGGCTTCGAGATCGAGCCGATGGAGCAGTTCGTGGTCAGGCCGCTTTTCGGAGGCGGTGAGATCCACTGGTACACTCCGACCAATGTCACGCTCTGGCTGTTTGTGGGGGTGGTTGTCGCTTCGGCGCTGCTGGTTCTCGGAGCGCGCGGTCGGGCGGTCGTGCCCACGAAGGCGCAGTCGATCGCCGAGCTGAGCTACGGTTTCGTTCACAAGATGATCGAGGACATCGCCGGCAAGGAGGGGCTGCGCTACTTCCCCTACATCTTTACCGTCTTCATGTTCATCGTGACGGCGAACTATCTCGGCCTCGTGCCCTATGCCTTCACCACTACCTCGCATCTGGCCGTGACCGGCTTTCTCGCCGTGACGGTCTTTCTCTCGGTGACGGTGATCGGTTTCGTCAGGCACGGGCTGGGCTTTCTCAAGCTTTTCTGGATCGACAGCGCGCCCCTCGCCCTGCGCCCGATCCTTGCCCTGATCGAGCTCATTTCCTACTTCGTCCGGCCCGTGAGCCACTCGATCCGACTTATGGGCAACATGATGGCGGGGCACGCGGTGATCCAGGTGTTCGCGGCCTTTGCCGGCATCCTCGGCCTCGGTGCCATCTTTCCGATCGTCGCCATCGGGGCGGTTTACGGGCTCGAGGTGATCGTGGCCTTCATCCAGGCCTATGTCTTCACGATCCTGACCGTCATCTATCTCAACGACGCCTTGCATCCGGGGGCGCACTGACGAAAGGCGGTGCCGCCACACCGGCCATGCCGGACCGGCGATGCAACATGACCAATCCAACCCAGAACGCAGCCAATCAAACCAAGGAGAACGGAAATGGCAGTTGAAGGTGATCTTGTCCAGATGGGTGCCCTGATCGGCGCGGGTCTTGCCTGCACCGGCATGGGCGGGGCCGCGATCGGCATCGGCCACGTGGTCGGCAACTATCTCTCCGGCGCCCTGCGCAACCCCTCGGCCGCGCCCGGCCAGACGGCGACGATGTTCATCGGTATCGCCTTCTCCGAAGCGCTCGGCATCTTCTCGTTCCTCGTGGCGCTTCTCCTGATGTATGCCCAGTGAGCCGAATGCGCGGCGCTTCGGGCAGGGCTCGGGGTGCCGCCCGCTCTTTCACCGATCCGCTTCCGAAGGGATCGTGCGGTGAAAGGGGCTCAGGGGTCAGTTCGAGGGGGATGCCATGGCGTCTGAAATGAATCCAGCCGAGGCGGCAGGCAGCACCGGCATGCCGCAACTCGACTTCTCCACCTATGCCAACCAGATCTTCTGGCTGGTTGTCGCGCTTGTGGTGCTCTACTTCGTCATCAGCCGCGTCGCCATTCCGCGCATCGCGGCCGTGCTTGACGAGCGGCGCAACGCCATCGCCTCCGAGCTGGCACGGGCCGAGGAGCTCAAGCGCAAGGCCGAGGAAGCCGAAGCCGCCTACGAGAAGGCGCTGGCCGAGGCGCGCGCCGAGGCGCACCGGATCATCGCCGAAACCAAGGCGGCTCTCGACGAGGAGCTCAAGGAGGCGCAGGCGAAGGCCGAGGAAGAGATCGCCCGCATGAGCGCGGAGGCGGAGGAGCGGATCGCCAGCATGCGCGAAAGCGCCCTTGCCCATGTCGCTGAGGTCGCCCGCGACGTGGCCGGCACCATCGTCGGCGCGATCATGCCGCATCTTCTCGACGAGAAGGAGGTGAGCCGGGCGGTCGAGAAGCGGGTGAAGGAGGTGTCGCGATGAGACATGCAGGAAAGGTCGTTCCGGCCTCGGCAGGCATGCTGCTGGCCGCTTCGCCGGCGCTTGCGGCAGGGGAGTCCTTCTTCTCGCTGCAGAACCACGAGACCGTCGTCGTCATCGCCTTCGTGCTCTTCCTGGCGCTGCTCGTCTATCTCAAGGTGCCGCACAAGATCGGCGAGATGCTCGACAGGCGGGCCGACGCCATCAGGGCCGAGATCGACGAGGCGCGGCGCATCCGCGAGGAAGCGCAGCAGCTCCTCGCCTCCTTCGAGGGCAAGCTCAAGGAAGCGCAGGAGCAGGCCCAGCGCATCGTCGCCCATGCGCGCGAGGAAGCCGAGCTCGTCGCCCGGCAGGCGCGCGAGGAGATCGAGGAAAGCATCCGCCGCCGCATGCAGGCCGCCGAGGAGCAGATCAAGGCGGCCGAGGACAAGGTCAAGCGCGAGGTGCGCGAACTGGCCGTCGGCATCGCGACCGATGCTGCCGCCGAAGTCATCCGCAAGAAGATGACCGCGAAGGACGCGAACGCCCTGATCGAACAGACGATCAAGGACGTGGAAGCTCGGCTGCACTGAGCGCAGCCGCATCATCGCAGCCAGTTGCGGAACGAGACAGGCCCGGAGGCTCGATCCTCCGGGCCTTTCGTGTCTCACCCGTCCGCCGCATCCGTCACGGGGCGGTCGAAGGATTTGGTGTGAGGCGGGAAAACGTGATAACATCCGTATGACAACGAACGTTTCGGCCCCGCATGTTTTCTCCGGGTGGCCGTCGCCTCGGAAAGCACCCCGTCGGGCGGGGGAAAGGAGTGGCCGTTGGGAAAGCGCAGGGAGGCCAGCCATGGACGCGGCGGAGGTCATCGCCCGATTGCGGGAGAACATCGCGCAGTATTCACCCGGGCTGCAACGGGCGGCGAAATACATCATCGACCACCCGGCGGCCTTTGCGCTCGATCCGATCCGCGAGACGGCTCGTGCCGCCGGGGTCAGCACCTATTCGCTGGTGCGGCTTGCCGATGCCCTCGGATTCGAGAGTTTCGACGCCTTGCGCGAACCCTTCCGCGACACGATCCGGGAGATCGCCGACAGCGCCGAGGGCGTGTGGGGAGGTGAAGGGCTGAGCCGCCCGATGGCCCTGCCGGCCAGCGACCATGCCCGTCTTTCCGAGGCCATTTCCGTCACCCGTGACAATCTCGAAAAGAGCCTCGCGCAGCTCCGGCCCGAACGGCTGCATGCGGCGGTTGCCCATATGAGGGCGGCGAGACGGGTCTATGTCATGGGGTATCGCGCGGCCATGAGTGCAGCCTACTATTTCCACTATATCGGCCGCATGGCTCTGCCAGAGGTGGTGCTGGCACCGCGACAGGCGAATACGGCGGTGGACGAACTGATGGAGATCGACGCGCGCGACGTCCTTTTTGCCATCACCTTCAGCCCCTACAGCAAGGAGACCATCGAGGCGTGCCATTTCGCGCAGGAACGGGGGGCAAGGATGATCTTCCTGACCGACAGCCCCGTGGTGACGCCCGATCTCGTGCCGGACATCATCTTTACCGCCCGCGTGAAGGGGGCACATCCGCTGGCGAGCTTCACGGCCGCGCTGGGCGTGATGGACCTGATCCTTGCCGAGCTGATCCACGAAGAGGGCGAGGCGGCCCGGGCGCGGATTGCGGCCTACGAGGCCCTGCGCGACCGTTTTTCGGCCTATTGGCGCCGTCAGGGCTGAGCCGGGGCGGAACGGGGGCGTGTCCACGGGATGGCCGCGGACGACATTGACAGGCCATGCGACGCGGGGGACCGGCCGGGGCAGGCTTCGGAAACTGGTGCCTCATGCGTCTTCCATGCCGCAAATCCGGGCCATGAGACGGCTGTCGCCGGCGCGAACGAAATAACGTCAGTTAGGGAATGACAAGCGTCTTTTCATTTGTAATCTGTGCACGCACCTTGGGGAGGGTGCGGTGATTCGCCGCCCTTGGGCGGGCCGCGACTTCCCCGAAGAAGCGTTCAACCGCCCCGTCAGGGGCCAGCAGATCCAGGGAGGATTGCAGATGAAACCTTTGAAGAAACTTCTGGCCGTGGCTACCGTTGCCGCGGTGGGCATTGGCGGTGCCGCATCGGCCGAGGAGTTCATCACCATCGGCACCGGCGGCGTGACCGGCGTCTATTACCCGACGGGCGGTGCGATCTGCCGTCTTGTCAACAAGGGGCGCAAGAAGCACGGCATTCGCTGCTCGGTCGAGTCGACCGGGGGATCGGTCTACAACATCAATGCCATCAAGGCCGGTGAGCTCGAATTCGGCGTCGCCCAGTCCGACTGGCAGTATCACGCCTATCACGGCACTTCGAAGTTCAAGGACAATCCGTTCCCGAAACTGAGGGCGATGTTCTCGGTCCATCCCGAGCCCTTCACCCTCGTGGTGCGCGCCGACAGCGGCATCAAGAAGTTCGAGGACCTCAAGGGCAAGCGTGTCAATGTCGGCAATCCGGGCTCGGGCCAGCGGGCGACGATGGAAGTCGTGATGGACGCCTTCGGCATCAAGATGAGCGACTTCGCCCTTGCGACCGAATACAAGGGCTCGGAGATGGCCAAGCAGCTGTGTGACGGCAACATCGATGCGATGATCTACACCATCGGTCATCCGGCCGCGGCCATCAAGGAAGCCACCACCGCATGCGACGCCAAGCTGGTGTCGGTCAAGGGCAAGCCGATCGACGATCTCGTCGCCAAGTATCCGTTCTACGCCAAGGCGGTGATCCCGGGCGGCATGTATCGCGGCAACCCCGACCCGGTGGAGACCTTCGGCGTGCGGGCCACGGTCGTGACCTCGGCCGACGTGTCGGAGAAGGCGGCCTATGTGGTGGCCAAGTCGGTGTTCGAGAACCTCGACACCTTCCGCAAGCTGCACCCGGCCTTCGCCAACCTCAAGGCCGAGGAAATGATCAGCGCCGGGCTCTCGGCGCCGCTGCATCCCGGGGCCGTCAAGGCCTACAAGGAACTCGGCCTGATGAAGTGAGGCTCTGAACGCGGACGCATCCCCGGGCATTGCCGCCCGGGGGTGCGCATCCCGAGGAGACATTTCCGGAAAACCATTTGGACGAAGCGCATTTGCCGGCACGTTCCAGCGATTGCACTGGAAAGCAGGACCGGAGCCGGTGAAGATTGCACGACTAGCCCCATGAGCGGGACAGTCCGGGCCTGCGCGCGCCGGCTCCGCTTGCGCGAGCGGCAGTCCGCACGGCCGGGCGGATCGACGAGCGGAAAAGAGGTGAAGGGCGTCCGCAGAGACAGCCTCAGGAGGCCCAGGAGGGGCCGGGAGACAGGAAGTCGGGGGAGAGGATGACAGAGAAGGCAAGCGAGAGCAGCAGGGAAACGCCGCGCGTCGAGGATGCCGAGGCGCTGGTGGCCGAGGTCGATACCGGGGCGCGCAACCCCCGCGGCTGGCAGAAGAAGCTCATTATCTGGACCTGCATCGCCTGGTCGCTCTTCCAGCTCTACATCGCATCCAAGGTGCCGGGGCTGCTCGCACAGTGGACCGGGTTCAACGAGTTTGCCAACATTGTCGCCCAGGCGCGTTTCGTGCACCTGGCCTTCGCGCTCACCCTTGCGACGATGGCCTTTCCGCTCACCAGGCGCAGCCCGCGCGATCACATCCCGTGGTACGACTGGGTGCTGATCGTCCTCTCGATCGTCTCGACGCTCTATCTCATCGTCTTCCGCAACGAGATTGCCGAGCGGCCCGGCCTGTGGACCACGGGCGACATCGTCGTCTCCTCCATCGGCATGATCATGCTGTTCATCGCCGTCTATCGCGCACTCGGCCTGCCGCTGGTGGTGATCTCGGGCTTCTTCGTCCTCTTCACCTTCTTTGGTGGCGACATCGAATGGGTGCGCGACATCACCAACTATTCGGGCGCGTCGCTCTCGAAGGCGCTCGGCCATTACTGGATGCAGACCGAAGGCGTGTTCGGTGTCGCTCTCGGTGTCTCGACGACGATGATCTTCCTTTTCGTCCTCTTCGGCGCCATCCTCGAGAAGGCCGGCGGCGGCAACTGGTTCATCAAGGTGGCGATCGGTCTTCTGGGCGCGCTGAGGGGCGGGCCGGCCAAGGCGGCGGTGCTCTCCTCGATGATGACGGGGATGATCTCGGGCTCCTCGATCGCCAATACCGTCACCACCGGCACCTTCACCATCCCGCTGATGAAGCGCATCGGCTTTCCGCCCGAAAAGGCGGGGGCTGTCGAGGTGGCTTCCTCGACCAACGGTCAGCTGACGCCGCCGGTGATGGGCGCCGCGGCCTTCCTGATGGTCGAATATGTCAACATCCCCTATATCGACGTCGTCAAGCACGCCTTCCTGCCGGCGGTGATCTCCTACATCGCCCTTCTCTACATCGTTCATCTCGAAAGCCTGAAGATGGGGCTCAAGGGCCTCGAGAAGGAAGGGCGGCGCATCACCATTCCGCTCATTCTCCTGCTGTTCCTCACCGGCTTCATCTTCATGGGCATTGCCACCTGGGCGATGATCGCGCTGAGGGCTGCGCTCGAGCCGCTGATGCCCGGCGAGACGGTCTATGTGGCACTCGTGATCCTGCTCGCGATCTATATCGCCCTTCTTTACCTGTCGTCGAAATATCCCGATCTCGAGGTGGATGATCCGAACGCCCCCGTCGTGAGGGCGCCGCGGCTCACGCCTACTCTGCTGGCCGGGGCCTACTATGCCCTGCCGATCTTCGTGCTGATCTGGAACCTGATGGTGCGGACCGAGACGCTTGACCGCCTCTCGCCGGCACTCTCGGCCTTCTGGGCGACGGTGTTCATGATCATCGTCGCGCTCACCCATCGGCCGATCAAGGCGTTCTTCCGCCGACACGACATCGGCACCGCCCTGCGCCAGGGCTGGCGCGACCTTGTCGAGGGGCTGATCTCGGGTGCGCGCAACATGATCGGCATCGGCGTGGCCACGGGTGCGGCCGGCATCATCGTCGGCACCATCTCGCTGACCGGTGCCCATCAGGTGATCGGCCAGGTGATCGAGAGTGTTGCCGGCGACAACCTGATGGTGCTCCTGATTCTCGTCGCCGTGCTCAGCCTCATCCTCGGCATGGGGCTGCCCACCACGGCCAACTACATCGTCGTCTCATCGCTGATGGCGCCGGTGATCGTGTCGGTCGGGGCGCAGTCGGGTCTCGTGGTGCCGCTCATCGCGGTGCACATGTTCGTCTTCTACTTCGGCATCCTTGCCGACGACACGCCGCCGGTGGGACTTGCGGCCTATGCGGCGGCGGCGATCTCGCGGGGTGATCCGATCAAGACCGGGGTGCAGGGCTTCATGTATGACATCCGCACCGCGCTCCTGCCCTTCATGTTCATCTTCAACACCGACCTGCTGCTGATCGATGTCGGGCCGGTGAAGGCGGTGCTGGTGTTCATCGTCGCTCTCGTTGCCATGCTGACCTTCGCCGCCGCCACCCAGGGCTATTTTCTCGCCCGCAGCCGCTGGTGGGAGACGGTGGCTCTCCTCCTCGTGGCCTTCACCCTGTTCCGGCCCGATTTCTGGATGGACAGGATCTGGCCGCCCTACGAGAGCGTGACCGGCAAGGCCATGCTCGAGACCATCGCCAGCCGGCCCGAGGGCGAGCAGATCCGCCTCGTGGTGCGTGGTCCCGATTTCGACACCGGAAAGATCAAGGAAAAGACCATCCCGATCATCGTCGTCGGTGGTGATGCCATGGCAACCTTCGACAAGGAGGGGCTGATGGTTACCGTCGAGGGCGACATGGTGAAGATGGAGGAGCCGATGCCGGGCACACCCCATTTCGGCCAGATCGGCAACGAGTTCGACTATTACGGCGACGAACCGGTCACCATCGCCCGCGTCGAGGTGCGGAGCGAACGGCCGCCGAAGGAGATCATGTTCATTCCGGCGCTGATCCTGCTCCTGATCGTCGCGCTCGTCCAGCGGCGGCGGATGACGGTGCCGGCCTTCTGATGGAGAGAACGATGAAGATCGAGACCATCCTCCTGCCGATCGATCTGTCCGACGAGAAGGGCTCGACACGCCTGGCCGAAGTGGCCCGGCGCGAGGCACGGCCCGACGGGGCGCGGATCCATGTGCTGACCGTCATCCCCGATGTCGGCATGCCGATCGTCGGTTCCTATTTCCCGCCCGATTTCGAGGAGAAGGCCCGGGCCGAGGCTCGTGAGCGGCTCGAAGCCTGGATCGCCTCCCACGGCTTCGATGGTTTCGACGTGACCGCCGATGTCGCCATGGGCTCGATCTA
>WFPA01000154.1 GCA_015487815.1 Albidovulum sp.
AAAGCTCCCGTGGACCTCACATGTCACGAGCCTCTCCGCCCTCTTGCGTGTGGCCGTGAGTCACGTTAAGCACCTGACACGTGGAGCTGTGGGCGAGTTGGCGGAGTGGTTACGCAGCGGATTGCAAATCCGTTTACGCCGGTTCGATTCCGGCACTCGCCTCCAGCGAAACCAGCCAGAAAATTGCGGGAATCGGCAGGAAACGTGGTGTTCTGCATTCGTGCGCCCGTTCTTTCCGGGCCTTTCGGGCCCGGTGTGCTCATCCGCCCCCGGGATATCGGGACAAGACATGTCCGGGCAGCTCCCCCTGGCCGATCAGGGGCGGGTTGCGCCTCTCGGGGCCCGGCACGCGGGCGCTCCCGTCAGCACTTGTAGCCGGGGCAGGTCCGGGCAAAGGCGGCGATTTTCCCCTTCGTGCGTCGTCGGGGCGGGAGAGATACGGGTCGCGCTCGCGGAAGCTGGCTTGGCTGAAGGGGAAGGGGATGAATTCCGGCGCGTCCGCCCCGGCCGCGGCCGGTCGGGATGCTGGTCCCGGAAGCGGCCGAACGGATGCCCATAGCCCGTCAGCCCGATCGGCGGTTTCCAGATTCGTCGCCTGCCTTCATCGTCTTGCGACGGTCAGCTGCGAGAGTGACGCGAGGGGCTTGCAGTGGTGAGCCCGGCAGGATTCGAACCTGCGACCCACTGATTAAAAGTCAGTTGCTCTACCAACTGAGCTACGGGCTCCCGATGGGCGGTGGTCTATTCAAGGTGCCGGGGATCGTCAAGCGGTTCGGAAGATTTTTTTGGCCGGGCCCGGCCCTCTTTCTCCGTTGCGGCATCGACCGGCGTAGCTGGCCATCGGCCGGGCAAGGCGCTATATCGCCCTCATGTCCGCATCCCGGAAACACGGCCTGCCCTTCATGAAGTGGCACGGCCTCGGCAACGATTTCGTCATTCTCGACGCGCGCGAGAGCGAACCGCCTCTCACGCCGGCGCTGGTGCGCGCCATCGGCAACCGCCATCGCGGGGTGGGCTTCGATCAGCTGGCCGTCATCCACCCCGATCCCGAGGCCGACGCCCGGCTCGTCTTCTGGAATGCCGACGGTTCCCTCTCCGGTGCCTGCGGAAACGCCACCCGCTGCATCGCCCGCCACCTGATGAACGAAAGCGG
The DNA here is from genome assembly GCA_015487815.1 of Albidovulum sp. Lineage (GTDB taxonomy): Bacteria > Pseudomonadota > Alphaproteobacteria > Rhodobacterales > Rhodobacteraceae > WFPA01. Next base: position 1,154 of record WFPA01000154.1, read on the forward strand.
CCGCAAGCGCCTCACCCTGCGCACCGAGCGCGGCGTTCTCGTCGCAGAAGAGGCGGAGGAAGGGCAGGTGCGGGTCAACATGGGTCCTCCGCTCCTCGCCTGGCAGGACATTCCCCTCGCCCGCGATCTCGACACGCTGCATCTGCCCATCGAGGGCGATCCGGTCGCCACCGGAATGGGCAATCCCCATTGCACCTTTCTCGTCGAGGATCTGGCCGCCCATGACATCCGCAAGATCGGCCCTGTGATCGAGCATCACCCTCTCTATCCCGAGCGGACCAATGTCGAGCTGGTCGAGGTGATCGACCGGGACACGATCCGCGTGAAGATCTGGGAGCGCGGCACCGGCGTGACCGAGGCTTCGGGCTCCTGCGCCTCGGCGGCGGCGGTGGCGGCGGCCCGGCGCGGTCTTGTCGGGCGCAAGGTGCGGGTGCTGCTCGATGGTGGCGTTCTCGAAATCGACTGGCGCGAGGACGGCGTCTGGATGACGGGGCCGACCTCCCATGTGTTCGACGGGGTTCTGACCAGGGAATTCCTGGCCACGGCGGTCACGGGCAAAGCGGACAAAGGGGAGAAGGGGGGCGGGGCGCCGCCTCGCCGCCCTTTCGAGGCCGGGCCATGACGAAGACGCTCGCGCCGCTGCACTTCGCCACCCTCGGCTGCCGGCTCAACGCCTACGAGACCGAGGCCATGCGCCGTCTCGCCGCCGAGGCCGGGCTGGGCGATGCCGTCATCGTCAACAGCTGTGCCGTCACCGCCGAGGCGGTGCGCAAGACCCGCCAGGAGATCCGCCGTCTCGCGCGGGACAATCCGGGTGCGCGGGTGATCGTCACCGGCTGCGCCGCCCAGACCGAACCTGAAACCTTCGCCGCCATGGCCGAGGTCGATCACGTCATCGGCAATGCCGAGAAGATGATGCCCGAGAGCTGGGCTGCGATTGCCCGGGGTGCAGCGCCGCGGCGTCAGGTCGGCGACATCATGGCCATGCGCCGGGCGGCGGCGCCGGTGATCGACGGTTTCTCCACCCGTGCCCGTGCCCATGTCGAGGTGCAGAACGGCTGCGATCATCGCTGCACATTCTGCATCATCCCGATGGGGCGGGGCAATTCGCGTTCGGTGCCGGCCGAGAAGGTGGTGGCGCAGATCCGCCGGCTGGTCGCGGCCGGTCATGCCGAGATCGTGCTGACCGGGGTCGATCTCACCAGTTGGGGAGCCGACCTTCCCGGCACCCCCCGGCTCGGGGATCTGGTGCGCCGTATCCTGCGCGAGGTTCCCGATCTGCCGCGGCTGCGCCTCTCATCGATCGATTCGATCGAGGCGGATCCGGCGCTGATGGCGGCGCTCGCCGAGGAGGAGCGGCTGATGCCACATCTGCACCTGTCCCTTCAGGCAGGCCATGACCTGATCCTCAAGCGCATGAAGCGGCGGCACCTCCGGGCGGATGCGATCCGTTTCTGTGCCGAGGCGCGGCGCCTCAGGCCAGACATCGTCTTCGGCGCTGATCTCATCGCCGGCTTTCCGACCGAAACCGAGGAAATGTTTGCCGCCACGCTCGACCTTGTGGCCGAATGCGGGCTCACCTTCCTGCATGTCTTCCCCTTCTCGCCGCGCAAGGGCACGCCGGCGGCGCGCATGCCGCAGGTGCCGGGGCCGGTGATCCGCGAGCGCGCGGAGCGGCTCAGGGCCGAGGGAGTGCGCCGCCGGCGGGCCTTTCTCGAGGCCGAGAGGGGCAGGCGGCGGCAGGTGCTGGTCGAGACGCCCGGCACGGGGCGGACCGAGCATTTCGCCGAAGTTGCCCTTTCCGGTGACCATGCGCCGGGCACTCTCGTCGAGCTGACAGTCACCGGTCATGACGGCCGGCGGCTGCTCGTCGCGTGAGGCTCGCCGGCCGCCACGCGGCGATCTTCTGGACAGCGGCTGATGCGGCCGATAGGCTCCCTGCAAGGGATGAAACAGATTTGAACCATGGGGCAGATGCATGGCGATGAAACTTTACGGCAGCGACACTTCACCCTTTGTCCGCAAGGTGCGGGTGCTCGCCATCGAGACCGGGCAGATGGAGGAGATCGAGGAGGTCAAGGTCGGCGGCACCCCCACCGATCCGGGCACGCTGCCTCTCGAGGACAATCCTCTCGGCAAGATCCCGACCCTCGTCGTTGCCGGCGAGGTGCTCTATGACAGCCGGGTGATCTGCCGCTTTCTCGATCATCGCGCCGGCGGCCGGCTCTATCCGCCCGTGCCGCGGCTGTGGCGGACGCTGACCCTCGAGGCCACGGCAGACGGCATTCTCGAGGCCGCCATTCTCATGGTTTACGAAAAGCGCATCCGCCCACCCGAAAAGCAGTTCGATCCCTGGATCGAGGCCCAATGGGCCAAGATCGACCGTGCCTTGCGGACCGTGTGCGAGAAGTGGCTGCCTCATCTCACCGGCCCCGTGGACATGGGGCATGTGGCCGTCGGGTGCGCGCTGGGGTATCTCGACTTTCGCCATCCCGACCGCAACTGGCGGGCGCGACGTCCCGGCCTGGCCAGCTGGTTCGAGGAGTTCTCCCAGCGGCCGAGCATGGCTGCGACGGCGCCGCCCGAGGGGTGACGTGTCCCGTTGCCGGCCGTGTTACCGGCCGTGCCGACGGGCGATGCGGTCTTTCAGACGCCGCCAGAGAGTCCGTGGCGAGCGACGACGGAAGGCCCGTTCGAATACCCACCCGATCAGGGCACCCCAGAAGACCTGCCAGATGGTATGGGCCCGGGCCTCGATGCGCGAGGCGCCGGTGAAGCCGGCTGCGATCACGCTCGCTCCTGCCACCCACGGATTGCGCTGCAGACAACCCTGGGCGAGGTAGCTCGCGCCGAAGCTGGCGGCCGCAGTATGCCCCGAGGGAAATCCCAGAAGCCCGCCACTGGGGCGACGATTGATCGGTGTATCCCCGAGGCCGTGCTTGAGCCCGTGTACCGTCAGCCAGCTGGCCGCGAAGCGCAGGGCATAGACCCCGCCGTCGCCATTGGCAAAGGCGCAGGCCCAGCCCGCGAGCGGCAGGGCGACCTGGAGCCGATCGCCGACATGTTCGGCATCCCGGTCGGGGATGAGGGCGGTGAGAAGAAGGATGACGAGCACGGTCACCCCCCTGCGGGCGGGGGAGAAGAGGGCGAGGAGCCGGGCGGCAAGGCAGTTCATCATTCCGTCTCCTATGGATGCCGGGCGAGCTGCCGCGAGGCTTCCGAAACGGCCATGGCGGCGGCAAGGGCGATATTGAGCGAGCGGCCGCCGCCCGGCATCGGGATGCGCAGCGCCAGATCGGTACGGGCGGCGACCTCGGCCGGCACGCCGCAGCTCTCGCGGCCGAGAAGCAGGCAGTCGCCGGGGCGGAAACGGCAGTCGAAAAGCGGCATGTCGGCGCCGGTTGTCAGCAGGATCAGACGCCCCTGTCCGGCCCGGGCCTCGAGAAAGCGGTTCCAGTCGAGATGACGGTGGATTTCGGCAAGATCGCCATAATCGAGGGCCTTCATCCGCACGGCCCTGAGGGAAAAGGGAAAGCCGCACGGTTCGATGACGTGGAGCGGCACGTCCATGCAGGCGGCCAGGCGGATGAGCAGCCCGAGATTGGCGGGAAAGTCCGGCTGATAGGCGGCAAGCGCGATCATGGCACCCTCGATGAGACCCGGGTCTTGATGAAGGGCCGCTGCCGGGCCCGTCAACCCCCGCATGGACCGTGGCCAAGATCTCCCGGGAAAGGCGGCGGATCGCTGAATGCCCGGTCAAAAGAGACGCGTGAGACTTGCCGTTCGGTATTCCGCTGTGTACACAGCCGCCTGAATCGATTGCCGCGCGACGGCTTGTCGCGGCTCGGTTCGGGGGATGGCCCGCCATCATCCAGGTGCGGGTCTGGAGGGAGAAGGAGGAAGCAGTGTCGCAAACGGAGCTTTCCGCCGAGGAGGTTGCTGCGCAGGATCGCCGCGACTTCCTCTTTTTGACGACCGGTGCCGCCGGCACCGTGGCAGCGGCCGCCGCCGTCTGGCCGCTCATCGACCAGATGAATCCGAGCGCGGATGTGCTGGCCCTGGCCTCGATCGAGGTCGATGTGAGCGATGTCGCCGTCGGCACCCAGCTTACGGTCGAATGGCTCGGCAAGCCGGTTTTCATCCGCCGCCGCACGCCCGAGGAGATCGACGAGGCCCGCAAGGTGCCGCTCTCCGCGCTGGTCGATCCCCTGGCGCGCAATGACAACCTGCCGCCCGACGCGCCCGCGACCGACGAGAACCGGGCCCTCGACAAGGGTGGCGAATGGCTCGTGCAGATCGGCGTGTGCACCCATCTCGGCTGCGTTCCCCTCGGCAACCGGGCCGGTGATTTCGACGGCTGGTTCTGCCCCTGCCACGGCTCGCACTACGATTCGGCCGGGCGGATCCGCAAGGGGCCGGCCCCGAGGAACCTGCAGATCCCCGTCGCCCGTTTCGTGGACGACAAGACCATCAAGCTCGGATAGGGGGACAGCACGATGGGAATGCAACCTTACGAGCCCTACCAGCCGAAGACGCGCTTCGGGAAATGGCTCCACGAGCGGCTGCCGATCGTCGAGCTCGTCTATGACACCTTGATGATCCCCACGCCGAAGAACCTCAACTGGATGTGGATCTGGGGGATCGTCCTCGCCTTCACCCTCGCGATGCAGATCGCCACCGGCATTGCTCTGGCGATGCATTACAAGCCCGATGTCGGCCTGGCCTTCGCCTCGGTCGAGAAGATCATGCGGGACGTGAATGCCGGCTGGGCGCTGCGCTATTTCCATGCCAACGGTGCCTCGCTCTTCTTCTTCGCCGTCTATCTGCACATTTTCCGCGGCATCTATTACGGCTCCTACAAGAGCCCGCGCGAGGTGACCTGGATCATCGGCATGCTGATCTATCTCGTGATGATGGCGACGGCCTTCATGGGCTATGTGCTGCCCTGGGGGCAGATGTCCTTCTGGGGGGCAACGGTCATCACCGGTCTGTTCGGTGCCATTCCCGGTATCGGCGATACGATCCAGACCTGGCTTCTCGGCGGCCCGTCGGTGGGTGACCCGACGCTCAACCGCTTCTTCGCCCTGCACTATCTTCTGCCCTTCGTGCTGGTCGGTCTCGTCATCCTCCATATCTGGGCCTTCCATCACACCGGCAACAACAACCCCGCCGGCGTCGATCCCCGCAAGGACCCGGACGGGCTGAAGAAGGACACGTTGCCCTTCTGGCCCTATTTCGTCATCAAGGACCTGTTCGCCCTTGCGGTGGTGCTGGTGGTCTTCGTGGCCATCGTCGGCTTCATGCCCAACTATTTCGGCGATCCGGTCAACTACGAGGAGGCCAACCCGCTGAAGACCCCGGCCCATATCGTGCCGGAGTGGTACTTCCTGCCCTTCTACGCCATCCTGAGGGCCTTCACCTCGGATGTGTGGGTGGTCCAGTTCTTCAACTGGATCTCGGGCGGCATCATCGACGCCAAGTTCTTCGGCGTGCTGGCCATGTTCGGTGCCATCATCGCCCTTCTGCTCCTGCCGTGGCTCGACACGTCGCGGGTGCGGTCGGGGCGCTATCGGCCGATGTTCAAATGGTGGTTCTGGCTTCTCGTGCTCGATTTCGTCGTGTTGACCTGGGCCGGTTCGCAGAAGCCCGAAGGGCTCGTGCCGACGATCTCGCTGATCGCCGCCAGCTACTGGTTCGCCTTCTTCTTCGTCATCCTGCCGCTTCTCGGCCTGTTCGAGAAGCCGCTCTCGCAGCCGCAGACGATCGAGGAAGATTTCGAGGCCCATCTGGCCGGCAAGGCCGAATGAAGCGGACAGGAGAGAGACAGATGAAGATCAGAACGGTTCTCATCGCGGGTCTGGCCGCTCTCGGCCTTGCGGCGCCGCTGGCGGCCGAGGAAGGAGGGCATGTGAAGGATTACGCCTTTTCCTTCGAAGGCCCCTTCGGTGTTTACGACCAGAAGCAGCTCCGGCGCGGCCTGCAGGTCTATCTCGAGGTGTGTTCGGCCTGTCACGGATTGAAATACGTGCCCTTCCGGTCTCTCGGGGACCCGGACGGCCCCGGCCTCGGTGAAAAGGCGGTGAAGGAAATCGCTGCCCAGTACGAGGTCATGGATCCCGACATCGGCGAGATGCGGGCAGCGAGGCCGTCGGACTACTTCCCCAAGAGCCCCAACCCGAAGGCCCCCGATCTCAGCCTGATGGCCAAGGCCCGAGCCGGGTTCCACGGGCCGATGGGACTTGGCATCAACCAGGTCATCTATGGCATGGGCGGGGCGGAATACATCGCTTCGCTCCTGACGGGCTTCACCGGGGAGGAGAAGGAAGAGGCCGGCCAGACATTCTACGAGAACAAGACCTTCCCCGTCGGCTGGATCGCCATGCCGCCGGTGCTCACGGGTGACGATGTCGAATATGCCGATGGCACCAAGGCCACGGCTGAGCAGGAAGCGCAGGACGTGGCGGCCTTCCTGATGTGGGCGGCGGAGCCGAAGATGATGACCCGCAAGCGGATGGGCTTTGTCGGGGTGGTCTATCTCGCCATTCTGGCCTCGTTGCTCTATCTCACCAACAAGACGCTCTGGGCTGCGGTGAAGCGCCGGCGCGAGAAGGCGGCGGCCGAGGGATGACGGGCCCTTCCGAAGACGAACGAAGGAACGGGCGTGCGGGGCGCACGCCCGTTTCGTTATCCGCCCCCCGTGCCGAGATAGCGCGCCAGCGCGGCGGGCGGTGCGGCAAGCAGTCTCTCTACGGGCATCGGCGGTGCCGCGCGGCCTTCGGCCACGACCGAAGCCAGATCACCGAGCCGGCGCGCGTCTTCCGGCTGGTGGGTGACGAGAAGCACCGTCGCGCCGCTTTCCGCCGCTGTCTCGTTCACGAGATCGAGCATCTCGGCCCTGAGCGCGGGGCCGAGGGCGGCGAAGGGTTCGTCGAGAAGCAGCAGCGGGCGTTCCCGTGCGAGCGCCCGCGCCAGCGCCACGCGCGAACGCTGGCCCCCGGAGAGAGCTTCGGGTCGCCGGTTCTCGAGTCCGGCAAGGCCGACCCTGGCCAGAACGGCCCGTACCTTCCGCCTCTCTTCGTCCGTGAGCTTAAGCCGCGGATCGAGGCCGATGGCGACATTGGCGAACACGTCGAGATGGGGCAGCAGGTTGTGATCCTGGAACAGGATCGTCATCGGCCGTGCTGCCGGAGGCAGGGCCGTGATGTCCTGGCCACGCCAGAGGATCCGCCCCCGCAGCGGTGCGAGAAATCCGGCGATGGCATCAAGTAGAGTGGACTTGCCTGCACCGGAAGGGCCGATCAGAGCCAGCCGCCGCCCTTCCTCGAGCGACCAGTCGGCGGCAAGGCTGAACTCACCCCGTTGCAGTACGAGATCGTCAAGCACGAGCATCGGCGCGCCCTCCCCGGTCGAAGATCCAGAAAAGGGCGAGGCTGGCAAGGAGCAGCACCAGCGCCGCCGCGCTCGCCTCGCCCATGCGGTAACTGGCCATCAGAAGCCGCACCTGCATCGGCAGCGTTGCCTCGGCCGGCGTGGCGAACAGGGCGATGACGCCGAGATCGCCCATCGCCAGCGCCGCCGTAAGCCCGGCGGCAAAGCCGAGGGGGCGGGCGAGAAGAGGCAGGTGAAGTCTGCGGAGCCGGTTGATGCCGACGAGGCCGAGCGCGTCTGCCAGGCGTCCGTGATCGGCCTCGATCCGCCGCATCTGCGGCAGGAGAGCGCGCAGGGCGAAGGGCAAGCTCATCACCCCGTTGACAAGCGCGGTGACCGGAAGGGCCAGAGCCTGGGGCGGGAAGACCGGAAAGAGCAGGACGAACAGCCCCGCCCCCAGCACCATCGGTGAGGTCGCGAGCGGCAGGAAGCCGATTCCCTCGATGGTCCGTCCTCCCCGACCGTCGAGGGAGAGGGCAAGGCCGGCAAGACCGAGAGCAAGAGCCAGGGCGAGCCCCGTGGCCGCGAGGGCGACGAGAAGCGAGCGGCCGAGCGCGGGCCAGACCACGGTCGGCAGATCGGGCAGATGGGCCATGCCGGCAAGGACGATGCTGCCGAGCGGCAACATGAGGAACAGGGTGGCAAGCAGGATCCAGCCGCCATCCACGATACGGGCCGGGATGCCCCGTCCGTCGGCCCGCCAAGGGGTGGTTGCGAGAGAGGGGGCGGCATCGGGGGCGGCGCCGATGCTCAGCGCCAGGAATGCCGCGAGGGCACACAGGGCGAGTTGAACGAGGGCGAGGAGTGCCGCACGGGCGAGGTCGAAATCGAAGGTGAAGGCCTGATAGATCGCCAGCTCGATCGTGGTCGCCCGCGGCCCGCCGCCGAGTGTCAGCGCGACGGCGAAGCTGGTCAGGCACAGGAGGAAGATCGTGACGAAGACACCGGGCAGGACACGGGCGATGGCGGGCCGCTCGAGATGCCGGCGCACCGCCCGGTCGGAAAAGCCGAGGGCGGCGGCAAGGCGGAAATGTTCGGGCGGGATCGAGAGATGGGCATGGAGGAAGAGGCGCGTGGCCAGCGGCATGTTGAAGAAGACATGGGCCAGCACCACCCCGGTCAGCCCGTAGATCTCGATCGGCCCCAGGCCGAGAGCCGTGAGGACGGCATTGACGAGACCGTGCCGGCCGAAGACGGTGATCAGTCCGAGCACCGCAACGATCACCGGCAGGATGAAGGGAGCGCCGAGGAGCGTCGTCAGAAGCTGCCGACCGGGAAAGCGCCGCCGCGCCAGCGCCCGGGCCACCGGCAGGGCGAGGAGCACCGAGAGCGTGGCAGAGATCGTCGCCTGAAGGAGGGTGAAGCGGATCGCCGCCCAGTCGCCGGGCTGAAGCCCGGAGGCACTTTCGGCCTTCATCGCGAGTGCGGCGAGGGTGCCGAAGACAAGAAGGAGAACGAGGGCGGCCGCGCCGCCCCCGGTCCAGACGAGAAGATTCGCGCGGCCGTTCACTCGCTCATGACGGCGAGCCATTCGGCCAGCGCCGCCTCGCGCAGACGGGCGGCTTCCTCGGGCGGCAGCAGGATCGCCTTCTCGCGCGGCACCAGCTGCTCGAAGCCCGCCGGCAGGTCCCCGGGCGGCATCCGCACCGGATACATCCAGTTGGTGACCGGGATGATCGCCTGCGCCTCGTCCGACAGCATGAAGCGGACGAAGCGCCTGGCAAGCTCGGGCTGATCGCTGGTGCGCGTGATCCCCATCACCTCGATCTGCATGTAATGGCCTTCGTCGAAGATGGCGGCGGCCTTGGTATCGTCCTTCTCGACATTGATGTGATAGGCTGGCGAGGTGGTGTAGGAGAGCACCATGTCGGCCTCGCCTTCGAGGAACATCCCGTAGGCTTCGGACCAGCCCTTGGTGACGGTGACGATCTTCGGCCTGAGCCCGCGCCAGATCTCGGCGGCCTTGTCGCCGTAAGCCGCCTTCACCCACAACAGCAGGCCGAGTCCCGGTGTCGAGGAGCGCGGATCCTCGATGACGATACGCAGATCATCCGGTGCGGCCACGAGTTCGTGGAAGCTCTTCGGCGCCTTCGCAAGGCGGGTCTTGTCGTAAACGAAGGCGAAATAGCCCCAGTCGAAGGGCAGGAAGTCGGGATCGGCCCATGCGACCGGCAGATTGTCCAGGGCCGGCGCCTCGGGCGCCTTGGCGAAAAGCCCGGTTTCGCGGGCCTTGACGATCAGGTTGGTGTCAAGACCGAGCACGACATCGGCCTCCGTCTTGTCGCCTTCGAGCTTGAGGCGACCGAGGAGGGCGGCGCCATCGCCGGCGGTGACCCATTGCAGGTCGCAACCGCATGTCTTCTCGAAGGCCTTCTCGATCTGCGGCCCCGGCCCCCAGTCGGAGGCGAAGGACGAGTAGGTATAGACCTTGAGGACGGGCTTCTCACCCGCCTGCCCGGCAAGGGCGAAGGCGAGAGCGAGGCCCGCAGCGATCAGGGGAGTTTTCATGGCATGTCCTCCACGTTGTCGGCTGCGGCGCGGTCAGGTGGAGGGCATGAGGACGGATGGCCTTTGCCTGCAACCTTCCCTACGCCGGCATGATCCGGTTCAGGTTCAACGGGTTCGCACATCCGTGCGTCTCAGCCCTTGCGGGCACCCCGAGGCAGGCCCTGCCTAGCAAAGAGGCGGGAAAGGCGCAAGTCGGCGCTGCGGGCCAGGCGGATGGTTCCTCCCCGTCGCCGTGCAGCCCTTCCCTCCACGGCCGAACCGTTCGTCCCGTCCGTGGCCAGGCATCCATCGCTCCAGCTGCGGCATGGCCGGCGGTTTTCAAGTCCGGTTGCATCGGCTAGAGCAGCAGGAGCGAGGAGGGCACATGAGCATCAACACATTCGGTCGTCTTTTCCGTGTCACCACCTGGGGCGAGAGCCACGGGCCGGCGCTTGGTGCCGTGGTCGATGGCTGCCCGCCGGGGATCGCGCTTTGCGAGGCGGACATCCAGCCCTGGCTCGACCGCCGCCGCCCCGGCCGGAGCCGCTACACCACACAGCGGCGCGAACCCGACCGGGTGGAGATCCTCTCGGGCACCTACGAGGGGAGGACGACGGGCACGCCGATCTCGCTGATGATCCGCAATACCGACCAGCGCTCGAAGGATTATTCCGACATCGCCCGCAAGTTCCGCCCCGGCCATGCCGACATCACCTATCATCTGAAATACGGTCTGCGCGATCCGCGCGGCGGGGGGCGCTCCTCGGCGCGGGAAACGGCTGCACGCGTCGCGGCAGGAGCGGTGGCCCGCAAGGCGCTCGCCGCGCTTGCTCCTGCGGTCGAGATATTCGGCTACATGGTGCAGATGGGGGAAGATGCGATCGACCGCGACCGTTTCGACAAGGCGGAGATCGACCGCAACCCCTTCTGGAGCCCCGATGCCGCCGCCGCGGCGCGCTGGGCCGAGGCGCTCGATGCATTGCGAAAGAGCGGCAACTCCGTGGGTGCCGTCATCGAGGTGGTGGCGCGCGGCGTGCCGCCGGGGCTCGGCGCCCCCGTCTATGGCAAGCTGGATACCGACATTGCCGCGGCGATGATGTCGATCAACGCGGTGAAGGGGGTGGAGATCGGCGCGGGCATGGGCGCCGCCGCGCTCACCGGCACCGAGAATGCCGACGAGATTGCCATGGGGAAAGACGGCCCTGTCTTCTCCTCGAACCATGCCGGCGGCATCCTCGGCGGCATCTCGACCGGGCAGGACATTGTCTGCCGCTTCGCCGTCAAGCCGACCTCCTCGATCCTGACCCCGCGGCGGACGATCACCGTCGAGGGGGAGGAAACCGAGATCGTCACCCGCGGCCGGCACGACCCCTGCGTCGGTATCCGCGCGGTGCCGGTGGGCGAGGCGATGATGGCCTGCGTGATCCTCGACCATCTGCTCCTTCATCGCGGACAGGTGGGTGACGGACTGGCCGGGCGGATCGGCGGCTGGCCGGGATGAGCGGTGCTGCATTCCCCGACCATCCTTGCGGTTTGACGCGCCACGGCCACGAAAAAAGGCGGTCGCCCGAAGCGACCGCCTTGCTGGCGTCTGTGTCAGGCATGCGGATCAGCGGTTGACCGCCTCCTTCAGTGCCTTGGTGATGGTGACCTTCACCGCCTTGTCGGCCGGCTTCTTCATCTGCTCGCCGGTGGCCGGGTTGCGGACCATGCGCTCGGGCCGCTCGCGGCAGAAGATCTTGCCGATCCCCGGCAGGGTGACAGCCCCGCCCGCGGACACTTCGGCGGTCACGATCTCGGCCAGCGCGTCGAGGAAGGCGGCGGCGGTCTTCTTGTCGCTGCCGGTCTTCTCGGCAAGGGCGGCAACGAGCTGTGTCTTGGTCATCGGCTTCTGGGCCATGCGTCACTCCATCTGGTTATTGCTGTTGACCGGCGAGATGAGGCGAAGCGCCGGTCGGCATTGCGGCATTTAACCTGTCGCGGCGCTTCTGCACAAACGAAATGTGGCATGGGTGACCTCGCGTCAGGCACTTTTTCGCCCATCGTCGGTGCCTGCCTGCGCAGGACGGCAGGGAATGCCCGAAGGCGGGACGGCGCCCTAGAGGAAGGCGGTTTCCGAGAAGCTGCGCAGCTTGCGCGAATGCAGCCGTTCGAGCGGCATGTCGCGCAGACTCTCGAGGGCGCGGATGCCGATCTCGAGATGGCGCGCCACCTGCTCGCGATAGAAGGCCGAGGCCATGCCCGGCAGCTTCAGCTCACCATGGAGCGGCTTGTCGGAGACGCAGAGCAGCGTGCCGTAGGGCACGCGGAAGCGGAAGCCGTTGGCCGCCACTGTCGCGCTTTCCATGTCGAGGGCGATGGCCCGGGCCTGGCTCAGCCGCCTGACCGGCCCGCGATGTTCCTGCAGCTCCCAGTTGCGGTTGTCGATCGTGGCGACGGTGCCGGTGCGCATGATGCGCTTGAGCTCATATCCTTCGCAACGGGTGACGGCGGCGACCGCCTGTTCGAGCGCGATCTGGATCTCCGCCAGCGCCGGGATCGGCACCCAGACCGGCAGGTCCTGATCGAGCACATGATCCTCGCGCAGATAGGCATGGGCGAGCACGTAATCCCCCAGCCGCTGGGAATTGCGCAGACCGGCGCAGTGACCGACCATCAGCCAGGCATGTGGCCTGAGCACGGCGATGTGGTCGGTCGCGGTCTTGGCGTTGGAAGGGCCGACGCCGATGTTCACCAGGGTGATGCCGCTGCCGTCCTCGCGCTTGAGATGCCAGGCCGGCATCTGCGGCAGCCGGGCGGGCAGGGCCAGATCCGCACCCTTCGGGTCGAGCGCCCTGTCGCCGGGGCCGATCAGCGCGGTGTAGCCGCTGGCAGGGTCTTTCAGCTGCCGGCGTCCATAGGCGACGAATTCGTCCACGTAGAACTGGTAGTTGGTGAAAAGGATGTGGTTCTGGAAATGCTCGGG
>WFPA01000155.1 GCA_015487815.1 Albidovulum sp.
GGACGACGAGAGCGGTCCCCCCCGACCTGCCGCGCCGTCGGATGCAACGACCGCACCCCGGTTGCACGCGCGCCGGACGGCGCCCCCGGACGGCACTGCCGGCAGACCTGCTCGGGCCGGAAGATCCGGGCCGCCGGAACCCGCGACGGGGTGGCCGGTTCCGGGGGAAGCGCAACCATCCCTCACGGAAACCGCACCGGCCGGGCAGAACGCCGTGCAGGTGCCCCTGCCGCCGCGCTCGTTGCGCGCACACGCCCTGCGCACCGCCTGCGAGGCGGCGGCAGCCCATGTCGCAGGCCGGGGAAGGACAGCCCCGCCCGATGTATGAGACGCCGGGGCAGAAGGCCGCCCCCGGTCCGAGACCCCGTTTGCCGGTGCGCAACTTGCGGGCGCGCAACCGATCTCCGGCCCGTCCGGGCGCACCGCCGACGGTCCGGTGCGCGGCGGAGCGCCACGCGCCGAACCCGCACCCGTTGCCGGCGTTCCCGATCGCGGGCCGGCGGGACGGTGCCGCTGTTCCATGCCGGATCCGCGGCCGCGACATGGCCGACCCGTTCGCACCGGCCCGTGCGCCGCCACCGGGTCGCATCCACTTGCGGCCGCAGCCCGGGATCCGAACCATGTCCTGACCTTCCGGCAAGTGCATCCGCGATGCTCTCCTCGCCGCTGCCAGAAATGCCTCCCTTGCACCGGACGCGCCGGAGGACTGATCTTCCAGGTGATTTGCCAGACTGACAGCCCGATTGCCGGGCCCGATGGCGGCCCGGACCGGTGCAGCCGACGTCCTCGTGCCGCGAGTGCCGGAATGCACCCGTTGTCATGACAGACCCGGCGACGACAGCCCGGTCAACCCGGCAAAGGCGCCTCCCTTCCCTCCATGCCCTGCCCCAACCCGCCTCCGCCTGTCCGGCACCGGTCGGCCGATCAGTCCCGACCCCCGATCTGTCCCGATCCCCGACCTGTCTCGATTCCCGATCAGTCCCGATTCCGCCGGAAGGGAACACCGCGCGGGACGATCTGCCCGGATCCGGGGGCGGCCATACGTGCATGCCCTCCCCGGCACGCAGCTGCCGGTTTCTTCACCGGCCGCTGCATCGACCCGGCCGATCACGCGACGGCCTCCGTCACATGGCCGCTCCCGCGCCTATCTCCACGTCGCTCTTTCTCCCCGCGCTCCCCGTCCTCCCCTTCAGACGGATCCCACCGCCCTCCGCGGATACTTCTGCGGCCGCCCCCGGGCTGTTGACGCGGGGGCATGATTCGCCCATCACCATCATCGGGCCCGAAAATGAAGAAAGTGTTGACGTGACCCCGAACTTCCTGCCGCTCGACATCGCCCCCGAGGTTGCGGCCGCGCTGGGCGCGAACCGACCCGTGGTCGCCCTCGAGAGCACCATCATCAGCCATGGCCTGCCCTGGCCCGACAATCTGGCCATCGCCCGCGAGGTCGAGGCGGAGGTGCGCCGGGGGGGCGCGGTGCCGGCGACGATCGCCGTGCTTGGCGGGCGCATCCGCATCGGGCTCGACGATGCCGCGCTTTCCCGGCTCGCCCGCGCCCCCGCAGGCAGCGTCGCCAAGCTGTCGCGGGCTGACATCGCCCCGGCCCTGGCATGCGGCCGGGACGGGGCGACCACCGTCGCCGCCACCATGATCCTCGCCCGCCGCGCCGGGATCGATGTCTTCGCCACCGGCGGCATCGGCGGGGTGCATCGCGGCGCCGAGGCGACTTTCGACATCTCGGCCGATCTGGTCGAGCTCGGCCGCACCGACGTCACCGTGGTCGCCGCCGGCGCCAAGGCGATTCTCGATCTGCCGAAGACCCTCGAAGTGCTCGAGACCGAGGGGGTGGCGGTGATCGGCTGGCGGACCGGCGCCTTCCCGGCCTTCTGGTGCCGCGAATCGGGGCTTGAGGTGCCGATCCGCATGGACGAGGCGGCCGAGATCGCCCAGGCCCATCTCTATCGCCGGGCGCTCGGCATCGGCGGCGGGCAGCTCGTCGCCAACCCGATCCCCGAGGAAGCCGCCCTGCCGCGCGAGACCGTCGAGGCGTGGATCGCTGCCGCCCTGGCCGAGGCCCGGAACAAGGGCATCGCCGGCAAAGCGGTCACGCCCTTTCTCCTCGGCCGCATCGCCGAGCTGAGCGGCGGCCGGTCGCTCGAGGCCAACCGGGCGCTGGTGCGCAACAATGCGCGGCTTGCCGCCGAGATCGCCGCCGCCATCTGCGCCGAACGGCAAAGCGGGATTGCCGCCATGAGAGAGGCTCCATAAGAAGATGATAAGGAGCGGCCGGGCGCCGCGCAGGCAGGCAAGCAGGATCGGAACCGGCATGGACGGCAGGAAGGAAGAGGCACGGAGCGAAAGGCGCGGGTTCTTCGCCAGCCTGCGCAGCACCTTCTTCACCGGTCTGGTGGTGATCGCCCCGGCGGCGCTGACGATCTACATCATCTGGACCGCGATCGAGATCATCGACAACTGGGTCCTGCCCTGGATCCCGGCCAAGTATCAGCCGGCCACCTACGGCTATTACATTCCCGGCTACGGGGTGGTCATCTTCCTCATCTTCACCATCCTCGTCGGGGCGCTGACGCGGGGCTTTCTCGGCCGCACGCTCATCCGCTGGGGCGAGGACATGGTGGCGAAGATGCCCGTGGTCCGCTCGGTCTATCGCGGGCTCAAGCAGATCGTCGAGACCGTGCTCTCCCAGTCGGAGGCCAATTTCGAGAAGGCCTGCCTGGTGGAATATCCCCGCAAGGGGCTCTGGGCCATCGCCTTCGTCGCCACCCGCACAAAGGGCGAGATCTGGCACAAGGCACCGGCCGAGGGGGAGATCCTGTCGGTCTTCCTGCCGACGACCCCGAACCCGACCTCAGGCTTCCTGCTCTTCGTGCCGGCCGACGACGTGATCATGCTCGACATGAGCGTGGAGGACGCCGCCAAACTGGTGATCTCCGCCGGTCTCGTCGTGCCCGAATATCACCCGGATGGCGCCGTCACCGCCCGACCGACCGGCGAAGACGGGGCTGCGAACGGCTGAGCCGCTTCGGCTGCCACGGCGTGAGACAGTCGCCCGGAGGCGAATTCCCGCGAGAAGCCCCCATGCGCAGCCCCTCCTCCTGCGGCGCGGCCGGCCTGCCGACGGTCCCGCCGACACCATCCGCGAATGGGCGCGCCACCGCTCGACCGCAGCCCCGCAGGGTGGTCCCGCGGCCCCGATCATCACCCTGTCCGCGCCGTCCTGTCCGCACGCGCGCCCGAAGAGCCGCCGTCCCGGCCTCGCCGACAGGCTGGCGGACAGGCGTGAACTCGGAGATTTCCCGGCCCGCATAGGAGACGACCGCCGGTCAGGAGAACAACGGCACCGGCCCGTTGCGGCGGAAGTTGCGGCGGAACATGCCCGAAGACCCGGAAGGCCGACAGGGCGACGCGGTGCCCTCGCGCCCGGCGCGATCGGTTGCCGGCGCAAGGTCGGGGAGGCAAGGCACCAGCCTCCCTCGTCATGGGGGCGGGGCCGCCCTGCCCGAGGCGGTCGGCCCTGCCGTCCGTCCGTGTCGATCCTATTGCCCGTCGCCCGTGTCGAGAAGCGCGCTTGTGAGCGGCGCCAGCGTCACCTGCCGGGCCGGAAGCGTATCCATCCATCTGCGGATCGCGGCAACGCTCGGGGCCAGCGAATGGGCGGCGAGGATCACCCCGCCCTCCTTCCTCGCCTTGAGTGCCGAACGGTTGAGGATGCGGCGCATGGCAAGGGCGCTCTCGCCCTCGTCGTCGAGGATCTGGAAGATCCGCCCGGCCGGCACGCCCCGGTCGCGGAAGGGCCGGACCGCGGCCGGATCGGCCTCGGGGCCGAGGACGAGGCCAAGACCGAGCCGCGTGGCCAGCTGGCCGATGCGGTCGCTGCGCGCCGGGTCCGGCGGGGCAAGATCGACGAGGGCGACCACCGGCCAGTCGGCGATCTCCTCGGCGAAGGCAGAGGGGGCGAAGACCGTCGGCACCAGGACGGCAACCTCATGACCGGCCGTGCGGTAGAAGGCGGCCCGCTCCCCGGCCTTGCCCCGGCGCGGATCGACCACGAAGCTGACACCGGCCGGCAGCTTCGCCATCACCTCGGCCGGCACGCCTTCGGGGCCGAGATCGATGATCAGGATGGCCATGCGCGGCGCGGCAGGGGCGGGACTCGTGGGCAGGGCGAAGCGGATGAAGGCCGGAAGCTCCTCCGGGGCGACGGGGGGCGGCAGCGGCATGTCGGCCACGGGCGGCGCCTCTTCCGGGACGGCTTGCGGCCCGGGCGCCGAAGAGCCGGCGGCCGGCACGGCCTCCCCCGCGCGCACGAGCCCGGCCGGCGCGGGCATGTCTTTCTCCCCGGCGGCCACCGCTGCGGAGGGCTTCGACGGCAGCTTGGCTGCCGGCGGCGGCGCGCTCTCCGTCTCTGCCGCCGGGCGGGCCTCTTCTCCGGTCGGAGCCGAAGGCGCAGGAGGCGAGGGAACCATGGCCGAAGGCGACGGCGCGGCCTGCGGGGCCGAGGCCGCCCGGGTCTCGTCCGCCTTCCCGGCCGCGGCTGCAGGCGGCGGGGGCGGCGCGACCGGTTGAGGTGCCGGCGCCGGTCGGGATGCCGGGGCAGAGACGCTCTCGCCCCCCTGTCGTGCACGGGGCGGAGAGCCGACCACCTGTCCGGACGGCGCTCCAGGTGGCCGGGGGGCGGCAAGGGGAGCCGGCCCCGTCGCTTCCCGGTCTTCCATGCCGCCCCCGGTGAGGGAGTCGCGGGGCGGAACGCTTCCCTGTCGTGCCTGCGGTCCCTGCCCCGCGGCGCCGGGTGGCGGGGGCGGAGCGGCCGGCTTCGGCGGTGCAAGCGGCGTGTCGGCACCGGGAAGCCTCGCGCCATCGGAAGCAGGCGGCGTGAGCGCCGGAGGCGGGGGAGGCGCCACAGCCGGGAGCGTTCCATTGCCGGCCGCATGGTCGGGCGGAGCCGGCAGGGCCGGTCGCCCATCCCGGGGCGGGGCCTCGAGCGCGGCCGGCGCCTCCTCGCGCACCGCGACCGGCGGCAGGGGCAGGAACAGCGAGACCAGCGCAGCCGCCGCGAGCGCAAGGATCAGCCCCTTGATGAAACCGGCCAGGAACCGCAGCATCAGACCTCCTCCCTCCGACGGCCGGGCAGCCGACGGACGACACGCACCGCCGGAGCGGCCGGGCGCATTGGCGACGACCACGCCACCGCCTTCCTTCCGGTCGATCCCTTCACGGCCGATGCGCAGCCGGTCCTTCTCGTCTCCATCCCGACCTTCTTCCGCTCCCTGTCCAATCCCTGACCGCATCCCGGCCTTCGGGGCCGGCCCCGCAGCGCCCGGTTCCGGGTGCCCCGGCTCCGGGCTCTGCCTCGAAAGGCGTCACCCGGGCCGCACCCCCACCGGCCCTGCCACCGCCTTGGTGCCGCGACGCGGGTGCGGGCAGCGCTTCGCCCTTGACCCTGCCCGCCCCGATCGCCCATCTAGGGGCATGATTACAGCCCCCGCCGGGGGGCGCAACCGCCATCCGCCGCCACGGGCCACGAGCCGGGGAACGCGCCATGCTGCTCCTGATCGACAATTACGACAGCTTCACCTGGAACGTGGTGCATTATCTCGGCGAACTCGGCGCCCGCACCCGCGTCGTCCGCAATGACGAGATCACCGTGGAGGAGGCGCTGGCTATGGCACCATCGGGCATCGTCCTCTCGCCCGGCCCCTGCACCCCGGCCGAGGCCGGGATCTCGCTGGAACTGGTGAAGGCGGCGGCGATGTCCCGAACGCCGCTTTTCGGCATCTGTCTCGGCCATCAGACAATCGGTGCCGCCTTCGGAGGGCGGGTGGTGCAGTCCGGCGAGATCGTCCACGGCAAGCTCGGCACCATCCTCCACGAGGGTGCCGGCGTCTTCGAGGGGCTGCCTTCGCCGCTCCATGCCACGCGTTATCATTCGCTGATCGTCGCGCGTGAGGGGCTGCCCGACGAGCTCGAGGTCACCGGCTGGCTCGAGGATGGCACCATCATGGGGCTGCGCCATCGCGAACTGCCGATCGAGGGGGTGCAGTTCCACCCCGAAAGCATCGCCTCCGAACACGGCCATGCCATGCTGCGCAACTTCCTGCGCCGCACCGGCGAGAACCTGGCCGACGAGACCATCCCCCCACGAGACAATCCCCTTCGGGAAGGAGTGAGTGCATGAGCGAGGATCTCAAACCCCTCATCGGGCTTGCCGCCGAGCGGCCCCTCACACGCGAGGAAGCGGAGCGGGCCTTCGCCGCGCTTATGGAGGGCAGCGCGACCCCGGCCCAGATCGGCGGCTTCCTCATGGCGCTCAGGACCCGCGGCGAGACCGTGGACGAGATCGCCGCCGCCGCCGCCGCCATGCGCGCGCGCGCAAGAAAGGTGAAGGCGCCCGAAGACGCGATCGACATCGTCGGCACCGGCGGAGACGGCAAGGGCACGCTCAACATCTCGACGGCGACCGCCTTCGTCGTCGCCGGGGCCGGGGTGCCGGTCGCCAAGCACGGCAACCGCAACCTGTCGTCGAAATCGGGCGCGGCCGATGCGCTTTCCGCCTTCGGGGTCGAGGTGATGCTGCCGGCGGAGATCGTCGAGAAGGCCCTCGCGGAAGTCGGCATCGCCTTCATGATGGCACCGATGCATCACCCCGCGATGCGCCATGTGATGCCGGCACGCCAGGAACTCGGCACCCGCACCATATTCAACATCCTCGGCCCGCTGACCAACCCGGCAGGCGTGAAGCGGCAGCTCACCGGCGCCTTCTCCCCCGATCTGCTGAAGCCGATGGCCGAGACGCTGGCCGCGCTCGGCAGCGAGGCCGCCTGGCTCGTCCATGGCGCCGACGGCACCGACGAGCTTTCAATCGCCGGGCCGAGCCGGGTGGCGATGCTCGAGAACGGCAGCGTGACGATGGGCGAAGTCCACCCCGAGGAAGCCGGGTTGCCGGTCCATCCCTTCGAGGAGATCCTCGGCGGCACCCCGGCCGAGAATGCCGCCGCCATGCGCCGGCTGTTCGAGGGGGAACGTTCGGCCTATCGCGACGCGGTGCTACTCAACGCCGCCGCCGCGCTCAGGATCGCCGGCAAGGCCGCCGATCTGGCCGAGGGTGTCGAGATGGCGGCCGAGAGCATCGATTCGGGCCGGGCGCTCGCGCGGATCGAGGCGCTGGCCCGCTTCACGCGCGAAGCGGCCGACGCGGCCGGGGCCGGGTGAAGCGCGATGCCGCTTGCCGCCCCTTCCGTCACCCATCGACCCGGCCGCGCCGCCACCGCGCCCGGTACCACCTATGCCGCGGCGGTCGCCGAGGCGGCCCGAAGGCTGGAAGAGTGGCACGACATTCCCTTCTTTTCCAATGCATTGCCAATCATTCTTGATGCCTTGAAGGCAGAAACCGGGCCGATCCTGCCGCCTGCAACCGACGTCTTCAACGCGCTTCTGCCGGGGGGACCGGACGGGGTGAAGGTGGTGATCCTCGGTCAGGATCCCTACCCGACGCCGGGCCATGCCAACGGTCTGGCCTTTTCGGTCGCGCCCGATGTGGCGCCCCTGCCCCGTTCGCTCGCCAACATCTTCCGCGAACTCGAGGCCGATCTCGGCAGCAGGCCTGCATGCGGCGATCTTTCCTTCTGGGCGCAGCAGGGCGTGCTCCTTCTCAACACCGTGCTGACCGTGCCCGCGGGCGAGGCCGGCGGCCACCGCAAGCTCGGCTGGCAACGCCTCGCCGGCGAAATTCTCCAGCGCCTCGACGAGCACCCGCGGGCCTTCCTTCTCTGGGGGCGTGATGCGGCCCGCCTCGCCGCGCGCCATCTCGTCCGCGATCACCACCTGCGGATCGAAACCCCGCACCCGTCGCCGCTCTCGGCCCGGCGTGGCTTCTTCGGCGCGCGGCCCTTCTCGCGGGTCAATCGCTGGCTCGAAGCGCGCGGCGAGAGGCCGATCGACTGGACCGGTTCATCGGAGGGGCGAGCCCATGAGTGACGTTCTCGACCGCATCCGCACCTACAAGCTCGAGGAGATCGCCGCCCGCAAGCGCGCGCGACCGCTGGCCACCATCGAGGCCGAGGCCCGGACCGCCCCTGCCGTCCGCCCCTTCGCCGATGCCCTGGAAAGGGCGGAGAAGGCAGGTTTCGGCCTCATTGCCGAGATCAAGAAGGCCAGCCCCTCGCGCGGGCTGATCCGCCCCGATTTCGACCCGCCCTCCCTCGCCCGCGCCTACGAGGCCGGCGGCGCCGCCTGCCTGTCGGTGCTGACCGACGCGCCGTCCTTCCAGGGCCACGAGGACTATCTCGTCGCCGCGCGGGCCGCTGCCAGACTGCCGGTGCTGCGCAAGGATTTCCTGTTCGATCCCTGGCAGGTGGTCGAAAGCCGGGCGCTCGGCGCCGACTGCATCCTCGTCATCATGGCCGCCGTCTCCGACAGCCTTGCCGAGGAGCTGGTGACCACCGCCCGCGAATGGGGCATGGATGCGCTCATCGAGGTGCATGACGCCGCCGAGCTCGAACGCGCGCTGCGTCTGCCCTCGCGCCTCGTCGGCATCAACAACCGCAACCTGCGCAGCTTCGAGGTCAGTCTCGAGACCACCCGCCGCCTCGCACCACAGATTCCGGCCGGCCGGATCCGCGTCGCCGAATCGGGCATCTTCACCCATGCCGACCTCGTCGACCTCGCCGCCCATGGCACAAGCAGCTTCCTCGTCGGGGAAAGCCTGATGCGACAGGCGGACGTGACCGCCGCCACCCGGGCACTGCTCGGCAGGCCGCTCACCACAACCGGACAGGATACCCAATGAGCGAACTCACCCATTTCGACGAGAAGGGTGCCGCCCACATGGTCGATGTCGGCGACAAGGCGGTGACGAAGCGCATCGCCATTGCCCGTGGCCATGTGAAGATGTCACCGCAAACACTTGAACTTGTTGAGAAAGGAACCGCAAAGAAGGGCGATGTGCTCGGCGTGGCCCGCCTCGCCGGCATCATGGCCGCCAAGCGCACTGCCGATCTCATCCCGCTGTGCCATCCGCTGGCGCTCACCCGGGTGGCGGTCGATCTCGCCTGCAACCGGGCCGAAAGCCGGGTCGAGATCGAGGCCCGCGTCGAGACCACCGGCAAGACCGGTGTCGAGATGGAGGCGCTGACGGCGGTGTCGGTCGCCGCGCTCACGGTCTATGACATGCTCAAGGCCGCGGAGAAGGGCATGGAGATCGAGGGGATCCGGCTCGTCTTCAAGGATGGTGGAAAATCAGGACGTTACGAGGCGACATGAAAGCATCCATGATCACGGTTGACGAGGCGCTTGAGCGAATTCTCGCGTTGATGGCACCCGTCGGCAGCGAGAGCATCGCCCTCGACGAGGCCGCAGGTCGCGTGCTGGCGGCGCCCTTTCGCGCCCGACGCGATCAGCCGCCCTTCGATGCATCGCAGATGGACGGCTATGCGCTGCGCGACGCGGAGGCACGGCCCGGCGCCCGTTTCCGCGTCATCGGCGAGGTGCCGGCCGGCGGCCGCTTTGCCGGCACGGTCGGCCCCGGTGAAGCGGTCCGGATCTTCACCGGCGCCCCGGTGCCCGCGGGAGCCGATCGGGTCGTCATGCAGGAAGACGTGACGCGCGAGGGTGACGAGATCCGCCTGCGTGACAGCCTCGAGGACAGCCGCTTCATCCGCCGTCAGGGCGCCGATTTCGCCATCGGCGAGGAAGTCACCCCGCCGCGGCGGCTGAAAGCGGCCGAAGTGGCGCTCGCCGCGGCGATGAACGTGCCGCGGCTGACAGTCCGTCGGCGGCCGCGCGTGGCCATCATCGCCACCGGCAACGAACTCGTCTGGCCCGGCGAGGCCCCCGGCCCGGCCCAGATCGTCGCCTCGAACGGCTTTGCCATCAAGGGGATCGTCGAGAATGAAGGAGCTGTCGCCACGCTCCTGCCGATCGCCCGGGACGACAGGGACGCCCTGCACGATGTGCTTGCCTCGGCCCGGGGCTTCGATCTCGTGCTGACGATCGGCGGCGCCTCGGTCGGCGATTACGACCTCGTGCACGAGGTGGCAGGAGAAAGCGGGCTCGAGACGGCCTTCTACAAGGTGCGGATCCGGCCGGGAAAGCCGCTCATGGCGGGGCGGATCGGCGATACGCCGATGATCGGCTTGCCTGGAAACCCCGTGTCATCAATCGTTTGCACCCATGTCTTCATTCGCCCGGCGATCCGTGCGCTCCTCGGCCTGCCGGCCGGCCCCCTGCCGCGCGAACAGGCGGTCCTCGCCGCCGACCTGCCGGCCAACGGCGCGCGCGAGCACTACATGCGCGCCACGCTCGAAACCGGTGGCGACGGCACGCTCCGCGCCCGGCCCTTCGCCAGCCAGGACAGCGCCCTCTTGCGGCTGCTCGCCAGCGCCGACGCGCTTCTCGTGCGCCCGGTCGGGGATCCGCCACGCCGCGCAGGGGAAACTGTCGAAATCATTCGAATTTGATGGATCAACTTGACACAAACAGCGAACATGAATAGAACAACGTATGATTGACAGGCAATATTGCCGGCCGAAGATGAAGTTTCATGCAACGGCACAGCCTCAGCGGGGCGGGACCATCAGGGGAGCCGCCTTCCGGTGCCAGCGGCGGGCAGGGACTGAAGAAAGGGCGACAGCATGCTGACGCGCAAGCAGAAACAGCTACTCGACTTCATTGATGCGCGTTTGCGGAAGGATGGCATTCCGCCCTCCTTCGAGGAAATGAAGGACGAGCTGGGGCTGCGGTCGAAATCGGGCATCCATCGGCTGATCTCGGCGCTGGAGGAGCGCGGCTTCATCCGCCGCCTGCCCCACAAGGCCCGGGCGATCGAGATCATCCGACGGCCGGACGGTCTGACCCCGGCTCCCGAGATCAGCCTCACGCATGGAGACGAGATCGCACGCGTGCCGCTCATGGGGCGGATCGCCGCCGGCGTGCCGATCGAGGCGATCCGCGACCATTCCGACGACATCCCGTTGCCGCCACAGCTCGTCGGCACCGATGCCGTCGATCATTTCGCCCTCGAAGTGCAGGGCGATTCCATGATCGAGGCCGGCATTCTCGACGGGGACATCATCATCGTCCGGCGCGGCCGGCAGGCGGTGAACGGCGACATCGTCGTCGCGCTGATCGACGGAGAGGAAGCCACGCTGAAGAAGTATCGCCGGCGCGGGGCAATGATCGCACTCGAACCGGCCAACCCGAATTACGAAACGCGGGTCCTGCCCGAACACCGGGTGGATATCCAGGGCAAGCTCGCGGCACTGCTGCGCCGCTACTGAGAACGCTGGCGATCCCAGAGCGGCTCCACCTGCGATGCCGTTCATGAAATGAAGCCGCGGGAAGGATGCGCCGGCTTGTTCCGTGCCGGGCCGCTTGCAGGCGCACGCGACGAGGCGGGTGTCGCGCGCCTGCCAACCGTGTCGGCACCCTTCCATGCGGCACACCGCCCCCCGCGCCTCTGGGCGGCAAACCCTGCGGTCACGACCGGGCCGGCTCTCCTCCTGTCATCCCCTCACAAACCGCCCCGACAGGCAGCCCTCCGACCGGTGCCGCCCCGCGCATGGCAGCGCTCTCCTTCCCCTGACATGTCACCGGCACCGCCCGATCGGCCGTTCAACCGGCCATCACCTTCCGCCGATCATCTCCGCCAGACATCGGCTGCGCATGTCCCCGGCTACGAGCCGCGCAGCACTGCGGCCGCGACCAGTTGCCAGCGCCCGCCCGGTGCGGATCGCGGCGATTTTCCCACCGCATGCGCTACCCACGGCGCGGCAAATCGGCCATAGAAAGGGCAGGTTGGGAATCGCTTCAGGGGACGGCTCATGCACGACATCCGCTTCATTCGCGACCACCCGGAAGACTTCGACCGCGCCCTTGCGCGCCGCGGCGAAGCGCCGGTGGCGGAACGTGTCATCGGGCTCGACGACCGGCGCCGGGCGCTGATTGTCGAGCTCGAAAATCTCAAGGCGGAACGCAACCGGCTCTCGAAGGAAATCGGCAAGGCCAAGGCAGCGGGAGACGAGGCCGAATTCGAGCGCCTGCGCACACGCGTCGCCGAGATGAAGGACGAGATCGGCCGGCTCGAAGAGGCGTTGCGCGAGGCCGAGAACGCCCTGCGCGCCCTCCTTCTCACCATTCCCAACCTGCCGGCCGAGGACGTGCCGGACGGCGAGGACGAGAGCGACAATGTCGAGCTGCATCGGCGGGGTACGCCCCGGACCTTCGATTTCACGCCGCGGGAGCATTTCGAGATCCCTGCCGTGGCACGGGCGATGGATTTCGAACGCGCCGCGAAGCTTTCCGGCGCCCGCTTCGTCGTTCTCAGGGGGCCGATCGCCCGGATCCATCGTGCTCTCGCCCAGTTCATGCTCGACGTGCACACACGGGAAAACGGGCTCGAGGAAGTCTGGGTGCCGGTGCTCGTGCGCGAAGAGGCGATGATCGGCACCGGGCAACTGCCCAAATTCGCCGAAGACAGCTACCGCACCGAGGACGGGCTCTGGCTGATCCCGACCGCCGAGGTACCGCTGACCAACCTGGTTGCGGGCGAGATCCTCTCCCATGAGGCATTGCCGATGCGTCTCGTGGCCCATTCCCAGTGCTTCCGGTCCGAGGCCGGATCAGCCGGGCGCGATACCAAGGGCATGCTGCGCCAGCACCAGTTCGAGAAGGTCGAGATGGTATCGATCACCCGCCCCGGGGAGAGCCGGGCCGAGCTCGAGCGCATGACCCGAGCCGCCGAAGGCATTCTCGAACGGCTCGACCTGCCCTATCGCACAGTGGTGCTGTGCACGGGCGACATGGGGTTCTCGGCCCGGAGAACCCATGACATCGAGGTCTGGCTGCCCGGACAGGGCAAATACCGCGAGATCAGCTCGGTCTCGGTCTGCGGCGACTTCCAGGCCCGGCGCATGAACGCGCGCTTCCGCCCTGCCCCGGAAGCGAAGCCCGAATTCGTCCATACGCTCAACGGCTCGGGTCTCGCCGTCGGCCGCACGCTGATCGCCGTGCTCGAAAACGGCCAGGAGGCCGACGGCTCGGTCACGCTGCCCGAAGTGCTGGCACCCTATCTCGGCGGCGCGCGCCGGCTCACGGTGGAAGGCCGGCTCGAATGACCGCCACCGCGCGGGACCGTTTCTTCGGCCCCGGGCCTGCCACCGGCCGCAGGGTGCAGCTGCCGCGGCGCATCTCGCCCTGGCGGAAATAGTCGCGCACGCCCCGACGCGCCCCTTCCGGCAGTGCGAACCAGTCATGCCACTCGACGGCGAAGCCGGCGGCCTCGGCCATGCGCTCGAAGGCCGGAAGGGAAGGGATGCCCTTGAGCGCCACTTCCTGCCCCGGATATTGCGGCACCGCGTTGAGCGGGTTGTCGGTCCGCTCGCGCACCAGCCCGATCACCGGGCCGGGGCGACGAAGAAATTCGCTGTCGACGATGACGAGGCGCGGCGCAAGCGCCCGCACCAGCAGCATCAGCCGCATGTGATCCATCACATGGTAAAGGATGCCGAAGAGGGCGACGATGTCGAAATGCACGCCCCGGGCCACCATCTTCTCGAGTTCGGCGAAGATGTCACCCCGGCGCAGGACGACGCGCTCATGCCCCGGCACATGCCGCCAGCGGTCGAAGCGGGCGACGAGCGCCGCCCGGGCCTCGATCCCGACCACCTCGCGCGCCCCGGCAGCGGCAAAGGCCAGCGACCAGCGCCCGTCATGGGCTGCGAGATCGAGCACCCGGGCACCTCTGACCACCTCGGCGAACGGAGCGACGAGGAAGCGATGGCGCCTGTTGAGCCGCAGCACCGAAAGCGGTTCCTCGCGATAGGGCGGCTCGGATGCGAGAAAATCGAAGAAACCCACTTGTCCTGCCTCCTTGAAGGGGCAGGATGGACGGAAAGGATTACCGGTCCGTGAATCGCCTGGCAGAAGATGCCATGCATTTTCAGACAATTGCGCCTGTCACACGGACACCAACCGGGGCGGAGGCGGCAGGTCGGGAGCAGGATCCGATGGCTCGATGGCAGGACATCCATCTCGCCCAGTCGATGCTCGCCGCCTACGCCGAGGGCGCTTTCCCGATGGCGCGCTCACGCACCGATCCCGAAATCGGCTGGTTCGGCGCGCGGCGCCGGGCGGTGATCCCGCTCGACGGGCTCCATGTGGCGCGCTCGCTCATCCGCCGGCTGCGACGGGAGAGGCCGCGGGTGACGCTCGATGTCGCCTTCGGCGAGGTGGTGCGCCGCTGTGCCGAACGGCCCGAGGCGGATGACAGCTGGATCAGCCATCGGCTCGAGGCCGCCTATCGCGTGCTCCACGAGACGGGCCGGGCCCATTCGGTCGAGATCTGGCACGAGGGGCGGCTGGCCGGCGGGCTGTTCGGCGTCGCCCTCGGCGGTGCCTTCTTTGCCGAGAGCATGTTTTCCAACCGGCCTGACGGCTCGAAGACCGCGCTTGTCATGCTGGTGCACCAGATGCGCCGGACGGGTTTCGTGCTGCTCGATGCCCAGTTCATGACGCCCCATCTTGCGCGCATGGGGGCGGTGGAGCTTTCGGCCGAGGCCTACCGGGCACGGCTCGAGGCCGCCCTTGCCCGCAGGGCCGATCTGACCGCGAGAGCGATCGACGAGATCGCCCCGGCCGAAGCTGCCCTTGCGCTCAGACATCTTGCGCTCAGCCGTCGGCAGGCTCCTCGACCGGGATGAAGAAGGGGCGTGGCGGTGGCCGCAGCACAGTGTCTTCGCCCGGCGTTGCCCCGGCGGCCGGGGCTGCGCCCGCCATCCCGGCCGTGGCCGCTTCCCCCGTGGCGGCATCCCGTGCGGCGGCATTCCCCCCGGCGGCTTCTTGCTGGCCCGGCAGCGCGCAACTCACCACCCAGAGGTCGAAGCGCAGATGGTCCATCGCCGAGAGCGCCGGCGAGGAGGCGATCATCCAGCCGGAAAAGATGCTGCGCCCGTCGCGGCTGTCGGTAATGTCGAGCCAGGCGAAGGCGTCCTTGGCCGGGTCATCGCGCGGCACGCGGCATTCGCCAAGGCGAATGTCGAGATAGCGGAAGCGGGCGTGCTCCCCCGGCGCAAGGACAAGTTCATGGCGGCGACGGTTGATGTAATCGACCAGTCGGAGATGAGCCTTCCCGGCGGTGATCGTCGGCAGCTGGCGGATCTCGGCCCGGGCGCCATCGGGGGCCAACGACAGGGCCAGAAGAAGAAGCACCAGGACGGCGGCCGGCCCGGTCCGCCCGCGCGCTCCTCTCCGACCGTGAGGGGCCGCCGGCATCGGGCCTGCAGGTCGGTGAGGCGGGGAGGCGGGCGCCTCGGCGCGCTGGCGGCGCGTGCGCTCAGCCATCGCCGCCCCCGTTGCCGGTGACGAATTTCATCATCAGATTGATGAGCGACACCGCGCCCTGGGTGTCCTCGATCTCCTCGCCGGGCTTGAGCATCCTGTCTTCGCCGCCGGGCACGATCTGAACGAAATTGTCGCCCAGAAGCCCCTCGGAAGCGATGACGGCGGAGCTGTCGGCGGGAATCGCCACCGAACGGTCGATCTCGAGGGTGGTTTCGGCAAGATAGGTTTCCCGGTCGAGGCCGACAGCGGCAACGCGGCCGATCTTGACGCCGGCAAGCCGCACATCGGTGCCGACGCCGACCCCGTCGATCGAATCGAAACGCGCCCTGAGCGGATAGCTCTCCTGCCCGCCGAACCCGTTGCCGGTGCTCGAGGCGGCAAAGAGGAAGAACGCACCCGCCAGAGCGAGCACCAGCGCCCCGATCAGGGTTTCGGTCAGATTTTCCGACATGGCCCTCTCTCCTCGCTCGCACCCGCCGCGCATCATCCGGCTGGCAGGGAGAAAATTGCATGCGCGGAAGAGAAGGGCAATGGCCGGCCACGGGAAGAAGCCGGGCGGATCGGCAATCTCGCGCCGATCGGGCCCGAAGCGCAGGAACAGGAGCAATGCCGCATCGCCATGCCCAGAGCTGCCCGATCCAGCCGGAACGAGCGGCTGCGCTGGCGGCCGGCACCCACGGAGCATGCAGCGAGCGGGCGCATGAAGGGGCGGCGGTCCATGGCCCGCACGCCGATCCGTCATCGAAGACGACGAAACAGGGGCGGCAGGCCCGGGCTCCGGTCGTCGGGGGCCGCCCTGCCCTTCATCGGCATCGGATGTCGTGTCCGGTCGGACTGGGAGCTCGCGGCGACCGCGGATCGAAAACCCCTCCACCCTTCATCGGAATCGGAAGGGCATTCCGAACGAACGGAGGGGCGATCGGGGATTGGCCGAAAGGGCTTCGGCGTCAAAGCGGCGGAAAGTCGCCTCGGCAATCCGGCAGCAGGCCCCGCCGCACCGTCTGCCTCACTCGGGCTGCCAGGCCTCGTAATCGCGGTATTCCTGCGGCCGGATCCTGAACAGCGAGCCCGCAGGCACATGAGTGTCGGCGGTGCCGGTCAGGTTGGGCAGATGCGGTTTCTCCCAGGAGGGGTGGGTGAGCGGCGCTTCGGTCGGCGGCCGGTCCCACATGTGGTGCAACCAGCCATGCCATTCGGGCGGCACGCGCGAAGCCTCGGCGAGACCGTTGTAGATCACCCAGCGGCGCCTGTCATCGCGATCGCGGTAATAGCGGTTGCCCTGCTCGTCCTCGCCGACGAGCACGCCCCTGCGCCGGGTGAAGAGCAAGGTGCCGAGCGTGGCCGTGTCCCACCAGATGAAGATCAGCTTGAGGAGTTTCCGCATCGTCCCTGTCCTCGCCTCATCCATTGTCCTTCCCCGAGCCACCCGATCCGGACGGTGGCTCGGCACCCCGCTGCGGCCCGGCATCGCCCGCCGCTGTCGCCGTGGCGGGCCCGTTTCCGGCGATGGCCCTCCAAGTGGCGATGGCATCTCCGCTTCGGCCTCTGCCGCGCCGGTCTGCACTCACCTTTTGCCGAAAAGCGCCGGCAAGGTCCAGAGGCCAGGGCCGGATGCGACGCATGGCCCGTCATGCGCCCACGCTGCCACGGCCGGCATGGGGAGCCGCAGCGGGCCGGTCAGCTTGCCGTGGCCGGCTCTTCCTTGCTCTCGCTGTAGATCAGGAGCGGCTTGGCCTGCTTCTCCACCGCCTCCTCGTTGACCACCACCTCCTCGACCCCCTCCATCGAGGGCAGCTCGAACATGGTGTCGAGCAGGATGTCCTCAAGGATCGAACGCAAGCCACGGGCGCCGGTCTTGCGGGCGATGGCCTTGCGGGCGATGGCCCGGAGCGCCTCGGGGGTGAAGGTGAGCTTCACGTTCTCGAGTTCGAACAGCTTCTGATACTGCTTGACGAGGGCGTTCTTCGGCTCGGTGAGGATGCGCACGAGGGCGTCCTCGTCGAGATCATGCAGCGTGGCGATCACCGGCAGGCGGCCGACGAATTCGGGAATGAGACCGAATTTCAGGAGATCCTCCGGTTCGAGCTTCTCGAGAAGCTCGCCGGTGGTCTGGTCCTTCTCGGCCTTGACGTCGGCGCCGAAACCCATGGCCGACCCCTTCTGCCGCTGGGCGATGATCTTCTCGAGCCCGGCGAAGGCCCCGCCGCAGATGAACAGGATGTTGGTGGTATCGACCTGGAGGAATTCCTGCTGCGGGTGCTTGCGCCCGCCCTGCGGCGGCACCGAGGCCACGGTGCCTTCCATGATCTTCAGAAGCGCCTGTTGCACCCCCTCGCCCGAGACGTCGCGCGTGATCGAGGGGTTCTCCGACTTGCGGGTGATCTTGTCCACCTCGTCGATGTAGACGATGCCGCGCTGGGCCTGCTCGACATTGTATTCGGCCGCCTGCAGCAGCTTGAGGATGATGTTCTCGACATCCTCCCCAACATAGCCCGCCTCGGTCAGCGTGGTGGCGTCGGCCATGGTGAAAGGCACGTCGAGGATGCGGGCGAGGGTCTGGGCCAGCAGGGTCTTGCCGCAGCCCGTGGGGCCGATCAGCAGGATGTTCGACTTGGCCAGTTCGACATCGTCGCCGCTCTTGCCCGAATGTTCGAGCCGCTTGTAATGGTTGTGGACGGCAACGGCGAGCACGCGCTTGGCATGTTCCTGGCCGATGACGTATTCGTCGAGCACCCGCTTGATCTCCTCGGGCGTCGGCACACCTTCCCCCGACTTGAGCTCCGAGGACTTGGTTTCCTCGCGGATGATGTCCATGCACAGCTCGACGCATTCGTCGCAGATGAACACGGTCGGCCCGGCGATGAGCTTGCGCACCTCGTGCTGGCTCTTGCCGCAGAAGGAGCAGTAGAGCGTGTTCTTGCTGTCACCCTTCGACTTGGACATGCCTTAACCTCGCCTTTTCTGTCTCGACCTGCCCGGCTCCGGCCCGGGAAGATGCCGCCCTTCACCCCGGGCCGCATTGCCTGCGCCTGCCTTCTCCACCGCTCGCTCCGGCTTGCCTGCCTGTCGCAAGACCGCGGGGCCGGTCGATCCTCACGGCCACAAGGTAGGACAGAAATCGGGGAGGCACAATGTCCGAAATGCGTGCCTTTTGCGGCAAGCCGGCGGATGCGGCCGATCATGGCCGGAGCGGCGGAAAGGCGCCGGGCGGCGCTGCGGTGGGCTGAGCGCCCCGCCGGCTCGCCGGAAGGCCGGGGCACCGGCCGAGCAGCGCCCTCCCTTCCGACACGGGTAAGGACTGCCACCGGGTGTTCGGCCCGTTCCCGGTGACGGTGCCGGCTTGGTGCAGCGCCCCGTCGCCCGCTGTCAGTCCGGGCCGTGCGTGCGGGAAGCGCAGCGTCTCCCGCCCCCCGACACACGCCCCGGCAGCTCGCCGCTCTGCCTGGCGGACGGCCTCAACCGCCCGAGGACTTGCCGCGGGCCGTGACGATCTCGTCGATCAGGCCGAATTCCCGGGCCTGTTCCGGGTCCATGAAGTTGTCGCGCTCGAGCGCCGCCTCGACCTTCTCGAGCGGCTGGCCCGTGTGCTTGACGTAGATCCGGTTGAGCCGGTCCTTGAGCTTGAGGATCTCCTCGGCGTGCAGGGCGATGTCGGTCGCCTGGCCCTGGAAGCCGCCCGAGGGCTGATGCACCATGATGCGGGAATTGGGCAGCGCGTAGCGCATCCCCGGCTCGCCCGCCGCCAGCAGGAGCGAGCCCATCGACGCCGCCTGCCCCACGACCAGCGTCGACACCTTGGGGCGGATATACTGCATCGTGTCGTAGATCGCGAGACCCGAGGTCACCACGCCGCCGGGGCTGTTGATGTACATCGAGATTTCCTTGTCCGGATTCTCGGCCTCGAGAAAGAGCAGCTGGGCGACGATCAGCGTCGCCATGGCATCATGCACCGGACCGGACACGAAGATGATGCGTTCCTTGAGGAGGCGGGAGAAGATGTCATAGGCCCTCTCGCCGCGGGAGGTCTGCTCGACCACCATCGGCACGAGGGTGTTCATGTAAACGTCGATCGGATCCTTCATCACGCACCTGCCTGTTGCGCGGCCCTGGCCGCCTGTTGCCTGTCGCCCCCTCTTAGTCCGCGCCGCGCCGGGGTTTCAAGGTGCCGCCGGCAGGGAATGCGCAGCCGGCCGCGGCCGCCGCTCGTGGCCCTGGCCGCGCCGCCAGGGAAGCCGCAGAGGGAAAGTCGTCGGGGAATGGTGCGCCCCGCAACGGAACGGGGGCTCGCCGCTCGGGGGCAGGCACTCCGGGGGCGCCGGCCGCATCACGGCTTTCCGCCCCTGCCATGCGAAAGGAGCCGGGGCATGTCCGGGCCGGGACAACACCATCGGGACGGCGGGCACGCCCCGGATGACAGAGCCGCCGGCCGCCGCTCGGCCATGCGGGCCGGACCCGCCCCGCACCCGCCCTGCCGGCCGCGAAGCCATCGCTCCAGATCCGCCCCCTCGGCCGATCGAGCAGCTCGCAGACGAGAGCCGCTGCTTCGCACTCGCTTCCCGGCCTTCCCCGCCATCGTCGCCGCTCGGCCATGCGGGCTGGATCGGGCATCCGCCGGGCTCAGCCATCTCCCCCGCCCCGCACCCGCCCTGCGGACCGCAGCGGCATGGCCCTGCGGTCCGCAAGGAAAAGGGGCCGCCCGCGGACGGCCCCTTTCCGTTCATCCGTTTCCGGCATCGGCAAACCGCCATGCCGGCCGCGTCTTACTCGTTTTCCATCTCGTCGATGGTCTTCTGCAGCCCCTCGCGGTCCATGGGCTCGTCCTCGACATCGGCGAGTTCGAGAATGTAGTCCACCACCTTGTCCTCGAAGATCGGGGCACGCAGCTGCTGCTGCATCTGCGGGTTCTGCTGGATGAACTGCAGGAACTGCGCCTCCTGTCCCGGATAGCGGCGGGCTTCGGCAAGGATCGCGTTACGCATCTCCTCCTCGGTGACCTCGATGCCGGCCTTCTCGCCGAGATGGGCGAGGAAGAGGCCGAGCTTGACGCGCCGCTCGGCGAGCTTGCGGTGCTCGTCGGTCACCTCGATCTCCGGATGATCATGGCCCTGATGGTCGGGATGCTCCTCGTGCCACAGCTGATGGGCGATCTCCTTCGCCTCGGTCTCGACCAGCGAGGGCGGCAGCTCGAATTCCACCGCCTCGTTGAGCGCGTCGAGAAGCCGGCGCTTCACGACGGCACGGGCGCCGCCGGCCAGATCCTCGGCCATCTGCTCGCGGATCTTCTCCCGGAGCTGGTCGAGGCCTTCCATGCCGAACTGCTGGGCGAGCGCGTCATCGACCTTCGCCTTGACAGGCTTCTTCACCTCCTTGACGGTGACGTCGAACACGACTTCCTTGCCCGCCAGATGCTCGGCGCCGTAGTCCTCGGGGAAGGTCACCTTCACCTCGCGGCTCTCGCCGGCCTTCGCACCGACGAGCTGTTCCTCGAAGCCGGGGATGAACTGACCCGAGCCGATCTCGAGCGGGTAATCGCTGGCCGTGCCACCCTCGAAGGGTTCACCGTCAAGCTTGCCGGTGAAGTCGATCACGACCTGGTCGCCCTCCTCGGCCGGCCCGTCCTTCTTCTCGAACACCTTGGCCTCGGCGGCGAGCTTCTCGAGCGCCTCCTCGACATCCTTCTCGGCCACCTCGACCACCGGGCGCTTCACCGTGATCTTGCCGAGATCGACTTCGGGCATTTCGGGCATCAGCTCGTATTCGACCACCAGCACCACATCCTGGCCCGGCTCCCAGTTCTCGTCCTTCATCCGCACATCGGGACGGCCCACGGGGCGATGGTCGTTGTCGGCGAGCAGCTTCTTCACCGCCTCGTCGATACTCTCCTGAAGCGTCTCGCCCAGGACTTCGCGGCCATACTGGCGCTTGAGCAGCGCAAGGGGCACCTTGCCCTTGCGAAAGCCCTTCATCTGCACCTTGGGCTGGATTTCCTTGAGCTTGTCCTCGACCTTCGCGTCAAGCTCGCTGGCGGGAATGGCGATCTCGTAAGCGCGCTTGAGGCCGTCATTGAGGGTTTCGCTGACCTGCATGCCGTCGTCCTTCGTTCGAATAGATGGGAGCCGTCCGCTCCCGGCGGAGCGGAAAAATCACGGGCCCTTCTATTTGGGGCGGCAGGTCTGTGCAAGGGCAAAGCGCGGAAGGGGGAGAGATGGGGAAAGCGGACCGGAAGAACAGGCGGTTTCGCGAATGCCGACCGGAATGCCCGCTTCCGGTTGCCGATTGGAGGGCTTCCCGGAGGGTGCGGTGAGCGCCGGGCAGGGCCGCCCCCCGTCCGCCGGACGTTTCGGGGCGCTGGTGCGGGTGGAGGGACTCGAACCCCCATGCCTTGCGGCGGCAGGACCTAAACCTGCTGCGTCTACCAGTTCCGCCACACCCGCCCTGCAGGTGCCAGGCAGGCACCATGCAGACCCGCCCCCGATCTAGCAGCCGCAGACGCCGGGTCAAGGGAGGGCGATGGCCGGCCACCGCAGCCGCGCAGACGCGACGGCAGATCATGCCGCAATGCAGAAAGATCTTGCATTTGCCGCATCTTCAAGGCAGCGTGCCCCTGCCTGCCACCATGTGCCGGCCCGCACGCCGGGCCGGGTTTGCCCAGGGAGACAGTCATGACCGCGTCCACGACCGCGCCGCGCAAGCCCCGCATCGCCCTCTATCCCGGCACATTCGACCCGGTCACCCTTGGCCATCTCGACATCTTCCGCCGCGCCTGCAACCTGTTCGACCGGCTGGTGATCGGCGTCGCCATCAACCGCGACAAGGGACCGCTGTTCAGCCTCGAGGAGCGCGTGGCGATGATCCGCGAGGTCACCGCCCCGCTTTGCGCCGCGACCGGCACCGAGATCGACGTGCACCCTTTCGAGAACCTCCTGATCGAATGCGCCCATGACGTCGGCGCCGACGTCATCATCCGCGGGCTTCGCGCCGTGTCGGATTTCGAATACGAGTTCCAGATGGTGGGCATGAACCGGGCGCTCGATCCCGGGATCGAGACCGTCTTCCTCATGGCCGACGCCCAGTATCAGGCCATCGCCTCGCGCCTCGTGAAGGAGATCGCCCGGCTCGGCGGCGATGTCGGCAAGTTCGTCCCCGCCCCGGTCGTCACGGCGCTGAAGGCGAAATTCGCCGGCTGAGACGCCTTCCCTTTCGCCGGTCGCTCCCCTATCTGGCAGGGAACGACCCGAAAATACCGGAAAGGGAAAGCATCGTCATGAGCGAGAATGCCACCGACATCACCGCCCGTCTCGAAGGGATCGGGGATCCCGAAAACGTGCTCGTCATCGAGCTCGAGAAGGGCGGCGTGATCCTCATCCGCCTCCTGCCCGAGACCGCGCCCGAGCATGTGGCACAAATCAAGGCGCTGGCCCGGGAAGGCGCCTATGACGGGGTCGTCTTCCACCGCGTGATCGAAGGCTTCATGGCCCAGACGGGCGACGTGCAGCACGGCCGGCTCGAAGGCGGGCGGCTCTCGCCCTTGGCCGGCACCGGCGGCTCGGACCGGCCCGATCTCAGGGCCGAATTCTCCGATGTGCCCTTCGAGCGCGGCACGGTCGGCATGGCACGGGCGATGGACCCGAATTCGGCCAATTCGCAGTTCTTCATCATGTTCGCGCCGGCGCCCCATCTCGACGGGCAATACACCGTCTTCGGCCGGGTGATCGAGGGGATGGACGTGGTGGACGGCATTGCCCGCGGCCAGCCGCCGGCCGCGCCCGACGTGATGAAGCGGGTGCGCGTGGCCGCCGATCTTCTCGGGAAATAGCGGCCTTCCCGATCGCGCCCCCGGTCCGGCCCGGTCGGGCCATCTGTCGCAGTTCAGGATCGCGTGAACCCCCTTGCCTTGCGGCCCTGCGGGTGCAGGATGAGGCCGAGGCCGCCTGCCGGCGCATGCGCCACCGCCGCAGCCGCCGCGCCACCGCCCGCAACCAGCATGAGGGGACGCCCGATGCGGATCATGCCCACCCGCCGCCAGCTTCTCGCCACCCTGCCCGTGGCCGCCCTTGCGCCCGTCGCCATGCCCCGGCCGACATGGGCGCAGTTCTTCGTCAAGGATCAGGTGAAATACTGGCAGCGGGAATTTCCGAAGACCGATTTCACCCGGCACGTGGTGCCGCTCGAGGAGATCGGCGACGGTGGCCCGCCGCGCGACGGCATCCCGGCTCTCGATGCCGTCGAGGTGATCCCGGTCGGCGAGGAAAACGGGCTTGATGCGCGCGAACCCGTGCTCGTCATCCTCGTTGACGGGGCGCCGCCGCGGGCCTACCCCCATCGCTACCTGATGTGGCACGAGATCATCAACGACCGCATCGGCGACGTGCCCGTCCTTGCCAGCTGGTGCCCCCTGTGCAATACCGGCCTTGCCTGGGACCGGCGGGTGGATGGCAAGGCACTGACCTTCGGCGTCACCGGTCGGCTCCGCAAGGCCAATCTCGTCATGTATGACCGCGAGACCGAAAGCTGGTGGCAGCAGGCCGACGGCCGCGCCATTGTCGGCACGCTGGCCGGCAAGCGGCTCGCGCCGCTCCTCTCCTTCACCGAGAGCTGGGGCGCCTTCCGGCAGCGCGAAAGCGCCGAGGTGGTGAAGAGGCCCGCCCGCAAGATCGGCTACGGCCTCAACCCCTATACCCGCTATGACAGCTACAACTGGCCCTATCTCTATCGCGGCGACGCCCCGCCCCACGGCATCCCGGCCCTCGCACGGGTGGTGGCGGTGGGCGAACGTGCCTGGCCGCTCGCGCGGGTGCGCCGGCAAGGCACGATCGTCGAGGACGGGGTGCGGCTCGTGTGGCACGAGGGCATGGCCTCACCGCTCGACAGCCGCAAAATCGCCAAGGGCCGCGAAATCGGCTGGGTCGAGGTCACCGATGCCGCCACGGGCAAGCCGCTTCGCCATGACGAGATGTTCGCCTTCGCCTTCACCGCCCACCATCCCAGGGGACGCTGGATGGTCGGGCCGGAGGAAAACACGGACAATGACAGCGCACAATGAACCATATCTGATGCAAAAGGTGAAAAGGGCCCCGCAAGGGGCCCTTTTCACTGCATGTTCCGCCTGTCACCGCACGGTCGCACCCGAGGGGTGACACCATTGCAAAGGCATGCTTTTCCAGCCCCTTGCGGACCAGACCTCATACCGGAAGACCGGGCCCGGCTCAAAGCTGCCCGGCGGCCTCGAGCACGTCCTCGAAGGTCCTGAGCCCGGTGCGCGGCGCCTGCACCAGCACCGCCATGTTCCCCGGCTTGTGCTCGTTGCGATACATCTTCATGTGGGCCTCGGGGATCTGGTCCCAGGGGAAGACCTCCGACATGCAGGGGTCGAGCCGGCGCTCGAGCATCAGCCGGTTGGCGGCCGAGGCCTGCTTGAGGTTGGCGAAATGCGACCCCTGCACCCGCTTCTGGTGCATCCAGAGGTAACGCGCATCCAGCGTCAGGTTGTAGCCGGTGGTGCCGGCACAGATCACCACCATGCCGCCGCGCTTGACGACGAAGACCGACACCGGGAAGGTCGCCTCGCCCGGGTGCTCGAAGACGATATCGACATTGTTGCCCTTGCCGGTGATGTCCCAGATCGCCTTGCCGAAGCGGCGCACCTCGTTGAACCACGCCTTGTATTCCGGCGTGCCGACCTTCGGCATCTGACCCCAGCAGTCGAATTCCTTGCGGTTGATCACCCCCTTGGCACCGAGACCGAGGACGAAGTCGCGCTTCGATTCGTCGGAGATGATGCCGATGGCGTTGGCCCCGGCGGTGTTGATCAGCTGGATGGCGAATGAACCCAGCCCCCCCGAGGCGCCCCAGACCAGCACGTTCTGCCCCGGCTTGAGGGTGTGCGGCCGGTGGCCGAAGAGCATACGGTAGGCGGTGGCCAGCGTCAGGGTGTAGCAGGCGCTCTCCTCCCAGCTCAGATGCTGCGGCCGCGGCATCAGCTGCTGCGACTGCACGCGGGTGAACTGGGCGAAGGAGCCGTCCGGCGTCTCGTATCCCCAGATCCGCTGCGAGGGCGAGAACATCGGGTCGCCGCCGTTGCACTCCTCGTCGTCGCCGTCGTCCTGGTTGCAATGGATCACCACCTCGTCGCCGACCTTCCAGCGCTTGACCTTGTCGCCCACCGCCCAGACGATGCCGGCGGCGTCGGAGCCGGCGATGTGGTAGGGGTGCCTGTGCACGTCGAGCACCGAGATCGGCTTGCCGAGGGCGGCCCAGACGCCGTTGTAGTTGACCCCGGCGGCCAGCACGAGCACCAGCACGTCGTGGCTGTCGAGCTTCCAGGTATCGACCACCTCGATCTGCATGGCGTCCTTCGGCTCGCCATGGCGCTCGCGGCGGATGGTCCAGGCATACATCTTTTCGGGCACATGGCCGAGCGGCGGGATCTCGCCGATCTCGTAAAGATCCTTCTTCTCCGCCCGGTAGTCGATGGTGCGGGCCTCGGCATCAAGCGCCATGGCGTCTCTCCTGTCCTGTATCTCGCATGTCTCACTCGCGGATGCTCCGGGCTGTCGGCGAAGAATCGCGCCCGGATGCTGCATTGCAGAAAGGATAGCCGATCGCACCGGCGAGGAAAAGAGGGGTGCGCAGGATTCTTCCAACAACGCCCTTAATACAGAAATATTGTGACCGGGAGGCCCCGGCCCGGCCATGCTCAGCCGCCACAGGACCGCCTCCTCGGGGAGCGGCCGGAAAGGGCTGAGCGGTCGGAAAGGGCAGGGCCGCCCGGCGCGGTCAGCCGAACTCGAACACCGCCGTCAGCACGATGAGGGCGACGAGAAGGATGTTGAGCTTGCCGAGCAGGCCGAGCCGGGCCAGCGCGCCGTCGTCACTACCCGCCGCCTGGCGCGCCGCGCGCGTCGCCAGAACGATGCTTGCCGTGAGGGTGGCGACCAGTGCCATCTTCACCCAGAACCACAGACCGACCCCGCTCCAGCCCGGTCCGACCTCGACGAGGGCGCCGCCGCTGAGAATCAGGAGAGCGAGGCCGACATGGCCGAGCCGGCCGAGGCCGCGGCCGACCGGCATCAGAACAGGCAGCGAGTCCTTGCCCCCGCGGGCTATGGCCGCCCCGACGACGGCGTTGCCGAAGCCCGCGGCCGCACCGAGGGCGAAGGCCATGAAATGGAGCCAGAGGAGAAGATCATGGGTCATCGGCGTCTCCTTGCGGTAAGGGGGCGACCGCCGCAGCGGCCCTTCCTGTCGGCGGATCATGCCACTTGCGCAGGCTGTTGCAAACAGAGAATTGACCGGAATTCATCGGGCCCCGCCAGCATGGCGCGGGGGAGCGCCTCAACCGCGCTCCGCCTCCTCTCCGTCCGCCAGGTGACGCAGGAACCAGCTCCGGGCGAGCCGCACCACCTCCTCGAGTGTGCCGGGCTCCTCGAAGAGATGCCCCGCACCGGGCACGATCGCGAGCTCGGCATGAGGACCGATCCGCGCCTGTGCCGCCTCGTTGAGCGGGATCACCGGCGTGTCGGCGCCGCCGACGATCAGCAGCACCGGCGCCCGCACATGGGGAAGCGCATCCCCCGCCAGATCGGGCCGCCCGCCGCGGGAGACGACGGCCCGCACCTCCCCGGGCACCGCGGCCGCCGCCACCAGCGCCGCCCCTGCCCCGGTCGAGGCACCGAAAAGACCGATCGGCAGCGCCGCAACGGCCGGTGTGGCGCGAACGAAGCGAATCGCATCGACAAGCCGCCGCGCCAGAAGAGCGATGTCGAAGACATTGGCCCGGTCCATCGCCTCGCGCTCGGTCAGCAGGTCGAACAGCAGCGTGGCAAGCCCGGCCCGGCAGAGCGCCGCCGCCACCGCCCGGTTGCGCGGGCTGAGGCGCGAGGAGCCCGACCCGTGGGCGAAGATCACGATCCCCTTCGGCGCCTCGGGCAGGCAGAGATCGCCCGGCAGGCGCACGCGCCCGCCTTCGGCCGGAATCTCGACATGCAGGAAACGCGGCTTCATGCTCTCCTCCTTCACGATCCTTCCGAAACCCTGCCCGCCCATTCGAGATATGGGGGCAGGCCGGTGGCGAAAAAAGCCCGCGGCGGGGCTGACGACGCGGGGGACGGCCCTTGCTGCGGTGCGGCGAATTGACAAGCTCACAATCTGTCGGCTAACGACGGAGTGAAGAAATCTTCTTGCGCAGTCATTGGAGCGCCTCCCATGCCCCAGCCCGAAAAGGCGTCCGAGCCCGTGAAGCCCCCCGCCACCGGCAGCGAGCCTCCGGCCCGCGACCGCCCCTGGCTCTTTCGCACCTATGCCGGCCACTCGACGGCGGCGGCATCGAACGCGCTTTATCGGAAAAATCTCGCCAAGGGGCAGACCGGGCTGTCGGTCGCCTTCGACCTGCCGACCCAGACCGGCTATGACAGCGACCATCCGCTGGCGCGCGGCGAGGTCGGCAAGGTGGGCGTGCCTGTCTGCCATCTGGGAGACATGCGCACCCTCTTCGACGGCATCCCCCTCGAGGAGATGAACACCTCGATGACGATCAACGCCCCGGCCGCCTGGCTGCTGGCGCTCTATGTCGCCGTGGCCGAGGAACAGGGTGCCGATGTCAGAAAACTGCAAGGAACAGTGCAGAATGACATCATGAAGGAGTATCTTTCGCGCGGAACGTACATCTTTCCGCCGAAACCCTCCCTGCGCCTCATCGGCGACGTCGCCGAATACTGCCATGCGGAGATCCCGCGCTGGAATCCGATGAACGTCTGCTCCTACCATCTGCAGGAGGCCGGGGCGACGCCCGAGCAGGAGCTGGCCTATGCGCTGGCCACCGCCATCGCCGTGCTCGACGAGATGCGCGCCCGCGTGCCGGAGGCGGACTTTCCGCGCCTCGTCGGCCGCATCTCCTTCTTCGTCAATGCCGGCATCCGCTTCGTCACCGAGATCTGCAAGATGCGGGCCTTCGTCGATCTGTGGGACGAGATCACCCGCACGCGCTACGGCGTCGAGGAGCCGAAATTCCGCCGCTTCCGCTACGGGGTGCAGGTCAATTCGCTCGGCCTCACCGAACAGCAGCCCGAGAACAACATTCATCGCATCCTGATCGAGATGCTGGCCGTCACCCTCTCGAAACGGGCGCGGGCGCGGGCGGTGCAGCTGCCGGCCTGGAACGAGGCCCTCGGCCTGCCGCGGCCCTGGGACCAGCAATGGTCGCTGAGGATGCAGCAGATCCTCGCCTACGAGACCGACCTCCTCGAATTCGACGACATCTTCGACGGCAACCCCGCCATCGAGCGCAAGACCGAGGAACTCAAGGAAGCGGCTCGCGCCGAACTCCAGCAGATCGAGGCGATGGGCGGGGCGGTCGAGGCGATCGCCTACATGAAGCGACAGCTGGTCGAGGCCAATGCCGAGCGACTGGCGCGGATCGAGCGCGGCGAGACCGTGGTGGTCGGCGTCAACCGCTGGACCGAGACCGAGCCTTCGCCCCTGACCGCCGACGGCATGGCGGTGCTCCGGGTGGACGAGGAGGCCGAGCGCGAACAGATCGCCCGGCTCCAGGCCTGGCGTGAGAGCCGTGACGACGAGGCGGTCCGCGCGGCCCTGGCGGATCTGCGCGCCGCCGCGGCCGAGGGGCGGAACATCATGCCGCCCTCGATCGCCTGCGCCAGGGCCGGGGTCACGACCGGCGAATGGGCCGAGGTGATGCGCAGCGTCCTCGGCCTCTACCGCGGGCCCACGGGCGTCTCCCCGGCCCCGTCGAACCGCACCGAGGGGCTCGAGGAGCTGCGCGCCGCCGTCGATGCCGTCTCCGGGAAGCTCGGCCGGCGGCTCAGCTTCGTCGTCGGCAAGCCCGGCCTCGACGGCCACTCGAACGGTGCCGAGCAGATCGCCGCCCGCGCCCGCGATGCCGGCATGGACATCACCTATGAGGGCATCCGTCTCACCCCCGGGGAGATCGTCGCCCGGGCGAAGGCGGAACAGGCCCATGTGGTCGGCCTCTCGATCCTCTCGGGCTCGCATCTGCCTCTGGTCGAGGAGGTGCTCGAGCGGATGCGCGCCGAGGGGCTCGGCCATGTGCCGGTGATCGTCGGCGGCATCATCCCCGCCGAAGACGCCGCCGCGCTCCGGGCCATGGGCGTCGCCCGCGTCTATACGCCGAAGGACTACGCCCTCAACCGCATGCTGTTCGATATCGTCGATCTGGTCGATCCCGACAGGACGCCCGCAGAGGGTGCCGAGCGGGCGGCCTGAAACCGCCCTCCCCTGCCTTCCCATTCCGCATCGTCATGGCTAGGGTCGGCGCACGATCGGCCTCATCGACTGGAAAGGGAGACGTTCATGGGCGTTCACATCAAGGCCGCGCCGGGAGAGATCGCCGAGACGGTGCTGATGCCGGGCGACCCCAGGCGGGCGAAATGGGCCGCCGAGACCTTTCTCGAAGCCCCGCGTCTCGTCAACGAGGTGCGCGGCATGCTCGCCTTCACGGGCCGCTGGCGCGGCCACGAGGTGACGATCCACGGATCGGGCATGGGCATGCCCTCGCTCTCGATCTACGCCCATGAGCTCATCAACGATTTCGGCGCAAAGCGGCTGATCCGCATCGGCTCGGCCGGGGGGATGGCCGCCCATGTCGGCATTCGCGACATCGTCATCGCCCTCACCGCCTCCTATGTCTCGATGCC
>WFPA01000156.1 GCA_015487815.1 Albidovulum sp.
CCCGTCGTCATCATCACCTCGAACAACGAGAAGGAGCTGCCCGACGCCTTCCTGCGGCGCTGCTTCTTCCACTACATCCGTTTTCCCGACGCCGAGACGCTGGCCGAGATCGTCCGCGTCCACTTCCCCGACATAAAGCAGGAGCTGCTGGCGGCGGCGCTGACCCGCTTCTACGAGATCCGCGAGACGCCGGGGATCAAGAAGAAGCCCTCCACCTCGGAGGTGCTCGACTGGCTGAAGCTGCTGCTGGCCGAGGATCTGCGGCCGGAGGACCTCAGGACCGATGCACGCACGGCCCTGCCGAAGCTTCACGGTGCGCTGCTCAAGAACGAGCAGGACGTGCAGCTGTTCGAGCGGCTGGCCTTCATGGCCCGTCGGCAGAGGTGAGCACTGGCATGAAGGATCTCGTCATCCGTCCTCTCGCGGCGGAAGACGCGGATGACTGGCGGCGCCTCTGGCGCGCCTATCTTGCCTTCTACGAGGCCGAACTTTCCGAGGAGGTCTTCGCCAGCACCTTCGCCCGTCTGATCGGAGACGATCCCCAGGATTACAATTGCCTGCTGGCAATCGTCGAAGGCCGAGCCGTCGGCCTCGCCCATTACCTTCTGCACCGCACCTGCTGGCACACCGCCAACACCTGCTATCTGCAGGATCTCTTCATCGCTCCCGAAGCGCGCGGCAACGGCCTCGGCCGGGCCTTGATCGAAGCGGTGTTCGCACAGGCGAAGGCCGCGGGCGCCTTCGAGGTCTGGTGGCTGACCAACGAGGACAACGCCACGGCCCGCGGGCTCTATGACCAGCTCGGCGAAACCGTCCCCTTCGTGAAATATCGCCGACGGCTCTGAACCGTCCCCCGAACGAAGCCCGAAAGAACGGATTTGCCTGCCTGCGCCCGCCCCGGCGCAACCGGGGGCAGGCAAACCTGACCCTGTTCTGGCGGCAAATGCGGCAAAAAACCGGCCGCGGGCATCCCGCAAGGGCCGACTGCGGTGCCATGGCACCTCGACCCGGCCCGGATCTGCCGTCTTCCTCTTCCCGGAAGGCACAGAAACCTGACCTGTCCTGACGGAATAATGGCTAAATCGTGGCAAAAGTGCCCCGATTCCCCCGCCAGATCGGCTGAAAGGGCCTGATTCACCGTCCTGACGACCACCTTTCGCCCCATTCAACAGTCCGTTTCCCGATTTGCGCCACATTTTGCTGGATTTTGCCTCGATTTTGCCGGAAATTGTCTAGGCCGGGTGGGGGCGCTGAACCCGGGATGCACGACATGGCTCATTCGGCCACGGTTTTCGGCCTCGTCGC
The DNA here is from genome assembly GCA_015487815.1 of Albidovulum sp. GTDB lineage: Bacteria > Pseudomonadota > Alphaproteobacteria > Rhodobacterales > Rhodobacteraceae > WFPA01. The sequence goes on from WFPA01000156.1 coordinate 1,306, forward strand.
GGCAAGGCGGCTGATGCCCTCACTCGAGGGCATCGCCACGCGGCTTGCCCGCTGCGCCCTCTTCGCGATCGAAACGCCCCTGCCCGCTTCCGTGCCCGCGCGGACGGTCCGGGCGAGGCGGCGTCTCGCCCCCCTCGCCCTTCTCGTCCTTGCCAGCTGCATGTCCCCCGATGACGGTGACATCACCCTCACGCGTCGTCCGGTCGAGACGGGGGCCGCTCCGGTCGCGGCGCCCCTCGCTCCGTCCCCGGCGCTGCCGCGGGTGACGCAGGCAACGGCGGTCCGTCGCTCCAACACCGATCTTGCCCGGGACTATCTCGACCTCGTCTTCCGGCTCGAGACCGGCAAGCGCGTCAGCCGTCTGACCCGTTTCGACCAGCCGATCCGCGTTGCGCTTGCCCCCGGGGCCCCGGCAACGCTCGCGCACGATCTCGACAGCCTGATCGACCGTCTGCGCCGCGAAGCAGGGCTCGACATCGCCCGAGCCCGCCCCGGCGAAAGCGCGGCGATCCGCATCAACGTCCTGCCGCGGGCAATGCTGGCACGCGTCGCTCCCGGTGCCGCCTGTTTCGTCGTCCCCAATGTCACGACCTGGCGCGAATTCCTCGCCGCCCGCGGCACCGGCCGGCTCGACTGGGCCCGCCTTGCCCGCCGCGAGCAGGCCGCCATCTTCATCCCGGCCGACGTGGCACCGCAGGAAGCGCGTGATTGCCTGCAGGAGGAGCTGGCCCAGTCGCTCGGGCCGGTGAACGACCTCTACCGCCTCGGCGACAGCATCTTCAATGACGACAACATCCATTCGGTGCTCACCCCCTTCGACATGCTGATGCTGCGGATTCATCACGATCCTGCCTTGGCGAACGGCATGAGCAGGGCCGAGGTCGCCCGTCGCCTGCCGGCAATCCTCGCCCGGCTCAACCCTGCGGGAGAAGGAATCGCCCCGGCACCGCTGGCGGAGGACCCCGCCGGCTGGAAGGAAGCCATCGGCCAGGCCCTTTCGCCGCGCCAGCCGATGCCGGCCCGCATCACCGCCGCTCGACGGGCAGCCCGGCTGGCCGACCACGGGCTGGGGCCGCGGGATCCGCGCACCGCCTTCAGCCACATGGTCCTCGGCCGCCTGGTCTTCGGACAGGATCCGGCCGGCGGCTTCGCCGAGCTTGCACGCGCCCGGCAGATCTATCTCGCCCTCTACGGTCCCCGGGACATCCACACCGCCGAGGTTGATCTGCAACTCGCGACCATCGCCCTTGCCCGCGGCGATGCCCGCACCAGCCTGCGCCTCGCCATCCCGGCCATTGCCGGAGCGCGCGCTGCCGGCAACGCCGCCCTTCTCTCCTCGCTCCTGATGGTGGCGGCCGAAGCCAGCGCCCGCGAGGGGCAGATGGCCCTGCCTCTTATACACATCTCCGAGCCCACGAGA
>WFPA01000157.1 GCA_015487815.1 Albidovulum sp.
CGTCGAGCGACTCCACCCCCACCACCTCGAGCATCTCCTCCATCTCGGCCGGGCTGGGGCCGATGTGGCGGCGGTTGGCGAAATCGTAGGGCAGATAATCCGTGGGCTTGAAAGGCATCGCCGGTTTCCTCGCATTCGGAAGCGGCAGGCCGCGCCGCCCCCTTCTTTCCTGTGCATATCCTCGCCGTGGGCATGGCCGGTATGGCCGGCCTGCGTGTTCAGGCGATGAATTCCTTGTACTCTTCCTCGGTCATGTATTCGTCCACCACCGAGGTGTCCTCGACCTTCATCTTGAAGAACCACCCGTCGCCGGTGGGGTCCTCGTTCACCTTGCCGGGATCGTCGGCCAGCGCCTCGTTGACCTCGACGATCTCGCCATCGAGCGGGGCGAGGATGTCGGAGGCTGCCTTGACGCTCTCAATCACCACGATCTCGTCACCCTTGGTGACGGTGGTGTCGGGCTCGGGCAATTCGACGAAGACGATGTCGCCCAGCTGCTCGGAGGCATGTTCGGTGATCCCGACGACAACGAGCCCGTCCTCGACCCGCAGCCATTCGTGTTCTTCGGTGTATCTCATCTCGGTCTCCCTGTTGCTCAGCGTTTGTAGGTGGAGGGTCTGAAAGGCAGCGGCGAGACGGTGGCGGGCAGCCTCTTTCCGCGCACCTCGCCGTAAATCGTGGAACCTTCGGTGGCGTGTTCGATGGCGACATAGCCCATGGACACGGGCCGCCCGATGGAGGGACCGAAGGCGCCGGAGGTCACGTTGCCGATGGGCTCGCCGCCCTCGTCCCCGGCAAACAGCGCCGTGCCCTCGCGCATGGGCGCCCGCCCTTCGGGCAGGATGCCCACCCGGCGGCGGCCCGCGCCTTCCTCGAGCTCGCGCAGGATGCGCGCCGCACCCGGAAAGCCGCCCTCGCGCTCGCCGCCGCGGCGGCGCACCTTCTGGATCGCCCACTCCAGCGCCGCCTCGACGGGGCTGGTGGTCTCGTCGATGTCATGGCCGTAAAGGCACAGGCCGGCCTCCAGACGCAGGCTGTCGCGGGCGCCAAGCCCGATGGGCTCAACCTCCTCCATCGCCAGCAGTGCGTGGGCCAGTTCCTCGGCCTTCCCGTTCGGCACCGAAATCTCGAAACCGTCCTCGCCGGTATAACCCGAGCGCGACACCCAGCATTCCTCGCCGAAAAAGCCGAGGTTGACGCTATCCATGAAGCGCATCCCCTCGACATAAGGGTTGAATCGCGCCAACACCTCTTCTGCCCTGGGCCCCTGCAGGGCGATCAGCGAGCGGTCCTCGACCACCTCGATCTCGCAACTCTCGGAAAGATGGGTGCGCATGTGCGCCACGTCGGCCAGCTTGCAGGCGGCGTTGACCACCACGAACAGATGGTCGCCGCGGTTGGCGATCATCAGATCGTCGAGAATGCCGCCCGTCTCATTGGTGAACATCGCGTAGCGCTGGCGGCCCTCCTTGAGCCCCAGCACCGAAACCGGCACGAGTGTTTCAAGCGCCTCCGCCGCGTCCTCCAGCTGCCCCGATCGGGGACGCAGAAGAACCTGGCCCATGTGAGACACGTCAAAAAGCCCAGCGGCAGCGCGGGTGTGCAGGTGCTCCTTCATCACGCCCAGCCGGTACTGCACCGGCATCTCGTAGCCGGCGAAGGGCACCATCCTGGCCCCCATCTCGAGGTGAAGGTCATGAAGACACGTGCGTTTCAGATCGGCCATGCCGCCCCCCAATGTCTGCCGGCTCTGGAAACATCCGGCACCAATCCGGGCAGGCGGACCTGCCCCTTGATGCCCCCTCTGTCCTTTCGCCTGAGATCGTTATCCCTTCGGCGGGCGCCAGGTGGCGCCTCTCTCCAGAGTGTCCTGCCCGCGCAGGTCCCGTGGCCTGAGAGATTCCGGGGCGGTTGCTCCTTCGGCACTGGCATATGCCAGATTCTCCCTGTGCGGACGCGCCAGACGCTATGCCAAATCCGGGGCGCGGGCAAGGGGTTGTGTTCCGTTGTATGCCAACCCAGATTAAGCGGCATGGAAAACCAGTACATCTTCGGCTACGGCTCGCTGGTGAACCGTGGCACCCATGAATATGAGCGCGCCCACAGGGCCCGGCTCAAGGGTTGGCGGCGCGAGTGGCGGCACACCTCGCTGCGCCCGGCCGCCTATCTGACGGCGGTACCAGACCCGGAAGGCGAGATCGACGGGCTGATTCTCGGCGTCCCCCACGGTGAACCGGAACTGGAAAGCCGCGAACACGCCTATGCGCGCGAGGATGTCTCGCGTGCGGTGGTCCACGAGGCGCGGGTGCCGGCGCATGTGCATGTCTACACCATTCCCGAAGGCCGGCACGGGCGCCCTTCCGAAGAGCATCCAATCCTGCTGAGCTACATCGACGTGGTGGTGCGCGGCTACCTGCGCGAGTTCGGCCTGCCCGGCGTGGAGCATTTCTTCGCCACCACCGCCGGCTGGAGCGCGCCGGTTCGCAACGATCGCGACGCCCCCGTCTATTCCCGCCACCAGCGGCTGAGCCCCGAGGAAACCTCTCTGGTGGACGACATGCTGGCCGAAGTGGGCACACGGGTGATCTGAAACGGGGAGTGCGAAACCGGGGGCGCTGCCCCCGGGCCCCCGGAGTATTTTTCGCAAGATGAAGAGGCCGGCATCCTCAGGCGGCGACCGGCTTTTGCAG
>WFPA01000158.1 GCA_015487815.1 Albidovulum sp.
CATCGCCCTGAGAAGCTTCACGAAATCCCTTGGACGCGCACGCGACATGACTCAGGCTCCTACCGTTTGGACAGGGGGTGAGGCCGTCTCGGCCGCAAGCTCCTCGAGCAGCTTCCCGAGCTGGCGACCGACGATTTCGGGAGCAAGCTCCTGCGCGCGGGAAAGCGCGGCCTGGCGCATGGCGGCAAGCTCGCCTTCGGCCATGTCGATCGCCCGGATCATGCTGCGGATGAGGCCGCGGGGGCTTGCCGGGTCATAGAGGAGCGGATGGCAGGGCGGCGGCAGCACCTCGCTCAGCGCCGGTATCCGCGGACCGATCACCGGCAGGCCGAAGGTTAGGGCAAGATGGGCGGTGCCCGAAGTGAGGATTCCCCTTGCCGGCAGGAGCAGGAAATGAGCCGCGGAGAAGAGCGCCGGGATCCCGTCGTCGGGGATGCGGTCGCCGATGAAGGTGATGCGGGGATTGAAGCCGGCGAAGCGCCTCAGCCGCCGCTGGGAGGCGAAGGCCTTGCCGGCCATGGTCAGCCGGTAGGGGTAGTCGCGCCGGGTGAGCTTGCGGGCGACGGCAATGATCTCCTGCACCCCCTTGTTGCCCCGAAGCGCGCCGAAGAAGAGGAAATGCCGCTCTCCGGCCGGGGGCATGTCGCGGCCGAGCGTCACTTCGGCCGGCTCATAGGCGCCGAGATAGCTCGGATGGGGGATGTGGCGGATCCTGTCGGCCGGCACGTCATAGGCCTCGCGGACATGCTCGATGGCCTCGCGGCTGTGGACATGGACACGGTCGGCCAGCATGGCGATGCGCGCCCGGGCGGCGCGAAAGCCGGCTTCGTCGGCGATCTTGTGGGGCAGGCGGTTGTGCACCGTCCAGAGGATGCGGCCACCTGCGGCGCGAAAGCGGGCAAGTCGGGCGATCTTTGCCTCGGTGTCGCGGGCATTGGTGGCGGAATCCGGGCTGCGGGCGAAGAGGCGGTCGTCCCAGTGCAGATGCAGAAGGCGCGGTGCCGCCGGGTCGGCGAGAGCCTGCCAGTCGCCGCGTCCGAGCGGCTGCGGGCGGAAACCGCTGCCGCGATAGATCAGCGCCTGATAGGGGTTGCCGCTGGTATGGGGCAGGTTGAGGACCGGACGCGGCACCATATCTTCTTCCGTGTTTCTGGAAACCATGTTCCTTCGGGCCCCGATTTCGGATCGGCATCCCTTGGCCCCCCGCAGTCACCAGCAGGCGGCGAAGGGACACCCGCCCCTTGTGCCGGATCGCCCCCGTTTTCTCAAGCATGTCGAGCGGCGAGATGGCAGAGAGTGGCGGTCGGGGCAGGAGAGAGCGGAAAAGGAGAGGTCGGGCGGCGGGGCTCGTTCGCAGGAAGGGCAGGGGCCGCCGGTGTCGGGGCATTGTGGAAGAGGTCGGGTGTCGCTGGCAGATGAAGCGACGATGAGGCGATGGTGATGGATCGGGATGGAACGGGCCGGCGATGACGGAGTGATGGCAGGAAGGGCAGGGAAGGCGGAGCGCCGGAGGGCGGCGCTTGTCCGCCGGCATGGGGGCAGACCGCATCGGCCGTGAGGTCGCGGCTGGATGGCCATGTCGTTCCGATCGGCCGTTCTCATGCGACCCATCGCCATTCGCGTGCCGCGGCAGATCGAGGGGCCGCCCGGAAGAAGGGCGCCGACGCGATGCATCAGGGCATCGGGCAGAATGCACGGGAGGCTGGCTGGGGTGGCAGGATTCGAACCTGCGATCACGGGACCAAAACCCGCTGCCTTACCGCTTGGCTACACCCCATCGGTGCCGCGTATTTAGCGCCTCGCCGCGGGGGCTTCAAGCGGGAAATTCGGCTGAATCGGCCCTGTTCGCGCAGCCGTCTGCGGGCTTCCCGAAATGAGCCGGCGGGGAGAGGGCCGGCGGTGCAGATGCAGACAGGGCGGTGGATGGCGGGGAGGGCGGGGCCTCCCGGCTCCGTGATCCGCGGGCGCCGTGTCACGACAGCGCATGCGGAGGCATGACCCGAAGGCCCGGCTCCGTTGTCGTTCCTGCAGAGCAGGCAGGCTGCTTGGGGAGGTCGGGGCGTGAGCTGCACGAAAGCCGCGCTGCGCCGTTCTCCTGCATCGCTCGACCGGAACGGGGCAGATCGGCCCGGGGCACCGGCTTCGGTCGCCACACCTGGGCGTCATGCCCGGTGCCGCGGCCGGGACGTTGCGCCCCGGTCCGGGTTCCGGTCGATCCGACCGGGCCGCAACGCTCCGGTCGCCGCACCGGCCACCATGCAAGGACGCCGTGCCCCGGTCGCTCGCGAGCCTGCGGTTCCGTTCTGTCCCGATGCGCCCGGCCCCGTCGTTCCAGCCGCCGCCTGCGGCCCCGTGTTCCTGACGCCTTCCGCGGGCTGGCCCCTCCGCCCGGAGCGCGGCGCAAGCGGATGCACGGGGACGACGGCCGGTGTCGGCCTCTTCAGATCGTCTGATCGTAGGCACCGACGAGGGGTTCGGTGCGGATGACGGCGTCGAGGTCGCGGAAGATCGCCTTCATGTGCTCGGGGCTCTCGACGCTTTCGCATACCACTACGAGGTTGGGCGTGTTCGAGGAAGCACGCACCAGCGCCCAGCTGCCATCCTCGAGGCTCACACGGGCGCCGTTGACCGTGTTGACGCCGACGATGGGCGTGCCGCCGAGCGTGCCGCCTTCGGCCGCAAGATCCTCGAGCTTCTGCACCAGCCGGCCGAGCACGGCGTATTTCTCGGTGTCGGGGCAGGCGGGGGACATTGTCGGCGTGATCCATGTCCGCGGCAGCGCGGCGGCGAGATCGGAGAGCGAACGGCCCGGATGACGGTCGAGCAGCTTGCAGATCTCGAGAGCGACGCGCAGCCCGTCATCATAGCCGCGGCCAATCGGCTCGGCGAGGAAGTAGTGGCCCGATTTCTCGAAGCCGGCCAGCGCCCCGATCTCCTTCACGCGCCGCTTCATGTAGCTGTGACCGGTCTTCCAGTAATCGGCCCGGGCGCCGTGGCGGCGAAGCTCGGGGTCGGAGGCGAACAGACCGGTGGACTTGACGTCGGCAACGAAGACGCTGCCGGGGTGGAGCCGGGCCCAGTCGCGGGCGAGGATCACCCCCATCTTGTCGGCGAAGATCTCCTCGCCCCGGTCATCGACCACGCCGCAGCGGTCGCCGTCGCCGTCGAAGCCGAGGGCGAGATCGGCCCCCGACTCGCGCAGGCAGGCGGCCATGTCCTCGAGCATCTCCACCGCCTCGGGATTGGGGTTGTAATGGGGGAAGGTGTAGTCGGGCGTGCAGTGCCGCTCGACGACCTCGGCCCCGATGCGCCGGAGCATCTCGGGGGCGAAGGCCGAGGCGGTGCCGTTGCCGCAGGCGCAGACCACCTTGAGCGGGCGGGAAAGGCGGAAATCGCCGACGAGATCGTCGAGATAGGCTTCGCGGATGCCGCGCACGCGCCGGCGGCCGCCCCCCTCGCGATGCACCGTCTCGTCGCCGAGCACGATGTCCCTGAGCCGCGCCATCTCCTCGGGGCCGTGGGTGAGGGGGCGTTCGAAACCGATCTTGACCCCGGTCCAGCCATTGGGGTTGTGCGAGGCCGTCACCATCGCCACCGCCGGCACGTCGAGGTGGAACTGGGCGAAATAGGCGGTGGGCGAAAGGCAGGTGCCGATGTCGTGCACGGTGATGCCGGCCTCGATCAGCCCGAGGATCAGCGCATCCTTCACCGCCACCGAATAGTCGCGATAGTCGTTGCCGACGACGATCTCGGGCCGCACCCCCATCTCGTGCATCTGCGTGCCGATGCCGC
>WFPA01000159.1 GCA_015487815.1 Albidovulum sp.
CGCCACCGCGAGTCTCGACGAGATCGCCCACCACCGGCAGCGACCAGGTCACCTGCCGGATCGGGAGCCTGTCCCACCAGTCGGCCAGCGACAGGATCATCAGCCAGCCCTCCGCGGGTTGATCGTCGCCAGCCGCCCCGGCAGGACGGTGCGGTCGTAGCTGTCGAGCGCCGCCTCGGTGGTCTGCGCCGAGACGCGCCCGGCCACGCGCTCGACCACCGGCACGATGTTGCCGTCCTTGTCGACGGTGACGACGACCTCGACACGGGCAGGAGCAGCGGCCGCCTTCGCACCCTTCGGGATCACCACCTCGCCACGCTACAGGATCGCCGGCACCTCGTCGGGCCTGAGGCCGGCGATGCCACCGCCGTGATAGCGAGGTGCGCCTGCAAACACCCACGAGGGCACCGTGCGGGTGACCGAGGCTTGCCCCACCGTGCCGCCTGCGTGATGCACCGCCGCGGTGGTGCCACCGCCTCCGGTCAGCGCGCCGGTCAGCAGGTCGATGAAGCCACCGAGCAGGCCGGAACCGCCGCCCTTGGTGGCGAACATGCCCTCGTTGAAGAGCAGCGCCTCCCATGCCGCCCGCTGGATCTGCTTTGCGAGCTGGTCGAACACGTCTCCGAGGTCGCGCGCGCCGGTGATCGCATCGAGGATGCCGTCCTTGAGCGAGCGGGCGAACTCGTTGGAGACCCGCATCGTCTCCTCGACGCTCTGACGCACCAGCTCGAGGGTCTGCTGGGCCTCCTCCTCGCTGAGGTCCTTGTTCAGGCGCAGGGCCTCGTTGACGATCTTCTCGGCCTCGGCGAGACGCAGATGAGCCGCGGCCGTCCTGTCCACGCTCGCCCGCAGCTGCTCGTAGGCCTTCTTCGCCTTCTCCGCAGGCGACAGGCCGCCGGTGCCGGCGGCGCGGCTGACCGGGCGATCATTCCGTGCGGCCTCGGCAGCCGCATCTCCGGCCCTTTGGCGCATCAGGTTGACGAACCAGTCATCGAGATTGCCTCCTGCCTTCCTGGTCGCTGTATCCACCTCGAGCATGGCGAGCGCGCGCGCCTTCCCCGCAGGATCGTCCTTGTAGCGCGCCTCGATCTGCTTGCGCGTCGCGGCAAGCTCCTTGCTCGCCACGATGTTGTTCATTCTGCCGGCCGCCGCGGAAAGCTCCCGTGCAAGCTGTCGCGCTTCCTCGCGCGCCCTGGCGATGTTTGAGCTGATGTCGACGGTCGAGAGCCCCCGTGCCGCCTGCCAGGCCTCGATCAGCTTCTGCTTGAGCTCGTCGGAGATCTGCATCTCCTCGACCCGCGCGCGGAATGCCTGTTCGGCCTGGAAAGCACGCAGCCGCTCCACCGTGACGCTGTCCTTGCCGTAGAGCTGGATCATCGCCCTGAGAGCGGCTTCGTCCTCGAGCTGCTTCAGAAGCCGCCGGGCGACCCGCTCGCGCTCTTCCGTCACGCGCTTCCCGCTCTCCGCGATGGTCTGGAGCTTCAGTGCGTGGAGTTGCATCTCCGCTATGACGCTGGCGGTCCCCCTCAGCTGATCCGGCACTTCCCCGGCCCGGGCCTCGACCTCGGCGAGCACGTCCCGCAGCCCCTGTGCGGCGGCCGCCACCTGTTCCGGGCCCTTGGCGGCCCCCATCCGCTCGAGCGCGGCGGCGAACTTCTCGGCCTCCGCGCGCGTCAGCCCGTATTCTTTCCGCAAGTCCTCGAGAACGCGGGCCCGGGCGCGCGCCACGTCGTCGGGATGCGCGCCATGCGCCAGCTGCTGGTCGAACTGGGCCAGCTGGTCGAGGTATCCCTGCAGCCCGCCCGAGAACCAGCCGCCGGAAAACTCCTCCTTCAACTTGCGGGCGGCAGCATCGAGCCGGTCGAGCGCGTCGAGCCGGGCGATGTCCGCCATCACGGCGTAAAGCTCCTTCGCCTGCCCGGCGGCGTCCCCGAACTCGCGGCGGAAGGACGAGAGCGGGGCCGCGGCCTTCTCGGACAGACGCTCAAGGTCCTTGAGACTGGCCTCCACCTCGTCGAGCGCATCGGCCAGCGTCCTTGCCTCCTCCTTCGCCGAGGACAGCCACTGCACGAGCGCCGCGCCGCCGGCGATCGCACCAAGCGTCAAGAGGTTGACCGGCGACAGCAGGCTGACGAATGCCTCTCCGAGCGCCGTGACGGCCCCCTTGGCCCCGAGCGGGCCGAGCACCTGGGTGATCTGGGTGCCCTGTTGGACCGCGAGCATGAGCGGGCTCTGTCCGGCCATCAGCATCTGGCCGATGTCGTTGAACTGGGCCGCAAGATTGGCGACCTGCGCCGAAGCCTGCCGGGCGGCGGGAGCCACTTCCTTGCGGAACGCCTTCACGCTCTCCGCTCCGGCCTTACGCGCTCCGCGGCCGAGCTTTTCGACCTCTTTCTCGATCCGCTTTACTTCACGCAGCGCCTCCTCGCTCTCGGCGCGGATGCGCAGGCCGATCACGATTTCATTCGTCGCCATCCGCTCCTCCGAGCCCGAGCGCCGCCGCCGCGGCTGTCATTCCGTCCATGCTCCCGCCCGTGCGGTCGTCGCCGGCGAGGCGGGCGATGTCGTTCCTGTCGCCCCACACGGCGATCCGGATCGCTCCCACCCGTTCGAGCATCTCGGCCCTGTCCACGCTCGCATGACCGGCGATCATCGTCCTGAGGCCGGCCAGCGTCAGTGAGAGGACCTCGTCGATCCCGTGCCCTCGTCGGCAGAGCCAGGCGACGAGCGTTCCCCAGCCGAGATCATTGCCTTCGCCAGCCTTTCCTGCGCCGCCTCGAGCGCCGGCCGCAGGCGACGGCCGAAAAAATCGAGATTGACCTCCACCACGGCTGCCGCGAGTTCGAGGAAGTCGTCGGGATAGAGGGTGTCGAGCCATTCGCGATCGACATCGGCGGCGATCGCGACCGCATCGATCACGCCCTCGCCATCGGCGGCCAGCGCCTCCATGAGACGCCCTTCGGCCAGCAGCGGGCCGACCTTCGACACCGCCCGCGAGAAGGCCGGAAGCTGCCGGATACGGAGCGGCAGGAGGTCGATGTCACGGCCCGAGATCGTCACGCGCTTCGGGACCGGCGCCAGCGCCTCGAGATCGTCCTTCATGCCGCCCTCCGTCATGCCGCCACCACGGTGATCTCGTCGTCGCCCGAGACCGGGAGGCAGACGAGATCGGTCGCAAGAAGCACGTTGCCCTCGTAGTCCTCCACGGCCGGAGATTTCCGCTGGACCGAACCCGCATGCAGCCGCACGATGTTGCCGGCGGCGTTCCCGTGTTCGTAGCCGACCGAGGTCAGCGTGCCGGTGCGTGCCGCGTTGATCCACGCGACCTCGTCACCGGCGGCGAGTTCCACCGACAGCTTGCCCGTCACGGCGCGGTCGGTGATGTCGACCCGCTCGGCTCCGAGCAGCTTGGTGTGGGCCACCGTCAGGCCGAGATCGACCTCGAGCGAGCGCAGGGGCATCGCGGTGCCGCCCGACAGCGTCCCGGATGCCGTTACGTAGCTCGCGCCCATGAGAATGCGCGTGCCGGACGACGGGACGGTCGGCAGCGGCGATTTCCAGCCACCGTAGCTGCCGGTGGCCGTGGCGGCCGTCGCCCCGCCGTCGAGCCCGGTGAAGGAGAAGGCGATCACCGGCCGGGCGAAGGCGTCGAGCCTGAAGGTCGCCGTGCCGCGGCATCCGAGGGCCAGATGGACCACGCCGTCGACGACGTAGCGGATGGTGAGGCTCTCGAAGCCGGTCGAGACCGGCGTGTATTCTACATGGCTGCCGGCGGTCACGGTCTCGGCCATGCCGCAGGCGCGCAGGAGGCGCCCCCATGCCGGGGCCGTGCCGGCGGCGCCGGAGCCGGCGAGTTCGACTTCGAAGCCGATCTCGATCCTCCGCGCCGTGATCAGGCTGTCCGACGCGCCCAGATAGCCGCGCACGAGCTCGCGGCTCTCCTCGTCCTGGCCGAGGGTCACGGACGGGTTCGAGACCAGAACCGCATCGGTGCCGGCCCACCCGCCGGGATCGGTGCCATAGGCGGTTTCCAGCTTCGCCTGCACAACCGTCTTTCGCGTCAGCCTGCTCATTTCCCGACTCCCTTGCCCTTGCCGGTCTTGCTGCCGGCGTCATTGCTCTTGCCTGCGGGGCTCAGCTTCCCGGTCTTCGGATCGCGAACCCATGATCCGCCCTGCGAGGGGCGCTCGACTTCCTTCGTCATGTCGGTCTCCATTCGTCTTCGATCGCGAACACGAGCTCGTAGACGACGACGCCGGACCGGATCGTCACGAGATCGCATCGCACCAGGCCGAGGACGCCGCGGGCGGAAGCGGCGATCGACGGCGGCTCGTAGCCGATCAGGGCCAGCGCCACCGCGTCGATCAG
>WFPA01000160.1 GCA_015487815.1 Albidovulum sp.
CAGATAACTATCTGGTGTCACCAAAGGGGAGGTAACCCATGACGAATGCTCCCCTGACCCGCGACCGGCTTCACCAAGCTGACCCGGGCCGACAAGAGAGGAGATGGCATGATGAGCTGTTGCAGCTACACCGATCAACTCGAGGCGCTGATCGACCTCGACACCGACTATGGCCTCCTCGAGGGAGTGCCGGCGACGGCCGAGATCAGCTTCGAGCGCTACCCGGCAGAGCCGTTCTCCTGGGGCCAGAGCCGCGGCTACGAAACCAGCATCAGCGCCACCATCAGGAGCGCCAGGCTTGGCAGGCTCGTCCTGACGCGCGACCAGATCGCGCTGATGATCGGCGCCGATGTCCTCGACGCGATCGAGGAGAGCATCGCGGAGGGCATACTAATGGAGGAGGCTGCGTGATGTTCGTGAGAGGCGAAGGGATCGAGATCAGCCGGAGCAATCTCGCCGCCTATCTTGGCGATCTATCAGATGTCCGGATCGAGAGGCTCAAGAGCGGATCGGCGCATCTGATCCTTGAGGACTGCACTGGCAGCGAGGCAATCATCTACATGGACGCGCCCGTAGCCGAGGCCATCGAGGCCGCATGGCGGGCCGCGCAGAAGGAGGCCGCGGCATGAGCATCCACGACCGCGCTCTCACCTGCGACGCTGCCGCCATCGCCCGTGCCCGGCGGATCGCGCGGATCGCCCTCGATGATGACATGCCGCTCTCGGCTGGCCTCCTGACCGAAGCAGCCGACACGCTGGCCACGAGCGGCAGCCCGCTCGACTGGGACCGGGCCCGCGACCTGCGCCGGCGGGCGCGCCTCATGCGCCTGCTCGACCCCGGCCTGCTCGCTGTTGCGGTGATCGTTGTCTGGGGAATCGCTCTCATGAACCTGGTCATGGGAGGGCAGTGATGTTCGATGCAGGCATCCATCGCATCGACGCGGCCACCTACCACGCGGACGAGCTGCGCGACGTGCCCACGCTGAGCTCGACGCTGGCGCGGCTCATCATCGCCCGCAGCCCGCTGCACGCATGGGCGGCTCACCCCAGGCTCAACCCGGACTGGCAGCCGGTCGAGCGCAAGACCTTCGACATCGGCACCGCAGCCCACAGGGCCGTGCTCGGCGTTGGCGCGGACATCGTGGCCATCCCCGAGGACCTGCTCGCAGCCAATGGTGCTGCCAGCACCAGGGCGGCAAAGGCCTTCATGGCCGAGGCGCGCGAGGCCGGGCAGGTCCCCCTCAAGCAGGCCGAGGTCGAGATGATCGAGGAGGTTGCGACGCGCGCCCGAGAGCTTCTGGACGCGGCCGGCGTCGGCGGGCTCGACCCCGAGCGGTCCGAGCTGACGGCGCTCGCCGAGATCGACGGTATCTGGTGCCGGGCGATGGTCGACAACGCGCCGCGCGACCCGGCGCAGCCCCTCTACGACTTCAAGACCACCACCGACGCCAACCCGGAGGCATGCATGCGGGCCGTGATCAACTACGGCTACGACATGCAGGCGGCGCACTACTGCGCCACCTGGAAGGCGGCTACGGGAGAGGAGCGCGGCTTCCGCTTCATCTTTCAGGAAAAGGAACCTCCGTTCGAGCTGAGCGTGGTCGAGCTCGACGAGGAGGCCATGCACATGGCCGGGCGCAAGCTGCGGCGTGCCCGAGAGCTCTGGGGAAGGTGCCTCGAGAGCGGTCGCTGGCCGGGCTATCCGTGCGGCGTGCACCGTCTGTCGCTCCCGGCATGGTTTCATGAGCGCTGGCTCGAGCGCGAAACGCAGGAGGCCGACCACAAGGCGAAGACTGGCAGGGACGTGTTCGACGCTGTTCTCGCCTGGCAGGCCCCGATTACCACAGGAGACGCAGCATGACGGCACACATCCGTTTCATTCCGGTTACCGAGATCACCGACCCCCTGACCATTACTCTCGGCCTGTCCGGGGCATCCGGCTCCGGCAAGACCTACTCGGCGCTGCTGGTCGCGCGCGGCATCGCCGAGGGCATCACCGGCAAGAAGGGCGCCCCCATCGGCATCGTCGACACCGAGAACCGGCGCGCTCTCCACTACCGCGAGGCCTTCCCGGAAATGGTGCACTACGACATGCAGGCCGTGGACGAGAGTGGGAACATGGTCGGCTTCGGTCCCGAACGCTGGATCGAGGTGATCGACGCGGCGGAGGCCGCGGACCTGCCCGTGCTCGTCATCGACAGCTTCAGCCATGCCTGGGAAGGGGTCGGCGGCGTCCTCGATCTGCACGCGACGACGCTCGACAAGCTCACGCGGGGCGACGACAGCAAGCGCAACGCGCTCTCACAGCTCGCCTGGGCTCAGGTCAAGCCGCGCTACCGCCGGCTGATCGACCGGATCGTGCGCGCCAAGACCAACATCGTCATCTGCACCCGCGCGAAACCCGTGCTGCAAGATCCGAAGACCGGTCTCAACGCCCGGAGCACCAAGACCCGCCGCCCAGACGTGCCGTGGGATCCGGCGGCCGACGGCGATCTGATCTTCGAGATGACCGCGATGATGATCCTCGACCCGGCGCATCCTGGCTGCCCGGTCCACCAGATCAAGTGCGCCGACCAGTTCAAGCCGCTGTTCGATCCCCGGCGGCCCCTTGGCGAGGATGTCGGGCGGCGCATGGCCGCATGGGCCAGGGGGCAGGAGGAAGCCGAGAAGAACAAGAAACTGCTCGATCTGGCCAGGAAGAAGGCCCGCGAGGGGACGGAAGTCTTCACGCAATGGTGGCGTGAAATCGACGAACCGCGTCGGAAGGCTGTCAGGACCATCATCAACGAGTGCAAGCAGCTCGCGAAGGAAGCCGATGCCGCACACGTGGAGAATGATGACCCCTTCGGGACTGCCACCGTCGTGGAAGGGGTCATGGTCTCCGCCATCGAGGCCGCGCAGTCTCTAGACGATCTGCGCGGGGTCTGGGCGTCGAACGAGAGTGACATCGCACATCTTAAGACAACGGACCCGGAGGCCTACGCCCGTGTCATCCGCGCCAAGGACAGGCGCAAGGCCGAACTTGATGGGGAGGCACCCGATGCCTGACGTGAGCCCGCTCCAGGCGTACAGGAGGATCTCCGAAATCGCGGAGTCCGACGCAACGGCGAAGCTGGCCTGTTCGGAGATTGACCGCTACCGGGCCGCGCTCAAGCGCGTGATGCGTGCTGAAACCCTCGACCAGGCCGTCAGGATCGCCTTCGAGGGGCTTGTCGGCGAGAGCGTCGATGACTGATGATCCGAGATGTCCGAGGCGGCAAAAGGCGGCACGAAGAGCGACAAGGCGTTTGGAATGGCCCGCGTCCTGATCGCATGCGAGTTCTCCGGCATCGTCCGCCGGGCCTTCGCGGCTCGCGGGCACGATGCCTGGTCGTGTGACCTGCTGCCGGCCGAGGATCGCAGCAACAAGCACTTGCAGTGCGACGTGCGCGAAGTGCTGGACCGGGGCTGGGAGCTGCTGATCGTGGCCCACCCGCCGTGCACGAGGCTCTGCAACAGCGGGGTGCGCTGGCTGCATCGCCCGCCCAGGGGCAAGTCGGTCGAGCAGATGTGGGGCGAACTGGACGAGGGGGCAGAGCTCTTCTCGGCGCTCTGGAATGCCCCGATCCCGAGGAGATGCGTCGAGAACCCGGTCATGCATAAGCATGCCAAATCGCGGATCAGGGGCTACCGGGAACCGGCGCAGACAATCCAACCGTGGCAGTTTGGCGACCAGGAGAGCAAGCGGACGTGCCTGTGGCTGCACAACCTGCCACCGCTGGTGCCGACAGTCACAGAGCGCCCGGCGGTGATCCGCCACCGGGTGCACCGGATGCCGCCAAGTCCAGACCGGGGGAAGGAGCGCAGCCGCTTCTTTCCGGGCATCGCCGCCGCGATGGCCAACCAGTGGGGCCCGCTGCTGACCGGAGACGAGATGAAGGAGACGGGGTGATGGAGCACGGAGCAAAGCAGCTGATCGCGGTTGATGCCGGGGCTCTCGACGCGCTCCTTGCCGAGGTCCGGGCACTCCGGCAGGAAATCCAGGCGGTGCGCGTCCAGCCGCAGCCCCAGTGGCTGCCGGTAAAGGAATACGCCGCTCATGTCGGTCGCTCGGTCGCCACGATCAATCGGTGGATTGCGCAGGGCAAGGTACAAGTGAAGACCGTCGGCCATATGCGGATGGTAAAGCTTTAGGCTTGGCGCGGACTGTCAGGCAAGATGCCAAGCCGAAGAACTCAGCCCAACCGCTTAGCAATCTCCTCGGCGCTCTCGTTGTAGTAGACCTGCAGCATACGCAGATCACGGTGCCCGACCATCCGGGCAAGAGCCAGCACGTCCAGCTTCTTCGCCAGCCGCGTGATCGCCGCGTGGCGGCTGTCGTGGAACGTCAGATCGGTCACTCCTGCCCGATCACGCACCTTCCGGAACAGCACGTCGAGCTGCTGCGAGGAGAGCCCGAAGACCGGCTCCATCCGTGGCAGGGCCTCCAGCAGCCGCACCGCCTCGCTCGAGAGCGGCACGTCGCGCGGACGGCCGTTCTTGGTGCGGGCAAGATGCGCCACCCGCTTTTCGAGATCAATCCGATCCCATGTCAGGCCGACGATCTCACCGGCCCGCATCGCCGTTTCCAAGGCGAACAGGAAGGCGTGGAAGGCCCGTGCCGTCGCGTGGCGCAGGTCTTCGCCTGCGACATGGCGCATCCGCTCGATTTCGTCTTCGGTCGGCAGGCGGTCACGTGGTGGTGGAGGAGATGGTCGGCGCACATCCGAGAGCGGGTTCGACGAGATCAGCCCCCATTCCAGGCGCGCGGTGTTGAGGACGGTCGAGAACAGCTGCATCTCGCGGATCACCGTGCCCGGTGAGACCTCGCGCAGCCGGGCATCGCGCCATTGGGCGAAGTGCTCCGGCCGCAGCTCCCCCATTTGCAGCCGCGCGATCGGATCGCGACGAAACTTCTCCAGCCGGATGGCTTCCCAGCGGTGGCCGCGCTTTCGCGGGCTGACCTCGCGCGCGTAGCGCTCCAGGACCTCGTCGAGCGTGGTCTTCGCCGCCACCTCATCGTGATGGAGGATCTCGTATTCCTGCCGGGCGGCCCAATCCTTGGCCGCCTGCCGCGTCGGAAACACCCTGGAGCGCCGGACGCCCCTGCGGGAGACCTCCGCCCGCCAGCCCCTGCCATGCCTGCGAATCGATGCCATGCGTAATCGCGTGCGTAAATTATGCGTAATCCTGCGCGCAAAAATGGCATGCCGGGCGGCGCAACCGCAATCGCGCGAGGGCGAAAAATCCCACGATTTCACAGATTTCCTATCATATAGGCGCATTTCTGCTCATATGTCTGGTGCCCGAGGAGAGACTCGAACTCTCACGCCCTTGCGGGCGGGGGATTTTGAATCCCCTGCGTCTACCATTCCGCCACTCGGGCAACCGCGCATGGGTGTATCGCCACGGGCGCCCTGCGTCCACTGCAAATTCGTCCGTCTTGACGCCGGCGCCCGGGCATGGCGTAAGGGGCAAAAGAGGCATCGGGCATGTTGCGCAAACTCTATGACTGGACGATCTCGCTGGCCGAGCATCCGCGCGCGCTGTGGGCGCTGGCCTTCGTGGCCTTCGTGGAGAGCTCGGTCTTCCCCATCCCGCCCGACATCCTGATGATCCCGATGATCATCGCCGCCCCGAGCCGGGCCTTCCTGGTTGCCGGGGTTGCGATGGTCTCGTCGGTGGCGGGGGGGCTTGCGGGCTATTACATCGGCTGGGGCCTCTTCGAGAGCGTCGGTCGCCCGGTGCTGGAGTTCTACGGCAAGCAGGATGCCTTCACCACCTTCGCCGAACGCTACAACGAATATGGCGCATGGGCGGTGCTGGTGGCCGGGGTCACCCCCTTCCCCTACAAGGTGATCACCATCCTGTCGGGCTCCACCGGGCTGAACCTGGCCGTGTTCGTCATCTCCTCGATCCTGGCGCGGGGGCTGCGGTTCTTCGTGCTGGCCGCACTCCTGTGGAAGTTCGGCCCGCCCATACGCGACTTCATCGAAAAGCGGCTGGGGCTGATGTTCTCGCTGCTGATGGCGCTGCTGATCGGGGGATTTGCCGCGGTGAGGTATCTGTGATGACGCTGGAGCGCAACACGCTCGTCCTGCTGGCCGCCGGCGGCTCGGCGGCGCTGCTGATCGGGGCGTTCATCTTTCAGGCCCTGGGCTATGCGCCCTGCCAGCTGTGCCTGTGGCAGCGCTACCCGCATGCGGCGGCGGTGGCGATCGGGGTGCTGGCGCTGTGGCGGCCGGGGCCGGCCCTGCCCCTGCTGGGCGCGCTTGCCGCGCTGAGCACCGCCGCGCTCGGCATCTACCACAGCGGCATCGAGCGCAAGTGGTGGGAAGGGTTCTCCTCCTGCACCAGCAGCGGGGTCGAGGGGCTGAGCCCCGACGAGCTGATGCAGCGGATCCTCGAGGCGCCGCTGGTGCGGTGCGACGAGATCGCCTGGCAGATGTTCGGCATCACCATGCCCAACCTCAACGCCGCCTTCTCGCTGGCCATTGCGGTGCTGTGGCTGATGGCCGCACGCCGCAGCCGGGGCTGAGGCCCCGGCTGCCCGCTGGCGCTACTGAACGGTGAATTCGCCCGTCACGTTGCGCCACTCTCCCGGCGCGATCAGCTTGCGGTGCACGAAGCGGACCGAGTGCAGCGGCCCCTCGATCTTCTCCTGCCAGAACTCGATGAACTTGAAGAGCCTGGGATAATCCGGCGCCAGATCGTACTCCTGCCAGACGAAGGTATTGAGAATGTTCCGGAAATCCGGAAGGCGATAGAAGATCTGGGCGGTGGTCAGGCCGTAGCCCTTCAGCATCAGTTCGGTTTCCGTCATCTCCGCGGTGCTGCTCATGGTGCTCCTCTTCTGGTTCATGGTTCGCCGATGATTGCATATGAAAAATATTTTTCAATAATAACAGTATGTTAGCACCAGACTCCGCCGGCTGCTGTCAAACCGGCCCGCCAGCCATTGCACCCCACATCCCGGTTCTGATAGACTTCGGACAACAAGATGTAGTGCGAACAGCGCAGGCAGCGAGACAACGTGAGCGACACCCCGCAAACCCCTGACAGGGAAGAAGAAAACGCCCCGGAACGCCCCGCCTACGACGGCCCGGCGATCGACATTTCCGAGGAGATGAAATCTTCCTACCTCGATTACGCCATGAGCGTGATCGTCTCCCG
>WFPA01000161.1 GCA_015487815.1 Albidovulum sp.
GGGTGCGGACGATCTTGTTGATGGTCTCGATCATGTGCACTGGAATGCGGATGGTGCGGGCCTGATCGGCGATCGAGCGGGTGATCGCCTGGCGGATCCACCAGGTGGCGTAGGTCGAGAACTTGTAGCCGCGCCGATACTCGAACTTGTCCACCGCTTTCATCAGGCCGATATTGCCCTCCTGGATCAGGTCGAGGAACTGCAGGCCACGGTTGGTGTATTTCTTGGCGATCGAGATCACCAGGCGCAGATTGGCCTCGATCATCTCCTTCTTGGCCTGGGCGGCTTCCTTCTCGCCCTTCTGCACCTGCTTGACGATGCGGCGGAACTCGGGAATGTCCACGCCGACATAGCGCCCGACCTCGGCCATCTCCTCCCGCAGCTTTTCGATCTTCTCGCGGTGCCGCTCGACGAAGGTCTTCCAGCCGCGGCCGGGGAGGGCGGCAATGCGGTCGAGCCAGTCGGGGTCGAGCTCCGAGCCGCGATACATCTCGATGAATTCGCGCCGGTTCACCCGCGCCTGATCGGCCAGCCGGACCATCTGGCTGTCGATCTGGGTGATCTTGCGGTTGATGCCGTAGAGCTGATCGACCAGCGCCTCGATGCGGTTGTTGTGCAGATGCAGCCCGTTGACGAGTTCGACCAGCTCCGAGCGCAGCTTCTGATAGGCGGCCTCGTCGGCCTCGGTGAAGCCGTCGGAGGAACCGGCGATCTTCGCGGCCATGCGCCGCTTCTGGATCTCGGCCAGCTCCTCGTATTTGGCCGAAATGGTCTCGAGGGTCTCGAGCACCTTCGGCTTGAGCGAGGCCTCCATGGCGGCGAGGGAGAGATTGGCCTGATCCTCCTCGTCCTCCTCGTCCTCGTCATCCGCGAGCCCGGCGCCGGGCTTGGCGGCCGCGGTGGCGCCCGGGGCGAGCACGTCTTCTTCCTCGCCCGCCTCGTCCTCGGCCTTGGTCTCGTTGACGAAGGTGGCCTCGAGGTCGATCACGTCGCGCAGCAGGATCTCCTCCTCCACGAGCTCGTCATGCCAGATGCTGATGGCCTTGAAGGTGAGGGGGCTTTCGCACAGCCCGGCGATCATGGTGTTGCGGCCGGCCTCAATGCGCTTGGCGATGGCGATCTCGCCCTCGCGCGACAGGAGGTCCACCGAGCCCATCTCGCGCAGATACATCCGCACCGGGTCGTCGGTGCGGTCGAGGGTTTCCTTCTCGGGCTTCGCGACCACCAGCTCCTGCGAGCCGCTCTCGACCACCGCCTTGGTGTCGGGGACGTCCTCCTCGGCCAGGGCCTCCTCGTCCTCGATGACGTTGATGCCCATTTCCGAGAGCATGCTCATCACGTCCTCGATCTGTTCGGTCGAGGTCTGCTCGGGCGGCAGGGCCTTGTTGAGCTCGTCATAGGTGATGTAGCCCCGGGCCTTGGCGTCCGCGATCATCTTCTTGATCTTGGCCTGGCTCATGTCGAGCCCGGTTTCTCCTTCGGGGGTGGCGGTCTGCTCGTTCTGGTCCTTGGCGGCCATCATCGGTCTCCTTGGTCTTTCTGCTGCCTCGCAAGCGGCATTGCGGCGATCCCGGTCGGGGCGACGGTGAAGGCGGCGGCCGGGGCGCCGGTCATGTTCTCAGGCGGGCGGGCTCTGCGGTGCCGTGACGCGGCGGTCCCGGTGAATGGAGAGGCAGGGGCGGATGAGAACGCGGTGTGCCTGGCAGCCCGCAGGCGCCGCCCGCCGCTCTTGCGTCCGGCCGGGCCCAGCGCCCGTTCCGGGATTGCGGAAAGCGGCTTGGGCGCTCCGCCTTGTGTCAATGCGTGTTGCGTTCCGATGCGTCCTGCCTCGTGTTCCGCGGCTCTGCCCCTGACGGTTCGTTCCCGCTCCTCTGCCCGTGATCGTCTGCTCCTGAAGCCCCGGCCCGGCCGGCCTGCCCGGAACGGGCTGGTCGTTGTGTCCCGGTCCCCTGAAACGCGGTTCCTGCCGATCGGGCATCTTGCGGCGCGCAATGACTGTCCGTTCGAGGGCGTCCGGCCCCGACCGGTGCGGCCCCCATCCGTGGCACCTTTCCCGGCGGCGGCCCGTGGGGCGTCCGGTGGCTTCGATCCGTGCTTCCGCTGCGCCTGGCCCGTGGCCCCTGGTCGGCTCGAAAACGCGACCCGTTCGTTCTGCGCGGCAGCCCGTGGCTGAGCGAATCGCTGATTCGCAGGTGATTCGCAACCCTCAGGAGCGCTTTTTGCCCTTGCGGTGTTTTTCTTCCTGGGATGCAAGCAGGGCCTGAAGATAGGGGCCGATGCCGGTTTCGTCCTCATTCTCCTCCCTTGTGGCCGCAAGCTGGGCGGCAACGGCGCGGTAACGGGCTTCGGCGGCTTCCCGCAGGCGCCATGTCAGCCCCTCATTGCTGACCCCGGAGAGATCCTCCCGCGCATCGGCGATCTCGCGCAGCGCGCCGCGCAGGGCCGTCAGCCGGGCGATTTCCTCGACGAGCGACTGGCGGGCCGTGTCGCGATCCTCGGGGCGGCGAATGGCCGGGGCGATCGATATATGTTTGTGGGCAAAGAGCTTTTCAAGCGGATCGGCCCCGATCTCGGCCTCGAGGGCGGCGCGCAGGGCTGCACGGTCGCCCATGCCGCGCCCGAGCTGCCGGAAGAGCGCGGCGGCGATGCGGGCATGTTCGGGCCGGGTGAATTCGATGTCGTGCAGCGGGCCCTCGAACTCCTCCCACAGCCAGGGATGGGTGATGAGGAAGGCGAGAATCGCCTCCTCGCGGGTGGCGTCCTCGAGCTGATAGTCGGGGATCTCGCGGGCAAGGATCGAGAGCCGGGTTTCGGGGGTCGGGCTCGGCGGCGCCTGCCAGGGCCTGCGGTCGCCGCCAGGGCGCCGGCCCGCCGGCCCCGGCCGCTTGCGGGCCGGCGTGGCGGGCGGCGCCAGCAGCGCCCGGCGGCGGGCGGCGAAATCGTCGGCATAGTGACGGCGCACATCCCCGTCGGCGATGCGGCGGAGGGTGTCGCGCAGGAGCCGGTCAAAGGCGGCGCGCCGCTCGGGCGTGTCGAGCTTCTGGCCTTCAGCCAGCGACTGCCACAGAAGATCGGCCAGCGGCAGGGCGTCATCGATCAGCCGGCGGAAGGCACCGGCGCCTTCGGCGCGGATGAGATCGTCCGGGTCGCTGCCCTCGGGCAGCAGGAGAAAGCGCAGCGAGCGGCCGGCGGCCAAGCGCGGCAAGGCCAGCTCGCACAGCCGCTGCGCCGCCCGGCGGCCGGCGGCGTCGCCGTCGAGGGCGATGACGGGCTCGTCGGCGAGGCGCCAGAGCATCTCGAGCTGGGTTTCGGTGATCGCGGTGCCGAGCGGGGCCACCGCCCCCCCGAAACCGGCCATGACGAGAGCGATCACGTCCATGTAGCCCTCGGCGACGATCACCGGCGCCCCCTTCGCCGCGGCGCTGCGGGCGGGGCCGTGATTGTAGAGGGTGCGGCTCTTGTCGAAGAGCACGGTCTGGGGCGAGTTAAGATATTTCGCCGGGGCGGTCGGGTCGAGCGCGCGGCCGCCGAAGGCGATGGCCCGGCCGCGGGCATCGCGGATCGGGAACATCAGCCGGCCGCGGAAGCGGTCATGGGGGGCGCGCCCGTCCTCGGGGCGGATGACGAGCCCGGCATCGACCAGATCCTCGAGGGGAATGCCGCGGCCGGTGAGGGCGTCGAGCAGGCCGGTGCGCTCATTGGGAGCAAAGCCGATCTCGAAGCGCTCAAGGGCGGCCGGCGCCAGCCCGCGGGCGGCGACATAATCGCGGGCCGAGGCGCCGCGGGCGCCCCTGAGCTGGAGGCGGAAATGGCGCACCGCCTCTTCCATCACCTCCACGAGGCGGCCGTGGCGGTCGGCGCGCTGGCGGCTCTCCGGGTCCGGGGCAGGCAGGGCGAGGCCGACGCTCTCGGCCAGCTGGCGCACCGCCTCCATGAAGTCGAGCCCCTCGGCCTCGCGCAGGAAGGTGATGGCGTCGCCCTTCGCGTGGCAGCCGAAGCAGTAGTAGAAGCCCTTGCGGTCATCGACATGGAAGGAGGCGGTCTTTTCCTGATGGAAGGGGCAGGGGGCCCACCAGTCGCCCCTGGCGCGGTTGGTCTTGCGCATGTCCCACGTCACCTTGGGCGCCACCACCGAGGAAAGGGTGACGCGGGCGCGCAGCTCGTCGAGAAAGCCGGGAGGCAGGGACATGGCGGCGATTATCTCCGCAGGGGCGCGACGGGGCAAGGGCGGTGGAGCAGGGGCAGGGCGGCGACGGAGGCACCGGCACCGGGTCCGGGTCGCCACGGCCCCGGTGTGGCAGGAGCCGGGGCTGCCGTCGTGCCA
>WFPA01000162.1 GCA_015487815.1 Albidovulum sp.
AAATCTTCGCGGCCCCGGGCCGCCTCCGCCTCCGTTTCCTCCGGCAAGGGATGTGAACGGAACGCCGTGGCCAGGTCGGCGGTGGCGGTCGCGCCGCTTGATGACCGCGCCGGGCGCCGCACGGCAGGGCCTGAGGCCGGCCGCCCAGACGCAGCGGTCCTCTCGCGGCTCCCACCCCCGTTTCGGCGGAGGGCAGAGCCGGCGAGGCGGTCCCGCCCCTCGGGCCCTGGTGCTTTCGCGATCCGCCCCGCAGCCTGCGGCGTCCGTGTGTTTCAGCCCTTCGCACCGCTGCGCCAGGGCGGCAGGGTCCGGTCCAGAAAGGCACGGATGCCCGTCTGCCCCTCCTCGCTTTCCCAGACCCGGGCGAGAAGCCGGGCCGTATGCGGCAACGCCTCGTCGAGGGAATGCTCCGCCACCCAGCCGATCAGCTCCTTGGTGAGGGCGACGGCGCCGGAGGCCGCTTCGAGATGGTCGGCAACGATGGCATCCACCCGGTCGTCGAGATCCTCGGTGGCCACCACCTCGTCGATGAGGCCGATCTCCTCGGCCTTCATGGCGTCGAACAGGGCGCCCGAGAGCATCACCTTGCGGGCGTTGGCGGCCCCGATGCGGCGGACGACATGGGGGGCGATGGTGGCAGGGACGAGGCCGAGCCGCACTTCCGTCAACCCGAAACGGGCCGATGCGTCGCCTACGGTGATGTCGCAGACCGAGATCATGCCGACCCCGCCGCCGAAGGCCTGGCCGTTGATGCGGCCGATCAGCGGTTTGGGCAGCGTCGCCAGCCGGTGGAGCATCTTCGCGAGGCGCTCTCCCTCGCGGGCGCGGGTCAGAGGGTCGGCCTCGGCGCTCGCACGGAACCAGTTGATGTCGCCGCCGGCGCAGAAGCTGCGTCCCTCTCCCGTGAGCACCACCACGCGCACCGAGCGGTCGGCCGCGAGCGCGTCGGCCGCGTGATGGAGCTCGTCGATCATCGCGGCGTCGAGGGCGTTGTGCTTTTCGGGCCGGGCAAGGGTGAGACGGGCCACGCCCCGTTCGTCGCGCTCCAGCCGGATGGTGCGATAGGTTGTCATCTGTCCCTCCTCGATGATCGCGGCCCCGTCTCGACAAGCTGATCGGAATGGGCCAAGGACACAATTGTCAGACAAGGGACGGCAGCTCAATCCCCGACGCGGGAAATGGAGGCGGGAATGGGCATGAACGGGAAGGGCGGTCAGGACGTCGGGCGGTCGGGGCCCCTGGCCGGCATCCGGGTGATCGACCTCACGGCGGTGATCTTCGGGCCGCTCGCGACCCAGATCCTCGCCGATCAGGGCGCGGAGGTCATCAAGGTGGAATCGCCCGAAGGCGACATGATGCGCCATGTCGCCCCCTTCCGCTCGCCGGGGATGGGCGCGCTCTTCCTCGCCGTCAACCGCAACAAGAAGAGCGTGGTCCTCGATCTGAAGAGCGAGACGGGCCGCGCAGCGCTTCTCGATCTCGTGACCGGGGCCGACGTCTTCGTCTCCTCGGTGCGACCGAAGGCGCTGGCGCGGCTCGGCATCACCCCCGAGGCACTGGCCGCCGTCAATCCGCGGCTCATAACGGTCGCCCTCACCGGTTTCGGCAGCGGCGGCCCCTATGCCGACCGTCCCGCCTTCGATGACACGGTGCAGGCCGCGGCCGGGGCCGCGTCGCTCTCGGCCATGGTCGAGCCCGGACGGCCGCCGCGCTACATCCCGACCATCATCGCCGACAAGATTGCAGGGCTCACCGCTGCCCAGGCGATCACCGCCGCCCTGCTGCACCGGGAGCGGACGGGTGAGGGGCAGCATGTCGAGGTGCCGATGTTCGAGACACTCGCCGCCTTTCTCCTCGCCGAGCACATGGCCGAGGCGACCTTCGAGGAGAAGCCCGAGACCTTCGGCTATGCCCGCGTGCTCGACCCCCATCGCCGGCCGGTGCCGACCAGGGACGGCCATGTCACCCTCCTGCCCTACACCAACGCCCAGTGGCGCCGCTTCTTCGAGATGGCGGGCCGGCCCGAGATGGTCGATCACCCCTGGGTCAACGATCTGACCGAGCGTAGCCGCCATATCGGGGCGCTTTACGACATGCTGGTGGAGATGGGCCCGCAGCGCACCACCGAGGAGTGGCTTGCCATCGCCGCGGCGGCCGACATTCCGGCCATGCCGATGAATCGGCTCGCCGATCTGCCGGAGGACCCGCATCTGACGGAGGTGGGTTTCTTCCGCCGGCTCGACCACCCGAGCGAGGGGCCGCTCTGGACCACCGCGCCGCCGGTGCGCTTCTCAAAGACCCCGGCGCGGGCCGACCGTCTGCCGCCGCCCGCTCTCGGTGCCCATACCGACGAGGTGCTGGCCGCGCTCGGTCGGGACGCGAAGCCGGAAGAAGGCGGCAGGGAAGGAGAACGCTGACAGAAGGCGGAGCGGCGCGAGCACCTTTCCCTTCGAGCCGGCCGGCCCGCCATTCGCAGGATGGGCATGGTCCTGCAAGGGAAGCGTTCCGCCCGCCGTCATGCCGTCCCCTGAGCGGCCGGGCAGCTCCTTCGCGCCCCCGCGTTCAGCCGTGCTTCTCGCTGTGGCTGCGGGCCTTGATCCAGTCCATCAGCGCCATCATCACCCCCGAGACGATGAAGGTGAGATGCAGGATCACCATCCAGCGCAATTCGGCCTCGTCATACTTGCCGATTTCCATGAATGCCTT
>WFPA01000163.1 GCA_015487815.1 Albidovulum sp.
CTCGAGATCGAGGAATACTTCGCTCGGGACGACTTGCGCGCGGAGCTCCTCTCCGCGATCGACGAGGCGGAGGCCGAGGTCATCGGGAATCTGCGCTCCTCGCTGGCGACCGTGTCGCGGTGAAGGGTCGGCCAGGCCGCCATTGCCACAGGGCGCCGGACGCGCTAAGCGCTCGGAAAGCCTCGCGCGAGGCGGAGGAGAGGAGGCCGGCCATGACCTGCAGGATCGCCATTCTGGGGGCGTCGGGCTATACCGGGGCCGAACTCGTGCGGCTGGTGCATGGCCATCCCGATCTCGAGATCGCTGCGCTCTCGGCCGATCGCAAGGCCGGCATGGCGATGGGTGAGGTCTTCCCCCATCTCGCGCCGTTCGATCTGCCGCCGCTGCAGCGGATCGAGGAGATCGACTTCGCCGCCCTCGATCTCGTTTTCGCCGCGCTGCCCCATGGCGTCACCCAGAAGCTGGTGCGCACGCTGCCCGGGACGCTGAAGCTGGTCGATCTCTCGGCCGATTTCCGCCTTGCCGACCCCGCGGCCTATGAAAGCTGGTATGGGCAGCCCCATGCCGCGACCGATCTTCAGCCCGAAGCGGCCTTCGGCATTCCCGAACTTCAACGCGAGAAGATTGCCCGGGCCCGGATCACCGCCAATGCCGGCTGTTACGTCACCTGCTCGCTCCTGCCGCTGGTGCCCCTGGTGGCGGCGGGCGTGGTCGCGGAGGAGGGCATCGTCATCGATGCCAAGTCGGGCGTCTCGGGGGCCGGGCGGAGCCTCAGGGAAAACCTGCTCTTTTGCGAGGTCAACGAGGGGTTTTCCGCCTACGGGCTCGGTGGGCACCGCCACATGGCCGAGATCGACCAGGAACTTGCCCGGGCCGCGGGGCATCCCGTGATCGTCTCCTTCACCCCCCATCTCGTGCCGATGAGCCGGGGGATGATGGCGACGATCCATGCTGCGGGCGATGCGGCCGAGATGCACCGGGTGCTGGCAGAACGCTATGCGGCGGAACCCTTCGTCAGCGTGCTGCCCCTCGGCCAGGCGCCGGCAACGCGTCATGTCGTCGGCTCCAACCGCTGTGCCATCGGTGTCGTTGCCGACCGGGTGCCGGGCCGGGTCATCATCGTGTCGGTGATTGACAATCTCGTGAAGGGGGCTTCCGGTCAGGCGCTGCAGAATGCCAATGTGATGCTCGGGCTCGACGAGCGCGCCGGGCTCGACCTCGTGCCGCTCTTTCCCTGATCCTCTGCCCGAACGGGCGATGCCGCGGGGGGTGACCTTTGGCCCTCTTGTCGTCGGCCCCCGCAAGCGCCATTTCGGAAACAGGTAGCTTCCACCAGACCCATCCCGAGGAGAAAGAACGACATGGCCGGACTGAAGAAGAAGCGCCGCATCCAGCTGATCGTCGCCGCCTTCATTCTCCTGGCCGGAGCGACCGGTCTCATCGCCTATGCCATGCGCGACGGCATCAACTTCTTCCGCACTCCCTCCGAAGTGGCAGCCACCCCCCCGGCGCCGAACGAGACCTTCCGCATCGGCGGGCTTGTCGAGGAAGGCTCGCTGAGGCGCGGCGAGGGCAGGACCATCACCTTCCGCGTGACCGATGGCGGCGCCTCGATCCCGGTGCGCTATACCGGCGTCCTGCCGGATCTCTTCGGCGAAGGGCAGGGGGTGGTCGCTACCGGCCGGCTCGAGAACGGCACCTTCGTCGCCCGCGAGATCCTCGCCAAGCATGACGAGAACTACATGCCGAAGGAGGTGATCGACGCGCTCAAGAAACAGGGCGTTTACGAAAAGCCCAATTCCTGAGATGCTTGCAGCCCATTCCTGAAGTCCGCTGGCAGAGCGGAAACGGGATTTGCGTCGATCGAGGGGCGCTGCCCGTCTGCGGGTCGATCGCGCGTGACCCGGGAAAGTTGCCCGACCCCGTTCCGAAGTGAAGGGCAGGACGAGCGGCGCGGTCGTGCGCACTCCATTCCGCACGGGGTGAACGCCGCCGCCCGATCCTCATTCCGCGACCCGGAAAGGAACGGTCGTCGCCGGCCGCTTCGCTCATGTGCGGATCGGGGGCTGACACGTGCCGCGTCTGCGGAGGCGCCTTGTCGTCTGCCGGTGGACCTTTCTTCGCAACAGGGTCGGCGCCGCGCAAGCAGATCGGCCGGCATCGCCGATGTCGATGCTGCGTGCTTTCCGGTCGTGCTGGTGCCCGAGGGGGGCATCTGATTTTCCATGAGCAGCAGGGGGCTAGCGCTTTTCGTGCGGGATTTTTGCGGCCAGAGCGCGCATGTTCTGCCGATGTTCTCGTGCGCTGGTGATGCCCATGATGACGAGGGCATGAGCAGCGCGCAAACGAAAACCCCCGCCCACGGTGGGGCGGGGGAGCCGTCATCGGAATGACGGGAGCGGCGGAGGCCATCCCGCCGGCCTGCCGGGCGGCAGGTCTTGAGGCGCACGCCGGGAGGCGGCGCGATCAGACGGATGATAGCGCGGCGCTTGAGCTAGCGCCACCCGCAGCCGGCCTTGAGTGCTCCCAGCAGCCGCCGCCCGCTCACCACGGATGCCGGGCCGCCATCCTTGACCAGCGCGCGCGCATGAGCGCGTGCCAGCGTCTCCACCGGCGGGGCGCAGACGGCCGGATCAATCGCGCC
>WFPA01000164.1 GCA_015487815.1 Albidovulum sp.
AGAGGAAGGCGGCGCTCTCCTGCTGCTCCTCCTGATTGCCCTTCCATTCCCAGGAAACGCCCGCGGGCAGGGGCTGCGCCTCCTCGAGCCATTTCGTGATCTGGCCGATGAGGGCGGTGGCGTTGGCCGGGATGGTACGGACATTGCCGGCCGTGTCGGTCACCTCGACCATCACGCTCTTGTCGATATTGGCCTTGATGTCGAAGAAGCGCTTGCCGTCCACGCGGTTGATCTGCGCCAGCTGCGCCACCGGCCGGCGGGTAATGAAGTTGGCGAGCGGCACCAGCCCGTCGCGGGTGCGCACGCGCAACGTGTCGAGCGTGGAGAGCAGCCGGTCCTCCTTCGGCACGCGCACGCGGATGTCGATCTCGTCGTCGGAGCTCTCGACACGCATCGTGTCGAGCAGGAGGCCGCGGGTGACGAGCTGGATCATCGCCCCGGCGGTGGTGACGTCGGCGCCGAAGCGGCCGGCCTTCTCGACATCGACATCCACCCGCCAGTCGATGCCGGGCAGGGGGCGGGTGTCCTCGACATCGACGAGAGCGGGCATCTGAGCCATGTGCCGCCGCACGATCTCGACCGCGCGCTTCAGGGCGGCGAAATCGTCACCCTTGAGCCGCAGCTGCACCGGCTTGCCGCTGCCGGGGCCGTGGGATTCCTTGCGGATCTCGGTGCGGATGCCGGGCAGCCCCGCGAGCCGTTCGGCCACCCGGGCGAGGATCTCCCTGCCGGTCGGGCCGCGCTTGCGTTTCTCCCACGGCACCATCTCGATCTGGATCTGGCCGATGGTGTCGCGCGGCGGGCCGGCCTTGCCGGTGAAGCGGTTGAGTCCCGAGCCGCCGGCGAAGGAGAAGACGGCATCGACCCCCGGCACCGAGCGCACACGCTGCTCGGCCATGCGCACGAGGGCGTCCTTCTGCTCGATCGAGAGATTGCCCCGGGTCATGACATAGACGATGGCCCGCTCGGGGTCGGTATCGACGAAGAATTCCACTCCCTTGCCATGCGTCCGGTAGAGAGAGAAGGAGAAGGCGACAAAGAGGCCGACGAAGATCACCGTCACCACCGGCATCACCGGGTTGCCGACGATGAAGGCCATGAGCCGGCCGAAGGGCGAGCGGCGGTAGCCGGCGCGGATGCGGCGGTTGCGTGGCCGGAACCGCAGCGCCGCGCTCGTCACCGACAGTCCGAGTGCGCCAACGAGAAAGAGCCCGCCCGCCAGCGCCAGCGCGGCGCCCTGGGGCAGCGGCGGCAGAACCGGCATCCGGTCGGGCAGCCAGCTCGGGTTGAGGAAGGTCATGATGGCGGCGTAGAGCGCGGCGGCGGCAGCGGCGAGAAGTGCGAGGCGGAGGAGCCAGCCGCGTCGCCTGAGCCGCGCCGCACCCCGTTCGAGGAGTCGCGAGAGCCGTCCCGCGAGCCCGCCGATCACCGGCAGGTAGATCAGCGCGACCACGAGCGAGGCCGTCAGGACGAAGATCAGCGTCACCGGCAGCATGCCCATGAACTCGCCGGGCACGCCGGGCCAGAACAGCATCGGCAGGAAGGCGGCCAGGGTGGTGGCGGTCGATGAGACGATCGGCCAGAACATCCGCCGCGCGGCCATGGCATAGGCCCGCATCGGGCCGGTCCCGTCGGCGATCTTGCGGTCGGCGTATTCGACCACGACGATCGCCCCGTCCACCAGCATGCCGACCGCGAGGATGAGGCCGAACATCACCACGTTCGAGATCGGGATGCCGAGCATGGCGAGGAGGGCGAAGGTCAGGAAGAAGGAGGTCGGGATGGCGAAGCCGACAAGGAGCGCCGAGCGCAGCCCGAGCGAGGCCAGCACCACGATCATCACCAGCGCGATCGCCGAAAGCACCGAGCCCTCGAGCTGCGAGACCATGCTCTTCACTTCGCGCGAGAGGTCCATCGAAACGCCGAGATTCACCGCCTTGCGCAAGGGAGCGGGCCAGGCGGCGGCGAGCTCCTGTGTCTTCCGCCGCACCTTCTTCACCGTGTCGATGATGTTGGCGCCCTTGCGCTTGACGATCTGCAGCGCCACCGTCGGCTGGCCGTTGAAGCGGGCGGTGCCCTTGCGGTCCTCGAAGGTGAGGCGGATTTCGGCGAGATCCCCCAGCGTGACGATGCGGTCGCCATTCACCTTGACCGGCAGGCGATAGATGTCCTCGACATCATTGAACGAGGCGGGGATCTTGATGGCGAAGGCGCCGTCGCGGCTCTCGATCTCGCCGGCGGCGATCAGGCGGTTGTTGTTGGTCACGACCGAGATCAGCTCGCCGGCGGTGACGTTGTAGGCCTCGAGGCGCAACGGGTCGATGACGACCTCGACCATCTCCTTGCGGTAGCCGGTGAGCTTGGCCTCGAGCACCTCCGGCATGGCTTCGTATTCGTCCTGCATGGCGCGGGCGAGACGCAGGAGCGTGCGTTCGGGTACCTCGCCCGAGAGCGAGACGACGATCACCGGGAACTGGGAGAAATTGATCTCGGAGATGGTGTATTTCTTCGCCCCGTCGGGAAACTCGGCCTCGGCCCGGTTCATCTTGTCGCGGATGGCGGCGAGGGCCTCGGTCTTGTTCCAGTTGAACTCGAATTCGAGCACCATGCCGGCATAGCCTTCGGCGGCTGTGCCATAGAGCGATTTGACCCCCTCGATCTCCTTGAGATACTTCTCCATCGGCTTGACGAGAAGCTTCTCGGAGTCCTCGGCCGAGATGCCGGGGAAGGGAACCGAGATGAAGACGGCGGGAATGTCGATGTCGGGCGCGCCCTGCTTGGGCAGCGAGACATAGGCCCAGGCCCCGGCCACCACCGACATGATGACCATGGCCAGCACCATGCGCGCATGACGCACCGCCCAGTCGACGAGGCCGGTCATCGGCTGGTCTCCCCGGCGGGTGCCCTCGTGGCGATGCCGCCATCATCCGTTGCGGCGCCGAGACCGGCCAGCGCCTTCATCGCTTCGGGGCCGAGGGCGGCCTCGAAGGCTTCGCGCGCATCGTGGGGCACCACCTTCTGTCCGTCGGTGACATATTCCTGGCCGATGACGATCACTGTCGCCCGTTCGGGCAGGCCGGCGAGCCACACGCCTTCGGGCGTGTCCCGCAGCACGGTGACGGGTACGAAGCGCGCGGTGTCGTCCTCGGTGACGATGCGCACGCCGAGCCGGCCTTCGTCGTCGAGGGTGAGGGCGGCCCGGGGCAGCAGATGGCCGCGGGCGGCGGCGGTGCGGATGAAGATTTCGGCGGTCAGCCCTTCGCGGATGCGGTCGTCGGGGTTCGGCACCTCGACCTCGACCCGGAAGGTGCGGGTGAGCGGATCGGCGGTGAGGGCGACATAGCTGACCCTGCCGGTGATCGTCTCGCCGGTCGAGAGCGTGGCCGTCGCCTCGGCTCCCTCCTTCAGCCGGTCGACATCGACCTCGGGCACGAAGCCGACGAGGCGGATCGGGTCGATCCTGACGATGGTGGCGCAGGGCATGCCGGGCATGAGCAGTGCGCCGAGCTCGGCGGTGTCGCTCTCCAGACGGCCCCGGAAGGGGGCGCGGATCTCGAGGCGTTCGATGTCCTTCCTCACCCGCTCGACCGCTGCCTGCGCCGTCTCGAACCGGGCCTCGGCGGCGATCAGCTGCGTATCGGAGGCGATGCCCTTCTCGTGCAGCGCACGGGTGTTACGAAGGGCGGTGCCGGCTTCCTTCAGCCGGGCCTCGGCCTCCTTGAGAAGGGCGGGGCGCGTGCCGGGGTCGAGCCGGCAGAGCACTTCGCCCGTCTTCACCCGGGCCCCCTTGAGCCGGCGCTCGGAGATCACCTTGCCCTGGGTTTCGGCCTTGACCTGGACCTTGCGCACCGCCTGGGTTTCGCCGCGCAGGAGAATGCCCTGAGGCACGTCGGCTGCCGCCGAGCGGCGCACGAGCACCGGCACGGGCTCCGCCTCGCGCGCGGTGCCTCCGGCCGGGGCGGGGCCGGTGGTGTCTTCGGCGCGCGGCGCGGTGTCGATGCCGGCAATCTCGCGCAACCTGTCGCGTTCGAAGACGGCCAGATAGACGAAGGCGGCGATGACCGCTGCCGTGAAAAGGGGGCCGATCCGCATGTCTGCACCTTGTGTTCGCGCGCTGTCAGGCTCTGGACCAGTTAGTCCACTCGGGGGCGACATGCAAGGGCCGCAGCGCCGTTTTCGCCCCTCCTCCGGTGCGGGAGAATGTGCGGGGAGCCGGGTGCGCCCGCCGGTGCCGGGATCCGGGCACGGTCCGGGTGGTGGTCGTGTGAGGGATGTGACCGATCCCGGCATTCGCCTCCACCTTGCGCATCGCGGCCGCAAGCCCTTGGCACACCGGCTGCAAGCGGCTATGACCACGGCAATCGGGTCGCGCCTCGCGCGGCCGCAGCATGACGGGAGCGAGGTAGATGAGCGAGGTCGATTCCTTCATCGAGGAGGTGACAGAGGAGGTCCGCCGCGACAGGCTCTTCGCCCTCATGCGCAAATATGGCTGGATCGTCATTCTCGCGATCCTGCTCCTCGTGGGCGGCGCCGCCTGGAACGAGTGGCGCAAGGCCGAGGCCGAGAAGCAGGCCCGGGCGCTCGGGGACAGGCTCATCGCCGCCACCGAGATCGACGATCCGGCACGGCGGCTCGAGGCGATCCGGGCCATCACGGCCGAAGGGCCGGCCGCCGCTCTCGTCGCCATGCTCGAAGGCAACACCCTCGTGGCGCTCGGCAAGACCGAAGAAGCGCAGGCGGCCTTCGCCAGGGTCGCCGCCGTGCCCGAGGCCGGACCCCACTGGCAGGATCTCGCCCGTCTCAAGGCGGCGATGCTCGAGAAGACCCCCGACGCGCGGATCAAGGCCTTCACGCCCCTGGCCGCGCCCGGCGCGCCCTACCGGCCGCTGGCTCTCGAGCAGCTCGCCTGGGCCAAGCTCGATGCGGGCGACCGTGAAGGCGCCATCGCCCAGCTGCGCGAATTGCTGGTCGCACCCGAGAGCCCGCCCGGCACCCGCCAGCGCGCTTCCCAGCTGCTGACGGCCCTCGGTGCCGGGCCGGTCGCGCCGGCTGTCTCGTCGCCCCGGGCCGAGGGGGAAAACCGGGGCGGGTGAAGCCGGCCCCGGTAGCGGGGTTCTGGATGCGTGGTTTTCTC
Organism: Albidovulum sp.; assembly: GCA_015487815.1. Taxonomy (GTDB): domain Bacteria; phylum Pseudomonadota; class Alphaproteobacteria; order Rhodobacterales; family Rhodobacteraceae; genus WFPA01. The sequence goes on from WFPA01000164.1 coordinate 5,135, forward strand.
GGGCCGGTCCCTCTGCGCTTCTGCCCGCGACGCCCGGCGAGAAGGCGAATTCGGATCGCAAGGCTTGAGAAAGGGCCGGAAAAGGGGCAACAAGACCTTCAGACGAGAACGGCGCCATGATGGGGGCAGACAGCATGAAGCGAGCGATCATTCGGCCCGGGCGGAAGGATCGGGGCGTGCCGCCTCATGGGCATGGCCGCCGGCTCCCCGTCGCTGCGTCCGCCTCTGCCCGTCCATCCCGGACGTTTCTCCTCCTCGCGGCCCTCGGCGTGGCGCTTGCCGCCTGTTCCCAGAAGGAGGAAATCCTTCCCGGGCCGCGCTTTGACACCCGCACCCCGATCGAGGATGTGCTGACGGGCAAGGCGCAGCCGGTGGATACGGCGGAGACGGAGACCCGGCCGGCCAGCCCCGTGCCCCTTGCACTGCCGCAGCCGCAGTCCGTTCTGCGCTGGACCCATCCGGGCGGCAATCCGCGCCACCTGCCGCCCCATGCCGCCCTGGCCGGGGACCTCAAGCCGCTCTGGAGCCGCGAGATCGGCCGGGGCAACGACCGTCGTCATCGCATGACCGCCGATCCGGTCGGCGCCGACGGGCGGGTCTACACGCTCGACGTGGCCGGCACCGTGAGCGCCCTCGATGCGAAAAGCGGCCGGATCCTCTGGCAGAGGAAGCTCGTTCCCCTGATCGAACGGGGCGACGAGGCGGCCGGCGGTGGCCTTGCGCTCGGTGACGGGCGGCTCTTCGTCACAACCGGCTTCGCCGAGCTGCAGGCGCTCGATGCTGCTGACGGAACGGTGCTGTGGAAGCAGAAGCTCGATGCGGTGCCCACCGGCGCGCCGATGGTGCGTGGCGGCCGGGTCCATGTAGTCACTCGTGGCGGAACCGCCTATGCGCTCGACGTGAAGAACGGCCGCATCCGCTGGCAGCAGCAGTCGACCGATGCGCCGGCCTATGTCGCCGGCGGCGCCTCGCCGGCCGATGGCGGCCGCGTGGTCATCCTTCCCTTCGGCTCGGGCGAGGTGATGGCGGTGCTGCCGAAGACCGGCATCCGCCTGTGGTCGTCCTTCGTCGCCGGCGGCCGTCGCACCGAGGCACGTTCGGTCATCCCCGACATCGCCGCCGACCCGGTGGTGACGGGCGGCAAGGTGCATGTCGCCAATCAGGCGGGCCGGATGGTGACGCTGGCGCTTGAGGACGGCTCCCCGCTCTGGACGGCGCCCGAAGGCACGCTCTCGCAGATCCTGCCCGTGGGCAACGCGCTGTTCCTCGTCTCCGACGAAAACGAGCTCGTGCGTCTTTCGGCCCGCGATGGCAGCCTGACATGGAAGGTGACCTTGCCGGGCCGGCCGAAGAAGTCGCGCTTCCGCCGGCGCCACACCGTCGTCCATTACGGGCCGATCCTCGCCGGGGGGCGGCTGGTCGTTGCCTGCTCCGACGGCAAGGTGCGGCTGTTCGATCCGGCCTCCGGCGCGCTCATTGCCACGCTCGGCATTCCCGGCGGTGCCGCCTCGCGGCCGATGGTGCTCGACGGCACGCTTTTCATCCTTTCGCGCAAGGGGCGCTTGCATGCCTGGCGCTGACCCCCTAGCTGGAGAGGCCGGATCCGGAGGGCGCTGACGCCCGCTTCGGGAACGGCCCTCGATTGATGCGGGCGAGCGGAGCGAAAGCATGGCCAGGGACAAGGGCAGAAGGGACAGGGGGCGACGAACGGATTTCCGCCTCGCCGTCATCGGCCGGCCCAATGTCGGCAAGTCCACCCTGTTCAACCGGCTGGTGGGCAAGCGGCTGGCCATCGTCGATGACCGGCCCGGTGTCACCCGCGATCTGCGCGAGGGCGAGGCGCGGCTGGGGGATCTGCGCTTCACCGTCATCGATACCGCCGGGCTCGAGGCCGCCCGCGACGACAGCCTGCCCGGGCGGATGCGGCGGCTGACCGAGCGGGCCATCGGCGAGGCCGATGCGGTGCTCTTTCTCGTCGATGCCCGTGCGGGGCTGACGCCGGTCGATTTCGAACTTGCGGACATGCTGCGCCGCGCCGGCAAGCCGGTGATCCTCGCCGCCAACAAGGCCGAGGGGCGGGCCGGGGAGGCCGGGCTGATAGAGGCCTGGGAAGTCGGCCTCGGCGAACCGCTCGCCCTTTCGGCCGAGCATGGCGAAGGCATGGCCGAGCTCGCCGCCCGGCTCGAGGATCTGATCGACAAGCATTCGGGCAAAGGCAGGGAGAATGACGCCGCTGCCGAGGAAGCAGCCGGCTTGGCCGGGGAGAAAGACGGGGCCTCGCCGGATGAGGAGGACGCTGCTCACGCCAATGCCATGCCCGAAATCGAACTGGCCATCGAGGAAGGCAGCGAGGGGGGGGGCGACACCCGCCGGGTGCTCGACCGGGAAAAGCCGCTCCAGGTGGCGATCATCGGCCGGCCCAATGCCGGCAAGTCCACCCTCGTCAACGCCATTCTCGGCGAGGAGCGGCTTCTCACCGGGCCCGAAGCCGGCATCACCCGCGACGCGATTTCGGTGCGGACCGACTGGGGCGGGGTGCCGATGCGCATCTTCGATACCGCCGGCATGCGCAAGAAGGCCCGGGTGCAGGACAGGCTCGAGAAGCTGTCGGTCGCCGATGCGCTGAGGGCGGCGAAATTCGCCGAGGTCGTGGTGGTGCTGCTCGATGCCGAGCGTCCCTTCGAGAGTCAGGATCTCAGGATCGCCGATCTCGCTGCCCGGGAGGGCAGGGCGGTGGTCGTCGCCGTCAACAAGTGGGACAAGGTGGAGGACAGGCAGGCGAAGCTGCGGGAGCTGCGCGAGATGTTCGACCGGCTCCTGCCGCAGCTGCGCGGCGCGCCGCTGGTGACGCTGTCGGCCAAGACCGGCAAGGGGCTCGACCGGCTGCGCGAGGCGATTCTCGACGCCTGGGAAGTGTGGAATCGCCGCATTCCGACCTCGAAGCTCAATCGCTGGCTGGCCGAGGCGGTGGCGATGCACCCGCCGCCTGCGCCGGGCGGACGGCGGATCAAGCTGCGCTACATCACCCAGGCGAAGACCCGTCCGCCGACCTTCGTCCTCTTCTCGCCGCGTGCGGCCGAGGTGCCGCAGGATTATCGCCGTTACCTCGTCCAGAGCCTGCGCGAGGTGTTCGATCTGCCCGGCACGCCGATCCGGCTCAACCTGCGGGCGACGGAAAACCCCTATGCTGGCAAGGCCCGCAAGAAGGGCAGGGCAAAGAAGGGTCGGTAAGCGGTGGACTTCCCGAGAAAAAACGTCCTTGCCTTGAGACCCGCTCAGGCAAGGCGTCTTCGTTCATGAGAATATCCCAGAGATATCAATTCTCTCGGTTGTGATCCTGATGTCTCGTGCGAAGTTCTGATGTCAAGGCGCCGAACCGGGAGCCTTGTCGCAGATCCGTCCGGTGATCTCCTCGGCCACTTCCTGCGGGTCGGCGAGGGCGGAACGGTCCTCGCCGGGGAAGAAGCGGGCGCGCAGGGCGGTGCGCATGGGCGG
>WFPA01000165.1 GCA_015487815.1 Albidovulum sp.
CGGTGACTTCCTCGGCCGTCACCCGCCCGTCCGCCTTGGCCATCTTCGCACCGAGGGCGAGGATGGCGATGGTGAAGGCCACCGAGCATTCGGGCCGGGTGCTCACGCCGAGTCGGGCAAGAAGGGCATGCAGGCTCTCGCCGGAAGCGAGCGCGGCAAGCGTTTCGCGGATGCGTTCCCACAGGTTCATGCTCCCAGCATTCACGCGCAGCCCCGGAAGGCAAGTCGCTTCCCCGCATCTTCGGCCCCTGTCGCTCGACAGGCTGTTGACAGGTGCGTGATCGCACCCGAGGATGGTGCTGCATGTGGGGAGGCATGCTCAGGGGGCCGCCGTTCAGGCGGCCACCCGGTCGGGACTGAAAACAGGGAGAAAACTCGATGAAATTCGTCCGAAACATCCTGCTCGCCTTCACCCTTGCACTTGGTGCCGTGAGTGCGGCCTTCGCCGAGGGGAAGACCCACTACATCGTCTTCCATGTGGACGAGAACGATCCGAAGGTGATGAACATCACCCTCAACAACGTCCAGAACGTGCGCAAATACTACGAGTCGAAAGGCGACAAGGTGGTGATCGAGATCGTCGCCTACGGGCCGGGGCTGGTGATGTATGTCCCCGGCAAGAGCCCGGTCGAGAAGCGTATCGAGACCATGGCACTCGAGCTTGACGACATCACCTTCTCGGCCTGCGGCAACACCAAGCGCAAGATGGAGAAGAAGCTCGGCCATCAGGTGAAGCTCATGCCCGAGGCCCAGGTGGTGCCGTCGGGCGTGGTGCGGATCGTCGAGCTGCAGGAACAGGGCTATGCCTATGTCCGCCCCTGAGGGCGAACGGCATTCGGGAAAGGGAAGGGGGGCCGCGGGCCCCCTTTCTCGTGTCGTGCCGCAAGGGCGGGGTTGACGGGGCGCGGCCGAACGGAAATGGTCGCCGCTGCAAGGCCGCCGGCATGGCGGGGCACCCTTCGGGGGATCCGGCGGAGGCCGGCCGGGGACGGGAACGGAGAGCAGCGCGATGGAACGGCTCACACTCGGCAACAGCGATCTCGAAGTCAGCGCCTGGTGCCTCGGCACCATGACATGGGGCACCCAGACCCCCGAGGAGGATGCCCATCGCCAGATCGGGATGGCCCTTGATGCCGGGATCGACTTTCTCGACACGGCGGAGCTCTACCCGGTCAACCCGATCTCGGCCGAGACCTCCGGCCGGACCGAGGAGATCATCGGCAGCTGGATCGCAAGAACGGGGCGGCGCGACGAGCTCGTCATCGCCACCAAGATCGTCGGCGAGGGCTCGAAGGCGGTGCGTGGCGGATTGCCCATCACGCCGGGCACGATCCGCGAGGCGGTGGAAGGTTCGCTGAGGCGGCTGCGCACCGAGGTGATCGACCTCTATCAGCTGCACTGGCCCAATCGCGGCTCCTATCATTTCCGCAAGAACTGGACCTATGATCCGTCAGGTTGCGACCGGAGACAGGTGGTGGCCGACATGTCCGAAACCGTCGAGGAGATCGGCCGGCAGATCGCTATGGGCCGGATCCGCGAATGGGGCCTCTCCAACGAGACAGCCTGGGGCACCATGACCTTCATTCGCCTTGCGGACGAGCTCGGCGTGAAGCGGCCGGTGAGCATCCAGAACGAATATTCCCTTCTCAACCGGCTGTTCGATACCGACATGGCCGAAGTGTCGGTGATGGAGAATGTCGATCTTCTGGCCTATTCGCCGCTGGCGGCAGGGCTTCTGACCGGCAAGTATCGCGGCGTGGACGACATTCCCCCCGGTTCGCGCCGTGCCGTCAACCCGACGCTCTTCGGCCGGGTGACGGAACGGGTCTTCCCCGCCATTGCCGCCTACGCCGACGTGGCCCGGCGCAACGGGCTCGATCTGGCCCAGATGGCCCTCGCCTGGATCCGCCACCGCCCGTTTTCGGCGATCCCGATCGTGGGAGCGACCACCTCCGAACAGCTCGCGCGGCTCCTGCCGGCCATCGACCTCGCCCTGCCCGAAGAGGTGCTGGCCGAGATCGATGCCGCCCACAAGCTCCACCCGATGCCCTTCTGATGCCGCGCCTGTGGGGCGGGCGGCCGCAGTCATGCGACGGCCGGGAGTGGTGCGAAACGGGTTCGCCATTTCTGCGGGATGCGGAATGAAATGCCGTGATTTGGGTGTCAAATGGCAAAACATCCCGCACGCAGGCCGAAAGGCGGAACAGGATGCACTTCCCGCCACCTGCTTCGCACCAGCCCCCTATTCCGGCCGCCAGATCCGGGGACCGGCGCAGATCCTGTCGTCGGGCTCGGTGGCGACAGCGGGATCCTTGAACGGGTAGTCGAAGGCGGCAAGGAGCCGGCGGATGGCGGCGAGGCGGGCGCGGCGCTTGTCGTCGGCGAGGATCACCGTCCAGGGCGCGTGGGGGAAATGGCTGCGGGCGAAGGTTTCCTCGATCGCACGGGAATAGTCGTCCCACTTGCCGAGACCCTCGACATCGATTCGTGAGAGCTTCCATTGCCGCAGCGGGTCGTGCTCGCGCCTGAGGAACCGCCGAAGCTGCTCGGCACGGTTCACGTTGAGCCAGATCTTGACGAGGGTGATGCCGTCCTCGACCAGCATCTCCTCGAACGGACCGACCTGTGCAAAGAAGCGCTCGCGCTCTTCGGGGGTGCAGAAGCCGAACACATGCTCGATCACGGCGCGGTTGTACCAGGAGCGGTCGAAGAGGGCGATTTCTCCGCGGCTCGGCAGTTGGCGGATGTAGCGCTGGAAATACCATTCGCCGCGCTCGCGCTCGCTCGGTTTCGGCAATGCGACGACACGGGCGATGCGCGGGTTGAGATGGGCGCGGATGCGGCGGATGGTACCGCCCTTGCCGGCCGCGTCGCGCCCCTCGAACAGCACCACCAGCCGCGCGCCGCTCTCGATCACATGACGCTGAAGCTTGACAAGCTCGATCTGGAGCGCCGCGAGCGCCTCTTCATAGGGCTTGCGGGCCAGGCGCGCAGGGTAGGGGTAGCCGGCAAGGATCGGTCCGCGATCGTGCCGGGCTAGGGTGTCGCGGATCGCGTCCGGCGCCTCCTCGGCCAGGAAACGGCTGATGGCGCCCTCGAATGGAAGGGGCGGTGCGGTGGCCCGCACGGCGGCCTCGTTCGGCTTCATGGATCGCTCCTTGCGGTCATGCTGTCGTGGCGCAGCCTCGGGCGGCGCTCTTCCTTCGTCAAGGCCCCTCAGGGCAGATCTGCGCGGCTGGCGGCTCGGTCGATGGCGGCGAGCACAGCGTCGCGGTGAAGCCAGTGGACCATGTGCCCGGCCCCCTCGATCGCGGTCAGCCGGGCATCGGGCAGGGTGTGGGCGAGAGGTGGGGAGACATCCTCGAAGCGGACCATCCTGTCGGCCGTGCCCTGCACGATCTCGACCGGCATCCGCACCCGGCCAAGCTCCGCTTCGAGACGGGGGAAGGCCCGCACGAGGTCCGCCAGCTGCAAGGTGACGGCCTTCTGCGTCATGCGCCTGAGGGCGAGGGCGACAGCCCGCTTCTCGACATAATCGGGCGGCACCTTCTCGGGGGCGAAGATGCGTCGTGCGAGGATGAAACGGCTCACCGGCCCGGGGGCAAGGAGAGCGGCGACGAAGGCCAGGGCACCGGCTGCCGGTTCGTTGCCGAGAAGCAGGAGAAGCCGTTGCGGCAGACCGCGCCAGGGCCGCGCAGCGGGGGCGAGGAGCACGAGGGCAGGCGTCTCGTCGGGGTAGAGCTCGGCCCAGGCCAGCGCCACAGCACCGCCATAGGAATGGCCGACGACGACCGGTGCCCGTCCGCCGGCGGCCTTCACGGCCGCGCGGAGAAGCTGCGCCTGCACGAAGGGACCGTGATCGGGGCCGGGCAGGGGGGCGGTCCAGCCATGGCCGGGCCGATCGACCACGAAGACACGGAAACGCGCCCGCAGGGCCGGGGCGATTGAGCCGGTCATGTCGCGCCAGTTGCCGCCGGCGCCATGTATCAGAACGATGTCGGCAGCTTTCCCTCCCCGCGCGGGAGCGGTGGCGGGCAGGACCAGCACATGCACCTTCTGTCCCTCGACCTCGATGAGCCGCCCTTCGGGAGGCCAGGCGGCTTCGATCGCGGCCTCGCGGCCATCAAGCCAGCGATCGAGGCCGAAGACGGCGAGAGCGAGTGCGAGAAGCGCCAGCACAAGCCGGCGCCGGAAACGGGATGTGACGGCCATCGACTGCTCCGTTTCCGCTCATGCTGCGGCGGGCGCGAGGAAGATGCAAGCGCGTGGAAGATCGGCAGGCCGGGAAAGTCAGCGCGTGAGATCGCCTTCGGATGCCGAGAAGATGCCCGCGGCCATTACGATGGCAAGGCCGAAAACCTGTTGCGGAACCGGGTTTTGCGGGAAGGGGACCGCCGCCTGGCGCTTGTGGCGCACCGGGGAGGACTCGAACCCCCGACCCCCAGATTCGTAGTCTGGTGCTCTATCCAACTGAGCTACCGGTGCGTCGGGGGGCTATGTAGTCCGGGGCCTCGGGGAGTTCAAGGGGAAATTGAAGGTCCCCGCATGGGGGATACCCGGCCGAGGCTGCCCGGCCCTCACGTGCTCCCGTCGGGCACTAGAGCGGTCCACCGGCCGCGGCACGGTGCCCTGAGCGCCGGCCTGACGGGGTCAGCCTTCGCGCTTTTCCGACGCGCCGGCACCGGCCGTTTCCTCCACGCAGGATGCGGTTTCGTCAGCCTTCTCGGGTGAGGGAGCCTCGCGGTCCGCCTCCTTCATGCGCCGCGGCAGGATGATGACGAAGCGCGTGCCCTCGGGACCGGTCGTCTCGAGCGCGATCCGTCCGCCGTGGCCGCGGACGAGCTCGTGGGCGATGGCAAGACCAAGCCCGGTGCCGCCGCGCCGGGCGCCGCCGGCGAAGGGACGGAACAGGTTTTCGAGCGCCTTCTTCGGCAGTCCTGGTCCGGTGTCCTCGACGGTAATGCGCCAGCCCTCCGCCCCTTCCCGGGCACGGATGGTGATGCGCCCCGTGCCGCCATGAGCCGAGATCGCCTCGCGCGCATTGTGCACGAGGTTGAAGAGGATGCGGAACAGCTGTTCCGCATCGGCCAGCAGCACGGCATCCGCGGGAATGTCGGCCTGGAACTCGATGCCTTCGGCCGCCTCGCCCGCCGCGAGCCGTTCGCTTTCGATGACATCGGCGACCACATCCCCCAGCAGCACCTCGCCAAGTCGCGGCGCCTGTTCCTCGGCCTTGCCGTAGGACAGGGTCTTCTCGGCCAGATCGATCGCCCGTTGCAGCGCGGCGAGAAGCTTCGGCAGGATCCGCCGCACCGTCGGGTCGGAGCTGCGGGAGAGCCGGTCGGCCAGGAGCTGGGCGGTGGTGAGGATGTTGCGCAGATCATGGACGATCTTCGCCACCGCCTCGCCCAGAGCCGCGAGGCGGGCCTTCTGGCGGAAGGCGGCGATCAGTTCGAGTTGCAGCGAACGCAGCGCTTCCTCGGCCTCGCGCAGCTCGAGAATGTCGCTCGCGGGGGTGATGACCCTGCGGGCATCCTCGGGTGCCGAGGCATAGTCCTTCATGTTGTCGATCACCCGCCGGATCGGCACCACCACGAAACGGTGAAGCGCGAAATAGAGCAGGATTGCCGTCACGCTCGAGATGAAGGCCGAAAGCAGCATGATCCTCAGGCCGTATTCGACCATCGCCTCCTGCAGGGGCCGCCGCGGCAGGGTGATCTCGATCAGCTCGCCCGCCTCCTCGACCGGCACGCCGACCACGCGGATCACGGCATCCGGGTCGCCGAAGAGGTCGACGAAGGCGCCACGAATGGCGGTGATGATGTCGTTCTTCCGCAGATCGTAGGTGCGCTCGATCTCACCCGGCATCGGCGAGGACAGCACCAGTTCGCGCACCGCGTTGCGCCTGAGGACGACGTTGAGCACGCCCGCAGTCTTGAGAAGCTCGTTCTCGAGGGCGTCATCGACCATGTAGTCCGAGGCGGCAAGGAGCGAGAGCGCGGCGATCTGGGCGCGTTCGAGGCGCGATTCGAGAAACTCCAGCCGGAAACGGGCGATCGAGGGGACGAAGATCATCACCTCGGCCAGCATGACGAAGGCGATCGTCAGGGCCAGAAGCCGCCCGGTCAGGGTCTTCAAGAACATGCGCCGTCCCTCGTTCGGTGGAGCGAGATTAGGCGCAGGGAGCGGGGCTATCAAGGCGAATGACGGAACCCGGCCGAGGTCCCTCGCAGGGACGGCTTTCCCGCGCAGGCGGAGGGGGCTCAGGGCAGGCGCTGCACGAGGCGGACGATGCGCCGCGGCCAGGCGCTTCCGAACAGCCGCGGGCCGAGCCAGGCGCCGGCGATGGTCTTCACGCTCTCGCCGAAGGTCGGGTAGGGGCTGATCATGGCGGCAAGATCGACCAGCTTCATCCGCCGCGCCAGCGCCAGCGCCCAGGGCTGGATCTGTTCGCCCGCATGCGGACCGACGATGGCGACGCCCACAGGCCGGCCGCGCACCACCATCAGCTTGGCACGCCCTTCGCGGCGGCCTTCGCAGACGGAGCGGTTGTTGTCGGCTAGCGGCACATGGACCACCTCGAGGCGCCGGCCGTGGCGCGCCCGGGCAGCCTCCTCCGTCAGCCCGACATGGGCCAGCTCCGGGTCGGTGAAGATCACCCGCGGCACATGGTCGTCCCGCATCCGCCCCGGCAGGCCGAAGAGCGCGGCACGGATGACGAGGGCGGCATGGGCGCCGGCCAGATGGGTGAAGCCGCCGCGACCTCCGACATCGCCGATGGCGAAGACGCGGCGGTTCGTCGTCCTGAGATCGGGGCCGGTCTCGATGCCCCCGGGCCCCGTGCGGATGCCGGCGGTCTCGAGGCCGAGATTCTCGACATTGGGGCGCCGGCCGACGGCGACGAGCAGATCGGAGCCGCTCACCGTTGCCGCCTGCCCGTCCGTGTCCTGCAGACGCAGGACGATTCCGCCCCCGGGATCTCCCGTGTTCCGCTCCACGCACACCACCCTTTGCCCGGCGAGGAGCCGCACCCCTTCGGCCGAAAGACGCTCCGCGAGAATGGCGGCAAGCTCCGGCTCCTCGCGCGGTGCGATGCGGGGTGCGGCCTCGATCACGGTGACCGCGGCGCCGAGCCGGGCATGGGCCTGCGCCATCTCGAGGCCGATCGGACCGCCGCCCAGGACCAGAAGATGCCGCGGTGGCGAAGTGCGCGAGAAGATCGTCTCGTTGGTCTCGAAAGGCACCTCGTCGAGCCCCGGTATCGGAGGAATGGCGGGGCGCGAACCGGTGGCGATGACGAAACGCCGCGCCCGGATGCGCCGGCCGCCGGCCTCGATCTCCCGCCGCGAGACGAAACGGCCCGGCGCGCGGATCACTCTCACTCCGAGCCTCTCGAAACGCTCCTGGCTGTCATAGGGGGCGATGGCGGCAATGGCGCCGCGCACATGCTCATGCACCGCGCCATGATCGATTTCCGGGCTGGCACGGACCCCGAGACGGGCGCTGCCGGCGGCGACGTGGGCGGCCCTGGCCGCAGCCAGCAGCGCCTTCGAGGGCACGCAGCCGTGATTGAGGCAGTCGCCCCCCATCTCGCCCTTCTCGACGAGGACGACCTTCGCGCCCAGCTGTGCCGCGCCGGCCGCCACCGAGAGCCCGCCGGCTCCGGCGCCGATGACGCACAGATCGGCCCGTTCAATGCCGTTTCCCGGTTTCATGGAAATCCCCCGTCCTTCGCGGGCATGTCATTCGCCGATGGATGCTTTCCGCGCCTTTCCGACCGCCGTCCCATCGCCTTCCACAGGACCGGCAGCAGCACGAGAAGGGCCAGCGCCGCCAGGGGAAGGGTGAGGCGCCAGTCGAGCAGGGCGTTCATGTCGAGCGGCGCGTTCCCCTCGAGCAGTCGCCCGAGGCCGGCACCGGCATGGGAGACGATGAGGGTGCCGGGCAGGATGCCGACCATCGTCGTCACGACATAGTTGCGCGTCCTCACCCCGACGAGGGCCGGCAGCACATTGGCCATGAAGAAGGGCACGGCCGGCAACAGACGCATTGCCAGGAGATAATTGAGCTCGTTGCGATGCAGCCCGAGAAGCAGGTTTCGCGCGCGCCCGCCCCGGAAGTCGATCCGGCGGGTGATGAACGCCCCGACCCCCTTCCGCACCATCAGAAAGATCACGATCGCCCCGATGCTCGCACCCGTGAAGTTGACGAGGGTTCCGAGCCAGGGCCCGAAGAGCCATCCGCCGGCCAGGCTCATCACCAGCGCCCCGGGCAGCGACAGGCTGACGATGACGGCATAGCCCGCGATGAAGATTAGCGCGGCAAGAAGCGGATGCGCCGAACGGAGCGCAAGAAGGGCGTCGCGATGGGCCCGCAGCGTCTCGAGACTGAGAGGTTCACCAGGAAGAAGCGCCGCTCCGGCCCAGCCGAGTCCGATGACCAGCAGCAGAAGCATGAGCCTGCGCCATCCGTTGTGCGGACCGGGCGGCAGCGGCCGCGTCGCCTTCCGCTGGATCGTCTTTCCGGCTTGGGCGGGTCGATCATCCGTCATCCGCCGTTTCCTTCCGCATGCTCGTCCTGCCCGCCTTCCCGGGCGGGGCCATAATGGGCCGTCCGCCTCCTGCGGCCAAGCGCGAAGGGGGCGTGTCACGCCCTGTTGAGGCGCCGTGATGCGCGGTGGATCCGACGGGATCGCGCGTCGCGCACCGGCCCGTCCGCTTTCTTGCGGGCAGGGCATGGCCGAAGCGTCGCGATGATTGACAGCCTCCCCCACCAGGGCTAAAGAGCGGCTTCCGAATGCATGCGACGACACCCGCCGCGCCCCGCGGCCCATGAAGCCCGGCCCTGACGCCTGTTGCGGGCGGGGGAACAGGACGGTGGGACGACCAGATCTGGAGTTTGAGACATGAAGCGCACCTTTCAGCCGAGCAATCTCGTTCGCAAGCGTCGCCACGGCTTCCGCGCCCGGATGGCGACCAAGGCCGGCCGCAAGATCATCAACCGCCGCCGCGCCCGCGGCCGCAAGGTGCTCTCGGCCTGACAGGCGGTGCCGGCAGCGTCCTGCCGCACCCATCAGCATGACGGTCTCCGGCCGCGGCAGGCATGAACGCCTTGCGCCGCGGCCGTGGTCGTTGGCGATGCATCGAACGGGGAGGGGCACGGCGTCTCTGCCGCATCGGCCATCACAACCGGGCAGACTGTCCTGGCAGGGTGGATCGCGGGCCGGTTCGTGAAATGTCCTTCCCGTGGGATCCCGATCGATGGAGGCGCGGATGCAGGAGGCAGAAGGGGACGGCCGCGCCGCGCCAGCGGCGGCAACGATCACGCCCCGCCGGGACCGTGCGCCGCTGCCCCTCAGGGTGATGCGCAAGCGGGCCGAGTTTCTCCGTGCCGCCCGCGGCCGGCGGGTTCATGCGGGCGGGTTCCTTCTGCAGGCCCATCCGCCGGAAAGAGGTGAGGCGGACGAGGCAGTGGAGCGGTCGATCGATGTCGGCTTCACCGCCTCGAAACGGGTCGGCAACGCCGTGAGGCGCAACCGGGCCAAGCGGCGTCTGCGGGCACTCGCCCGGGAGATCCTGCCCATCCATGGCCGCCCCGGCTGGGCCTATGTGCTCATCGCGAAGGCCGGCAGCACCGAGAGCATGCCCTTTGCGGCGCTCAGGGAGGAGCTGGTTCGCACCCTTCGCAAGGCCCATCGCCCAGCGGGGCGGGAATGCCGGAAGCCGCGCCGCACCGCCGGCAAGGACGATCGAGGAAAGAACCGATGAACAGACCCCGCCGCTCGCCGCTCGTTCTTCTTCTCAAGGGGATGGTGCGGCTCTATCAGCTTGTTCTCAGCCCCTGGCTCGGCAGCAACTGCCGGTATCAGCCGACCTGCTCGGCCTATGCCATGGAGGCGCTCGAACGGCATGGCGCGCTCAGGGGAAGCTGGCTCGCCGCGCGGCGCATCGCCCGCTGTCACCCTCTGGGCGGCAGTGGCTACGATCCGGTGCCGCCGGCGCCGGGCGAACGGCGGGAGACGTCTGAAGGAGCGGCAAACGACAGGCACGCTGCAGGAGAGAAGAGATGAGAGAGGAGATCGGCACGGCCGGCGGGGCGGTCCCCCTTCCCGATGATGCCGCCGAGGCCGATCTGCCGCCGATCCTGCGCGGCGCGCCGGCCTCGGGCAGTTTCCGCAAGCTGCGCAAGCGGCTCGTGCGGCAGGTGCGCGAGGCGATCGAGACCTATGCAATGGTCGAGCCCGGCGCGAAATGGCTCATCTGCCTCTCGGGCGGCAAGGACAGCTACACGCTTCTGGCCATCCTCACCGAACTCAAATGGCGTGGCCTGCTGCCGGTCGAGCTTCTGGCCTGCAATCTCGATCAGGGCCAGCCCGGCTTTCCGGCGACGGTGCTGCCCGAATTCCTCGACCGGATGGAGATACCCCATCGTGTCGAGTATCAGGACACCTATTCCATCGTCACCGACAAGATCCCCGAGGGGCGCACCTATTGCGCCCTCTGTTCGCGGCTGCGGCGCGGGCATCTCTACCGCATCGCCCGCGAAGAGGGCTGCACGGCGGTGGTGCTCGGCCATCACCGCGACGACATTCTCGAAACCTTCTTCCTCAACCTCTTCCATGGCGGGCGTCTGGCGACCATGGCACCGAAGCTCCTGAACGAGGAAGGCGATCTGCACGTGCTGCGCCCCCTGGCCTTTGTCGCCGAGGCCGATTGCGACCGCTATGCCCGGGCGATGAACTTTCCGATCATCCCCTGCAATCTCTGCGGCAGCCAGGACAATCTCCAGCGCATGGCCATCAAGCGGATGCTCGACGAATGGGAGCGCCGCGCCCCGGGCCGGCGGCAGGTGATGTTCCGGGCTCTGATGAATGTCCGTCCCTCCCACCTGCCCGATCCACGCCTCTTCGACTTCTCCGCCCTGTTCCGGCGTGGCGCCTGAAGGGGCGATCCCGTTGCGGGAAGATGCGCGGCTTTTTAGTTGAATCCTCGGCAAGGGAGCCGGATTCGTCGTGATGTGTTAATGATTGGGGAAGGTTTGGGCGCCATTCTTGCGGCAAAGAATGCATGGGAGAGCGCCCTTGGCCCTGTCTGACCGACTGACCGCTGCCGACCGCACGAAACGACGCCTCCCGCGGCTCGATGCCCGCACCGCCTTGGCCTTCCTGCCGCTTCTCATCGTGCTGGGCTGGTGGAGCCGGGTGGATGCGCTCCAGATGGCCGCGAGCACCTTTCTGCCGGCGCTTCTTGCCTGGCATGTGCTCTGGCAGGAATGGGGGGTGGCTCCGGACGCGCGACGGGAGGCTGGCACGGTGCCGCCCGTTCTCTGGCGCGACGAGTTCATCACCCGGCTCGAACGCTTTCTTGCCGCCCGTCGGCGCCGCGGCTGGGCGACGGCGGTATTCTGCCTCGGTGTGGTCGATTACCTCCGCCTGCGCCGCACCCATGGCAGCGCGCTTGCGGAAATGCTGGTTGCCGCCGTGGCTGAACGGGTCCGCAGCCTCGTGCGCCGCGAGGATCTAGTCGCGCTGCACGAGGCGGGGATGATTCTCGTCGCCCTTTCGCCGCGCCCGGAACTCGATCGCGACACGGGGGCGGCAATCGCCACCCGGCTGGGGAAGGCCTTTCGCGCGCCGCTCGAGGTCGATGGCGAGAAGTTCCATGCCAGTGTCGCCATCGGTTACTGCTTTTCGGCGCAGGCACCGGCGGACAATGCCCGTTCCCTCATCGAGGCCGCCGAGCTCGCCATGCAGGATGCCCGCAGCGTCGGGGCGGGAGAGGCGCATCACTTCACCAGCCGCATGCAGCAGCGCATCCGTGCGCGCGAGGCGCTGGCCGCCGAGCTCGGCGAAGCCTTCGCCAGGGGCGAGATCGTCACCCATTTTCAGCCTCAGCTCTCCATGGATGACGGCTCCGTGGCCGGTTTCGAGGCGCTCGTGCGCTGGGAGCACCCGGAAAGGGGGCTCCTCGCCCCCGGCGCGTTTCTCGATCTCGTGCACGAAACCGGCCGGAGCGACCGGTTGGCCCGCACGGTGCTGGCGCAGGCGCTCGAGGCCATGCGCAACTGGCAGCGGGCAGGGTTCGACGTGCCCACGGTCGGCATCAACTTTTCGACCGAGCAGCTTCAGGACCCGCGCCTTCTCGAGCACATCAAATGGGAGGTGGACCGGCACGATCTGGCACCCGAACGCGTCGCCATTGAAGTTCTCGAGACGGTGCTGTGCAACACTGACGACGACATTCTCGCCCGCAACCTGCGGGCGCTGCGCGAGGCGGGTTTCACCATCGATCTCGACGATTTCGGCACCGGTCATGCCGCCATCGCGAACATCCGCCGTTTCCGGGTCAGCCGCATAAAGATCGACCGCAGCTTCATCCGCGGCATCGACCGGGACGAGGGGCAGCGGATGCTGGTGGAGGCGATGATCCGCATGGCCGAGAGCCTCGGCGTCGAAGCCCTTGCAGAGGGGGTCGAGACACCGGGGGAAATGTCGATCGTCGGCCAGCTCGGCTGCCGCGTCGTCCAGGGGTACGCCGTCGCCCGGCCCATGTCCTTCCGTGAAACCCTCCGATGGCTCGCGAGCCGCGCCGCCGATGTGAAACCGCCGGTCATCGGCAGGGGGTCCTCATGAAGGGGCGGCGATGCAAGCGTTTTCAGGGATTGCCCGGAGATGCCGCTGGCCGGGCCGGATGGGGCCCGGGGGTGAGGGAACCGCCGGTGATTCCGCTTGCGCGACGTCGGGCCGCCGAGCCGGTGACGGCGCCGGGAACCACGGGAGCGGCCGGTTTCCTGCCCGTCCCTGTCGGCGGCAAAGCGATCTCATGTTGCGCGCATTCCTTGGGGACATGCCCATATGCCCGCATCACCGGTGCCCGCGGCCGGCCTTGATGGCACTGGAGGGCGGTTGATGGTGCTGTGGGCAGGTCGTCTGCCGTATCCGGAGAGCGCTCCTGCGCCGGGCTCACCCCTCTGCCGCTCCGACCTTGCGCCTTTCGGGTGCGGCCGGATAGGTGCCGAGGATGTCGAGGTGGGAGGAGAAGTATTCCAGCTCCTCGAGTGCGCGGGCGACGGCAGGGTCGTCCGGGTGCCCTTCGATCTCGGCAAAGAACTGGGTGGCATGGAACGAGCCGCCGAGCATGTAGCTCTCGAGCTTGACCATGTTGACGCCATTGGTGGCGAAGCCGCCGAGGGCCTTGTAGAGCGCGGCCGGAATGTTGCGCACCCGGAAGACGAAGGCGGTCATCATTCCGTTCTTGCCGCGGCGGCGGAAATCGGCCTCGCGGGCCATGATGAGGAAGCGGGTGGTGTTGTTGTCGTGATCCTCGACATGGCGGGCGAGGATCTCGAGCCCATGGATTTCTGCGGCAAGGGCCGATGCAAGCGCTGCCTTTGCCGGATCGCCGAGTTCGGCGACATGGCGCGCCGAACCGGCCGTGTCTGCCCAGCTTCGGGCCCGGAGGCCATGGGCACGCAGGAAGCTGCGGCACTGCCCGAGAAGGACGGTGTGACTCAACGCCTCCTCGATCCGGTCGATCGAACTGCCGGGAACCGCGAGAAGATTGATATGAACCCGGACGAAGGCCTCATCGACGATCCTGAGTCCCGATTCGGGCAGCAGATGGTGGATGTCGGCCACCCGCCCGTAGGTGGAGTTCTCCACCGGGAGCATGGCGAGATCCGCACGCCCTTCCTTCACCGCATCGACCACATCCTCGAAGGTGCGGCAGGGCAGGGGGGTATGGTCGGGGCGGGCCTTGAGGCAGGCTTCGTGCGAATAGGCGCCCGGCTCCCCCTGGAAGGCGATATGCCGCGCCTTCGCTGCGTCCCTCTCCTGCCCGGAAGGTTGCCCGCTCGTCATGATGCCCAACTCCCGTTTCGCCCGCCCGTGCCCCGGTGCGGGCCGTGCCGGCATTCAATAGCGATCCGTCTCCCGAAGGTGAAGCCCGGCTTCTTCCGTCAATGCGGGCTGGATCCGCGGCGGTGTCCACCGCATCGGCCCGGAGGAGCGCGGGATGTCGCCCCGGCCACGGCGTGCCCTTCCCGGTGAAGCCTCCGTTCCGGGCGGATCGTCTCGAGCGGCATTGCCGGGTGTTTCCGCCCCATATCGGGGGCAGGAGCGTGTGCAACCGGGGCGCCGGGGAGCTTCGCCCGAGATATGCACCGAATGCCTGGGCGACGGCAGAAGGGGATGACGGCAGGAGGGGGATGAAAGAGAGAGAGCGGTGGAGGAGCCCCTTCACGGCCGGGTCCGGCTGTGAGCCGGAAAGGCTCAGAGCCCGGCACCGCCTGTGCCGGCCTCACGCTCCCTTGTCCCTCACGAACGCCGGCGCCGACGGCGGCGGCCATCTCCTTCGCCGTGGCGAGCGGCCCTGCGGGCGGCGTTGAAGTCGATCTCCGGCAGATCGACCACCTTGCGCAGTTCCGTGTACGGGTCGCGGGCGTGGGGAATGGCGTTGGCGGCCACGAAATGCTCCTGAAAGCGGGG
This sequence comes from Albidovulum sp., assembly GCA_015487815.1. GTDB lineage: Bacteria > Pseudomonadota > Alphaproteobacteria > Rhodobacterales > Rhodobacteraceae > WFPA01. The sequence goes on from WFPA01000165.1 coordinate 14,486, forward strand.
CGCGATGGCGGTCTCCACCTTGCGGATGCGGCGCACGACCTCCTCGATCTCCGCCCGGGCCTCGCAGGAAGCAAGGGCAAGGCGCGCCCCCGTGCCGGCGGCGTTGCCGGCCGAGACGACCTTCTCGAGCGGCGCATCGGGAATCATCCCGAGCACCATCGCGTGAAGCGGCGATATATGGGCGCCGAAGGCTCCGGCCAGCACGATCCGGTCCACCTTGTCCACCCCCCGCTCGTCCATCAGCAGCCGCGCCCCGGCATGAAGCGCCGATTTCGCCAGCTGGATGGCGCGCACGTCGTTCTGGGTGACGACGATCCGCGGCCCGTCCTCGGGGCTGGCGTCGTGCAGCACATAGGCATGAGTCCGCCCCTCGGTGACGATCCGCGGGCTGCCCACCGCTTCGGGAGAGCCGATGAGCCCGGCCGCATCGAGAATGCCGGCCATGCGCATCTCGGCCACCGCCTCGATGATGCCCGAACCGCAGATGCCCGTGATGCCGACCTTGGCGACCGCTTCGGCGAACCCGTTCTCGTCCGACCAGGGCTCGACCCCGATCACCTTGAAGCGCGGCTCCTTCGTCACCGGGTCGATCCGCACGCGCTCGATCGCCCCCGGTGCCGCGCGCTGGCCGGCCGAGATCTGCGCGCCCTCGAAGGCCGGACCCGTGGGCGAGGAGCAGGCAAGAAGGCCCTGCCGGTCGCCGAGGACGATTTCGGCATTGGTGCCGACATCGACGATCAGCGTCAGCTCCTCGGCCTTGTGCGGCGCCTCGGCGAGGATCACCGCCGCCGCATCGGCCCCGACATGGCCGGCGATGAGCGGCGGCAGATAGATCCGAGCCTCCTCCGGCAATGCCGTCAGCCCGAGTTCGCGGGCCGAAATCCGCAGGGCACCGCTGGTCGCCAGCTCGAAAGGCGCCTGGCCGAGGGGGGAGGGGTCGATGCCGAGAAGGAGGTGATGCATCACCGGATTGCCGACGAAGACCGCCTCGAGGATGTCGTCCGGTGCCACCCCCGCCTCCGCACATGCCTCGCCGACGAGATCGTCGATTGCCTCGCGCACGGCGGCGGTCATCTCGGCGGTGCCCTCGGGGTGCATCATCGCGTGGGAAACCCGGCTCATCAGATCCTCGCCGAAACGGATCTGCGGGTTCATCCGCCCGGCCGAGGCAATCACCTCGCCGGTGGCGAGATCCGCAACATGCAGTGCGATGGTGGTCGAGCCGACATCGACCGCGATGCCGAAGACCGGTTTTTCGCGAAAGCCGGGCCAGAGGGCGACAAGACGCGGCGCCGCCGAAGGAGGGTCGGCGTGAATGGCGAGGCTGACCGTTCCCTTGCCGGCGGCAAGGGCCGGCTGCAGCGCCGGCAGGAGCGCCGGGGGGACGACAAGATCGGCAGCCGCGGGATATTCGCTCCCCCAGCTTTCGGCGAAGGCGGCGCGGATCCGCTCGGCGGCGCCGGCGGGTGCATCGAGCGTGGCGGGCGGCACTTCCACGAGGCGGATGCGCGTTGCCGGCGCCATCGGCACGGGGCGGGCGTCGGCAGCCTTGCGGACCACCTGGCGGTGCACCTGGCTCTCGGGCGGCACGTCGATCACCGCCGGAGCGAGGATCCGCGCCTGACAGCCGAGGCGGAAGCCCTCCCCGAGGCCGCGCACGCGGTCGTAGCGCGCCTCGACCTCGTTCGGCGGGCTCAGCGCCTCGGCGGAAACGTGGAAACCTTCCCTGGGGTGCGGCCCTTCGGCAAGCCGCACCCGGCAGCGGCCGCAGATACCCCTTCCGCCGCAGACCGAATCGAGATCGACCCCGAGCATGCGCGCCGCCTGGAGCACGCTCGTGCCCCGCGGCACCTCGCCGCGTCGTCCTGACGGGGTGAACACCACCTTGACGGGCGCTCCGGCTTCCGCCTGCGCGTCGGACCTCTTCTCCTGCGACTTCGTGTTCATCCTGCCTTACTCATGCTCCCGAGCGGGGCGACCGCTCCTTCGGCCGATCTCTAGTCAGTCGGGCGGATGGAGGGAAGGATTTTCGACAGCGCGTCTTCCGGCACTGGGACGGGAGAGCGGGCCTGTCGGGACGATGACGGCATGCCTGCGAAGGATGGTCGGGTCAGTGCCGCGGCGCGGGTACGGGGAGCGCCCAGCGGCACCGGTCGAAATCCTCATGGGCGAGGAGGGTGACGCTTTGCCCCGGCGCGAGCTTCACGCTGCAGCCCTCGAGGGCGTCGACCGATCCGAAGGACATGGCGGTGACGGGCCGGTTGCTCATCATGCAGAGGGCCGCGCCCGGCGCCGTCTCCTGCACGAGCCGTCCGCCCGCAGGCGTGACCAGGAGCAGGATCAGCCGACCGCCGGTGCCGTTGACGATGCAGACCCGTGGCGGCGGGTTCCCCTGTCCTGGGGGCTCTGCGGGTGAGATTTCTGCCGCCGTGGCGGCCCCGAATTCGCCTGCCGCCCGGATCAGGAGGAAGAGGCCGATGACGACGAGGCCCCGGTGCTGTTCACCACCGCGTCGCAGGGAGACGATGCCTCGGGCGGGGTGTGGAAGATGATGCAACACGGGAGACTCCTTTCGCCTGCGCCTCTTGCCAGGCGCCGCCGGCCATCGCTGCGCCCCGCCTGCGGACATGATGAACGCGATTGCACGGAAAGACACGGCTGCTCACGAAAGTTTCACCCAAGGTGAACCCCGCCCCGGCCGTCCTTGCCCTATCCTGACGGTGTTGCCGCCCATGGGGCGCAACTTCTGGTAGGCGCCCGCCGGGGATGCCCTGCGGGGAAGGCCATACCGGGACCGGATCGACAGGGAGAGACAATGATGGAGGGGACAATGAAATTCACCGCGACGAAATTCACCGCGACTCTTGCGGTCGTGCTCGGCCTTGCAGGGGCGGCGATGGCGGCGCCATTCGGCAGCAAGGAAGACGTCGATTATGCCGCGAAGCTCTGGAAGCAGATGGAAACGGCCGGGCTGGTGGGGCCGGGTGCGATCCA
>WFPA01000166.1 GCA_015487815.1 Albidovulum sp.
CCCTCGACCTCGATTTCCAGCACCACCGTCTCGGGCGGGTCGGCCTCGGCAAGGGTGAAGAGACGCCGGCGCAGCGCCACCCCCTGGGGCAGCGCGAACAGGAGATCGACCGGCCGCACGATGCCCATGCGCTCCAGAAGCGCCGCCGTCTTCGGCCCGACGCCCTCGAGCCGCTCGAGCGGCGCGAAAAGCGGAAAGAGCGCCTCGGGCCGGCCGGCCATCTACCCCTCTGCCTCGCCGAGAAGCCGCAGGAATTCGGCCTCGTCGATCACCTTCACCCCGAGCGAGCGGGCCTTGCGCAGCTTCGAGCCCGCCCCGGGCCCGGCGACGACGAGGTCGGTCTTGCGCGACACCGAGTTCGACACCACCGCCCCGAGCGCCTCGACCCGCGCCTTGGCCTCGTCGCGGGTCATGCTGTCGAGATGGCCGGTGAAGACGATGGTCCTGCCGGCCAGCGGGCTCTCGGCCGGCACTTCCATCGGCAGGATCTCGACATGGGGCAGAAGCCGGTCGATCACCGCGCGCTCCCTCGGCTGGTGAAAGGTGAGAACCAGCGAACGGGCCATTTCGGGGCCGATGCCGTCGATACCGACGAGTTCCTGCCAGGCGGCGTTGTCGGGATCGGCCGCCTGCACCGACCGGCACAGCCGGGCGATCTGCATGAAATGGCGCTGCAGCCCGGCGATGACCGCTTCACGCCGCGCCCAGCCGGCCGGCAGATGAGCCTCGAGAAAAGCCCCGAGCGCCGCCTCGTCATCCCTCTTCGGCAGATCGGCGCAGGCCTTTTCGCAGGCCGGGCGCAAATGGTCGATGAGGGTGCGCGCGAGATCGGCATTGACCCCCTCGGCTTCGGTCAGCTCCCAGAATTCCGGGCCGCCGCGGGCCGCGTCCACCGTCTTCAGGAAGGTGTCCCATCTGCGGAAATGCCGCGCGAGGATCAGCGAGGCCACCTCGCCGATATGACGGATGCCGAGGGCGTGGATGAAGCGGTTGAGCTCGATCCGGCGGGCACGGCGGATGGCGTCGAACAGCTTTTTCGCAGATTTCGGCCCCCAGCCCTCGAGCTGCGGCAGATCGGCGCCGTGGCGCTCCTCGAGGGTGAAGATGTCGGCCGGCTCGCAGATCCAGCCCAGCTCGTAGAAGCGGCGGATCTGCTTCTCGCCGAGCCCCTCGATGTCGAAGGCGCGACGGGAAACGAAATGCCTGAGCCGCTCGATCACCTGGGCCGGGCAGCCGAGTCCGGCGATGCAGCGGCGCACCGCGTCGCCCGGCTCGCGCACGGCAAGGGAGCCGCAGACGGGGCAGTGATCGGGGAAGATGAAGGGGCTGGAATCGGGCGGCCGGCGCGAGAGATCGACATCGGCGATCTGCGGAATGACGTCTCCCGCGCGATAGACCAGCACCCAGTCACCTTCCCGGATGTCCTTGCCGCCGCGGATCGGCCGGCCTTGCGAATCGACCCCGCGGATGTAGTCCTCGTTGTGAAGGCTGGCACGCTTGACCACCACCCCGCCGATGGTCACCGGCCTGAGCTCGGCCACGGGCACGAGCGCGCCCGTCCGCCCCACCTGGATGCGGATCTTCTCGAGCACGGTCCAGGCCTTCTCGGCGGGGAACTTGTGGGCGATGGCCCAGCGCGGAGCTGTGGCGGTGAAGCCGAGCCGTTCCTGTAGCGAAAGATCGTTGACCTTGTAGACCACACCGTCGATGTCATAGCCGAGCGTGGCGCGGTTCTCCTCGAACCACTTGTAACGCTCGGCCAGCTCGGCCGGGCCGTGACAGAGACGGATCAGCGGGTTGATCGGGAAGCCGAATCGGCCGAGCCGCCGATAGGCGCCCATCTGCGTATCGGCCAGGGGGTCGGAGACCTCGCCCCAGCCCCAGGTCCAGAACCGCAGGTTGCGCTCGGCAGTCACGTTCGGGTCGAGCTGGCGCAGCGAACCCGCAGCGGCGTTGCGCGGATTGGCGAAGGGCTTGAGGCCGCGGGCCTTCTGTCGCTCGTTGAGCTTCTCGAAATCGGCATGGGTCATGTAGACCTCGCCGCGCACCTCGAGCACCTCCGGCGCCCCGGCGATCTCCTGCGGGATGTCGCGGATGGTCATGGCATTGGCGGTGACGTCTTCGCCCTCGCGCCCGTCGCCGCGGGTGGCTGCAAGCACCAGCTGGCCGTATTCGTAACGCAGCGAGATCGAGAGCCCGTCGATCTTGGGCTCGGATGTGTAGTCGATCACCACCTCGGGGCCGAGACCGAGGAAGCGGTGAATCCGCCGGTCCCACTCCATGAGCTCATCGGCCGCGAAGATGTTGTCGAGCGAGTAGAGCGGCACCTTGTGACGCACCCTGACAAAACCCTCCGCCGGCGGGGCGCCGATGCGCTCGGTCGGACTGTCGGGGCGCTTGAGATGGGGGAAGCGGGCCTCGATCTCCTTGTTGCGCAGCTTGAGCCGGTCGTATTCGGCGTCGGAGATGAAGGGCTGCGCCTCGACGTAATAGGCCCGGTTGGCGGCGTTGAGGATGCGGGCAAGGCGCGCCAGCTCGATCTGCGCCTCCGCTTCGGTCAGTGCATCCACGGGCTTGTCGGAGATCTGACGGAGAAGAGCGAGAGCGTCGGCATATTCGCGCGACGGGGCGTCTGCACCATTCGTGCCCTCGTTCGTGCCCTGTTCCTTCTCGGCCATGGAGCCCTCCCTTCTCCCGCCCTGTTTAGGGCCTCGGCCGGCGCCGGTCCAGAGAGAGAGGGGCGCACCGCAACGGGCGGCGCGAAGGCACGGGACCCGCGCCGGCAGCCTTGTCCCGCTGCCGGCGGAAGATGGAAGATGAAGGAGCCGCCGCCGGGGGGCGCGAAGGCAAGAGCGGGCCGCAGGCCGCCTCCCGGCAATGGCGATGCGCGCATGAGGGGGACGCGGCGCCCGGGCGCCGGCCGGTCAGCCGCCGGTAGTGTTCATGTGGCGCGACACGCGACCGGCGACGGTGCGGCGCGAATAGTCGAAATCATGCCCCTTCGGCTTGCGGCGGATGGCGGCGCGAATCGCCTCGACCACCGGCGCGTCGTCCTCGGGGTTCTCGCGCAGCACCTTGCGCAGATCGGCCGCCTCCTCCTGGCCGAGGCACTGGTGCAGCTCGCCGATGCAGGTCAGCCGCACCCGGTTGCAGCTTTCGCAGAAATTGTGGCTCAGGGGCGTGATGAAGCCGATGCGCTGCCCGGTCTCGGCAAGGCGCACATACCGCGCCGGCCCGCCGGTGCGCTCGGGCGTGTCGACGAGGGTGTAGCGCTCGGCAAGCCGCGCCCGCAGATCCTCGAGCGACCAGTACTGCCCCAGCCGCTGCTCGTTGCCGATGTCGCCCATCGGCATCACCTCGATGAAGGTGATGTCCATGTCGTCCTCGGCGCACCAGCGGACGAGATCGAAGAGCTCGTCCTCGTTGAAGCCCTTGAGCGCGACGGTGTTGATCTTGACCCGCATCCCGGCCTTGCGGGCGGCCTCGATGCCGGCCAGCACCTTGTCGAGACTGCCCCAGCGGGTGATCTGGCGAAACTTGTCCGGATCGCGCGTATCGAGCGAGACATTGACCCGCTTCACGCCGCATTCGGCCAGCTCGTCGGCAAAACGCGCCAGCTGCGAACCGTTGGTGGTGAGCGTCAGCTCCCTGAGCGCCCCGCTCTCGAGATGGCGCGACATGGCGCGGAAGAAGGTCATGATGCCGCGGCGGACAAGGGGCTCGCCGCCGGTGACCCTGAGCTTCTCGACACCGAGCGATATGAAGACGGAACAGAGCCGGTCGAGCTCCTCGAGGGTGAGAAGCTCGCGCTTGGGCAGGAAGGTCATGTTTTCCGACATGCAATAGGCGCAGCGGAAATCGCACCGGTCCGTCACCGACACGCGCAAGTAAGTGATGGCCCGCTGAAACGGGTCGATGAGGGGGGGCGTCTCGCGCCGCACTGATCCTGCATCCTGTTCCATGGCGCCAGAGTAGGCAATCGCGCCCCGCGGCACAAGCTCCCTTCCCGACAGACGCGGCATTGCGTCCCCCGGCCGGGAGGAAGTCCCCCGGCAGGCTCTGCATGGCGAAGCGACAGGTGACAGCGAACGGGGAACCACCGGCCGCGGCCGCCCCCTGGCGGAAAGGGCGAGGACGGCAGGAGGGCCTGCCCTCACCGCCCGCCGGTGCGGTGTCACGGCCCGCCGATATCTCCCCTGCGCCGGGAAGGGCGTTCCGTTCGGCGCGTGACTGGGGCGGCAGGAGCCGGCCTGCCATTGCCGCCCACTGACGCGGGCCATCACCTGCGCTCCCTGCATGCGCCCTTTCCCGTCTGCGGCACAGCCCGTTGCCGGGAAAGGGATCGAAGCCATCATGCCTGTGCACCGCAAGAGATGGCACCCCGGCGCGCACCGCCCGCCCCCGGAG
>WFPA01000167.1 GCA_015487815.1 Albidovulum sp.
TCGATGCTGCCATCGCCCAGCATGACCACTTCGCCGGGAGCAGCACCCTCACCCGCGGCATTGCCCCGCCACAGATGACCGGGTTCGCCCCAATCGGCCCCGTCGATCAGGGCATGGAGATCGACCTGTGCCTTGCCTTCCCAGCTGATGGCGAAGCGATGGACGGTGTCAGGCAGCGTTCCTTTCGCGGGCAGGGCCAGGGTCGGGCCGCCCTCGATGCGGAAGGCCACGGCGCTTTCAGGGTCGAGCAGCGGCAGATCGAGGGTCAACCGTCCCGTCCCGTCGAGAAGCTCGGCGAAGGCGATGCCGCCGTGGACGATCTCGACCCGCTTGCCACCGGCGCAGGGCGCCGCAAGGGAAAGCTGTATGACGGCCCCATCACGCGGGGTGATCCGGGCCCTGGGTCGGCAATCCCCCGACGCCGGGGCTGCCGGGTCGGCAGGCGTTGATGCCGCTTCCGGGGCAGGTGCCGGTTGCCCGCCCCTTGCGGAAGCAGGCAGCGGAGACGCTCCGGGCATAGCGGCGGCGATTCGCGCCACCGAACCGGCGTCCGCTGCCGGGGATGCATCGGATGCATCACTCTGCCGTCCCCTGCCCGACGGGCGCGGCGCTGGCCGCGCGTCAGCTGCAGCCAGGCCAGGACGCTGTTTCGGGCGCTCCGTCGGATTTCCATGAGAACCGGCAACCGGCGTCCCGCGCGGAACAACCGGTGCTTCATCCGCCCGTGGCGACGGAAGTGCATGCGGCCGGGGCGGCACCGGGCCGGCACTGTCAGGAACGGCGGATGCGAGAGGTGCCGGCACCATCTCCTCGACGACGAGCCGGGCCAGATCGGGCAGCGCGTCCCGGTTGCGGCTGACGAGAACGGGCGAGGCCGCCGTCATGGAATCGATCAGTTGGGGTTTCCACTCGCCCAGCGGATCCTCGATCACCTTGACGAGCACCCGTGCCCGGGCTTCATCGGGGCAGGTTCTGCGCCCTGGGTCGACAATGCAGTAGCTGAAGCGTCTTGTGCCGATGCACTCGGAGCCACCCTCATAGACGAAACCGCGGGGGCTGGCTTGCAGGCTGCCGCAATCGGCGGCTCCGTCAAGCAGCAGCCGATCATCCGCCGACATGGCAGTGTCGTTCCGGGTCACGGGCAGCAATGTCGGCACACCGGGAAGGACGGCGTAGGCATCATCGCCGGCCGCATGCGCCCCTTCCCCTTCCACTACCTCGGCGATCCGCTCGGCATTCTGGCTCAGGATCGCCACGGCGGCGATGAGGAAGACCAGGGTCAGCCCGGTCAGCAACTTGTCATTGAGCGTCATCTTCATTCCTGCTGCCCTGCTGCGATTCGCACCCGTTGATCGGACAGCCTCACTCAACCAGCGGAAGAGGGCGGCAGCGTGACGCGATTATGGCAAATGCCGACGATTTGCGGGGAATTTGCGGAAACGTGACCAGTCGTCTTCCGACGGCCTGCCGGCCGGTTCAACGATCCGCGAGCTGCGCCAGCACCAGCATCTGCGCTTTCCACAACCCGGTGCGGATAATGAATCCGTGGCGGGAGATCAGGGCGACGAAAGCATCGGCCGAAAGATGGTTGCGCCAGCCATGATGGAAGGCGCGCCGGTCGATCTCGGCGGCATAGGCGTTGAGCTTGTGCGGCGGTGTGGTCGCCGGCGCGTAGCTGGCCAGAAGCCAACGGTGATGACGGGCGGCGAAGGCAAGCACGGCGTCGGGATCGTCGAGATATTCGAGAACGCCGCTCAGAACGCCGACGGCGCTTGAAACCGCTTCGTCGAGCCGGCCCTCGTTGAAGTCGACGAGTCCGCAACCCTCGTCCCATCGCTTACGATCGAAGCGGCGCACGAGGCGCGGCCTGCGGCCGGCCGACTCGTCCGCGCGCGCCACCGCCGCGGCGAAAGGCGCATGGGGACCGCAGCCATATTCGGAGAAGTCGAGCTCCGCCGATTCGGGCAGGGACGCGTCCAGCAGGGCGAGAAGCCGCTCGTTGCGCTCCGACCAGCCCGCCCCGTAGGCCGCCGGATCCGACCAGCGCTCGGGCAGAAGCTTGCGCATGGGTTCAGCCCTGTCTCTGCCGGACGGGGCTGCCGTGGCAGTGCTTGAACTTCTTGCCAGAACCGCAGGGGCAGGGCTGGTTGCGCCCCGGGTTGCCCCAGGTGGAGGGGTCGTTCTCGTCGAACCCCTCGATGAGCGGCTTCGGCTTCTCGGCCGGAGTGCCCTTCACCTGATCGTCTCCCGGCAGCTCCTTGAGTCCGATCGCTTCGGCAGCTTCGCGCTGGCGGGCCACCATCTCCTCGATCATCGCCTGCCGCTCCTCCTCGGTCAGCGGCCGGACATGGGCGAGTTTCTGGGTCACCTCCTCGCGCAGCTCGTCGAGCATGGCCTCGAACAGCTGGAAGGCCTCGGTCTTGTATTCGTTGAGCGGGTCCTTCTGGGCATAGCCGCGGAAGCCGATCACCGAACGCAGATGCTCGAGGCGGAGAAGATGCTCCTGCCATTTCTCGTCGATGGTCTGCAACAGCAGGGTCTTCTCGATCTGGCGCATGGCCTCGGGACCGAACTGCACCGCCTTGGCCGCCATGAACTCGTCGGCCGCCCGCATGAGCCGCTCGCGGATTGCCTCCTGATCGACCCCCTCCTCGGCCGCCCATTCCGAGATCGGAACCTCGATGCCGAGCCTTTCGGCAACGGCCTTCGCGAGGCCCTCGACATCCCACTGGTCGGGATAGGTCTTCGGCGGCATGTGGGAATCGACCAGATCGTCGATCACCTCGTGGCGCATTTCGCTGATGATGTCGGAGATGTCCTCCGCCTCCATGATCTCCCGGCGCTGGCTGAAGATCACCTTGCGCTGGTCGTTCATCACGTCGTCATATTTGAGCAGGTGCTTGCGGATGTCGAAATTGCGCCCTTCGACCTTGGCCTGCGCCTTCTCGAGCGACTTGTTGACCCAGGGGTGGATGATGGCCTCGCCCTCCTTCATGCCGAGGCGGCCGAGGAACTTGTCGAGCCGCTCGGAGCCGAAGATGCGCAGAAGGTCATCCTCGAGCGAGAGGAAGAAGGCCGATCGGCCCGGGTCGCCCTGCCGGCCGGAGCGGCCACGCAGCTGGTTGTCGATGCGGCGGCTCTCGTGGCGTTCGGTGCCGAGCACGTAGAGGCCGCCGGCCTCGATTACCTTCTGCTTGTCCGCCGCCACCTCGGCCTCGATCCGCTTGCGCACTTCCACCGGATCGGCCTCGGGGTTCTTCGCCAGCTCCTCGAGAACCCGCATCTCGACATTGCCGCCTAGCTGGATGTCGGTGCCGCGGCCGGCCATGTTGGTGGCGATGGTGACCGCCCCGGGCCGGCCCGCCTCGGCCACGATCTGCGCCTCCTGCTCGTGATAGCGGGCATTGAGCACGTTGTGGGGAATGCCGGCCTTCTTCAGGAGCCCCGAGAGATATTCCGACTTCTCGATCGAGGTGGTGCCGACCAGCACCGGCTGGCCCTTCTCGTGGGCTTCGCGGATGCTCTCGACGATGGCGTCATACTTCTCCTTCGCCGTCCGGTAGATGCGGTCGTGCTCGTCGATCCGCGCCACCGGCCGGTTGGTCGGCACCTCGACCACGTCGAGACCGTAGATCTCCATGAATTCCTCTGCCTCGGTCATGGCGGTGCCGGTCATTCCGGCGAGCTTCTCGTAGAGGCGGAA
>WFPA01000168.1 GCA_015487815.1 Albidovulum sp.
GAAGTGCACCTTCGGGCGGAAGAGCCGGTCCGCCCCCCCGTTTCTCGGGCTCGAGATGGATGCGCCGCACCGTCGCTCGCACCGCTGGATCCGCGAACCGGCACGGCCGCTCCGGGCAGGAATCGCCGAGAGGCGGCGCAACCGCTCACTCCACCGCCGCAGCCGAGAGGAGCGGCCCGAAGACACGGAAATGGAGCGCTTCGAGGATCACGCCGTTGGTGTTGGCCGTCAGCGCCCGGTTGGGCTCTCCGGTGCGCTCGTATATGCCGGCATACCACCCCTGATCGGTAGCAAGCGGCGTCAGGGCGGCGCGCAGCCTCCGGGCATGGTCCGGGTCGCTGTCCTCGTACAGCAGACTCCAGCCGAGGGCGGCCTTGGTCGAGAAGGCGCGGAGGGCGGGATAATCATTGCCGTCCTCGTCGAGCACCGCCCAGGGGATGCCGTTGCCGATCACGGTTCCGTAGAGAAAGAACGGCGCCCGATCGAGGTGATCCTCGCTCAGGCTCGTGAGGATGCCGGTGCGCTCGAAGCGGGTCTTCTGCGCCCTGTAGAGCCGGTCGGCCGCGGCCGCGGCGATGCTGTCGAGGCCGATTTCGAAGGCCGTCAGCAGATAGGGTTCGGAAAGGGTGTAGCTTTGCGCGTCGCCCGCCCGGCCGCGGCGGTCATCCGTCAGGACGGGGATGCCGTAGAGCCGCTGCAACACTCCGTGATCCTCGACCCTGAGGGCCGCCATCACATCGAGTCCGGCGAGCGCCGCGCCGCGGGCGGCATATTCCTCGTAACCGGTGCGCCCTTCCTGCAGATGGTATGTCTCGCCACTTGCAGGGTCGTGAATCGCACCCACCAGATAACCCTTTTCCGTCAACGCCCGCAGATCGAAACGCTGACGGATCCGGGCCGTGAGCGGCGCGAGCCCGGGGGCTGCCCTCTCGAGCGCCGAAAGGGCGATGAGAAGACGGGAGATGTCGAGCGAGGACCAGCCGATACCCTCGGCCGTGGGGTTGCCGTCATAATCGGTCATCTCGAGGGTGATGGTACTGTAGGACTTGTTCGGCAACCGCCCCTCGAAAAGAGGGGCGGCGACGAGCGACCGCAATGCCTTTTCGGCACGCATGCGGAAAGCAGCCCGATCGATCAGACCAAGTCGACGAGCCGCCGGCAGGGCCAGAAGATAGGAGGAGAGGTCCCACATGGTGGTCGAGGGAAAGCCGGCGACCGAATCGGGCCAGCCGGTTTCGGGGCGAGTATGGGCCGCGAAATAGGCCCAGGCGGTGCGGGCCATGGCCATCTCCTCGGCGGCAAGCGGGCGGGGCTCCGACGGCAGGTTGACCACGGCCTCGACCCCGAGGAGGGCAGCCCGGCCATCGCTCAACATCTGCCTGTCGAGCTGCATGGCGATGATACCTGCCATGAGAAGGCCGAGCGCGAAGGCAATCGCGCCGCGAGCCCGCCGGAGCCCCGTGCGCAAGGGCACGCGACGCAGGGGCAGCGGGCCGGGCGTGGCCGGGTTGGTGTCGGTCATGGGCATGTCGTCTCCATCGGCCGGCGCAAAGAACGTGGGGAGGAGAGTGCCCCTTCGGACGGTGCGCTGGGAACGGTCCGGGCCGGGGAGGCGCTGATTCGCCGTCGCGGCACCGGGTCGCATTTGTCGACCGCTGGCGCCTCGGGCGGGCGGATCCGGGCCATCCTCAGGGCGAAGCCGAGGGCGACGAGGTTGGAGAGAGCCCAGAAGCCGTTGAGAACGAGGGCGGACCTGGCTTCGGGCAGCGGAGCCTGCCACAGGCGGACAAGGGCCGGAAGGAAGGCCAGCACCAGGGCTGCCGCCATTGCCTTGTGGGGCCGCAGAACCGGCGCCGGAGGCCCTTTCGCCGGCAGTTTCGGCGTCGGCACGAACCGCGTCTGGCGCTTCCTCAGCGCCTTGACGATGGCACCGAGGTTGATCGGCGCACAGGCGATGTTGAGGAGCCGCCCGGCCCAGGCGTTCTGCCCCCAGCAGCCGACGAGAAGCGCAGCCTCGTTCATCAGCAGGAAGGGCATGAGATGAAGGAGAAATGTCCGCGAATCGGAACCGACGGGCGAGATGCCGGTAGCGAGGGTGAAGACCGGCGCCATCAGCAGCACGAGCGTGGCGGGCGCCAGCAGGTAGGACCAGAAGGTGCTCGCATAGTGCAACTTGTGCCGCAGCGGCAGACGACGCCGGCCGAGGGGACGGTCGTTGAGGACGATATCCATCGAGCCGCCAGCATATTTGCGCCGCTGCGCCGCCCAGCTTGCCAGCTCCTGCGGCGAGAGCATCCGGCTCTCGATCCAGGGGTGGAGCAACGAGTGCCAGCCCTCTTCATGAAGATCGATCGAGCTGAAGATGTCCTCGGAGACATGGAAGCGGAAGGGCTGCAGCGGCCGCAGGCGCAACAGCCTGTCCCGGCGCAGGAGCACCCGACCGGGGCGCGTTTCCGGCAAGCGTGCCAGAACCCGCGCGGCCTCGTTGCGACCGGCAGCGACGGCCCCTTCGAGAAGGGCGCGGCGGCGGTGGATCGAGGCCGCGCCGCAGCAGAAGGCCGCCCGGTGACGGTTGCGCCGCCGCAGGATCACGTCGAAGAACATGCCGCCGTCGACGCCGAACGGGTCATCCCCGCCGCGCAGCCGGCGCAGCCAAGGCGGGAGACGCCGCACGAGCCCCTCAAGCCGCGGCATCGTCGCGACGAGCCGCTCTTCGAGAGGGCGATCGGGCGGAATGTCGTAGAACCAGTGCGGCGTCTGCACGAAGGCCAGTCGCCGATCGCGGAAATGACCGAGCGTGTGCTCGAGAAACGAAGGGAAAAGTCGGGTATCGGCATCGCAGATGATGACGAAATCACCCTCGGTGCGGAGCAGCGCGTTCCTGATGTTGCCGGCCTTGAAGCCGATGTTGTCGGTGCGGGTGATGTAACGGGCGCCCGCCTCGCGGGCGACGCGGGCCATGGCCGGGCGGTTGCCGTCATCGAGGCAATGCACGCTTACGCGCACGCCGGCCGGACGGCGCAGCCGCCGCGCATCGCGCAGCGAAAGGCGCACAAGCTCCGGGTCTTCATCGAAGGTGGTCACGAACACGTCGACCGTGACCGGTCCTTCCCCTTCGAGATGGAGAGCGCGGCGGTCGCGCGGCAGGGGGCGCACATGCACGGGCCGGTCGGCCCAGAGATTGAAGGTGAAGAGCACGAGCCCGACCCAGGCTGCCGTCTCGGCCGTGGCCACGAGCGCCGAATAGGGACGGGCCTCGGGGTTGAGCCCCGCTCCCCAGCGCCAGAAGAGATACCACAGCCCCAGCCCGATGGCACAGCTTGCCAGAACCTGAAACAGGAATTCACGCCCGTCCGACCAGGCAACGGGCGCAGGCGGCTGTCTGTTCTCGAAGGGGGTGAAATAGAATCGGATCACCGGTCCTCTCCTGCGGTTTCGCGCAGGATGGCGGGGCAAGGATTAAGGGCAGGTAAATCACTGCGAAAAGATTGCACAGGGAAGGCGGGGATGACGGCACCCCTCGCACCGGAGGGTTTTCATGGTGCGCCTCTGCCGAGCGTGTCGAGCCGGGCGAGAACGGTGCGGAAATGGCGGTCGTCACCGTCTTCGAGAAAGCGGCGGGCGAGGCGGCGGGCCAGTTTCACATGGCCCCGGTCGATCGCCAGATCGAGGATTTCCCGCCGGTAACGGCGAAAGTCGCGCCGCGTCCGCAGCGTGCGGCGAAAGGTCGGCAGGTCGAGCCGGTCCTCGATCGCCGCCTTCACCAGCGGCTGGAGAATGCCCATCTGCTGCAGGGCCGAGCCGAGGCGGTGGCCGAGGAAGGGGCAGCGATAATGGCGGATGTTGTCTCCCTCGAGCCGGGCGACATGGGCGGCATCGAGCGGTGAATAAGGATCGTAGAACAGGTTGACGCGCCGGGCGTGGCGCACCGTCTCGGCCGCGTCGGCGTAGTGGTCCGACCAGTCCGCCCCCCAGGCGACGCGGTAGCGTGTTTCCCACGGCACCTTCGCCTTGTCGAGCACGGTTTGCGGGCTCATCGCCACCACATCGGCACGCCCGCCCGCGGCCGGTGCGAAGGCCAGCGCGCCATAGCCGCCCATCGAGGCGCCATAGAACACCACGCGGGCAAAACGGTCGAAGAAGCCCTCGGCGGCCAGTCGGTCGAACTCGGCACTCACCCACGGATCGCGATACCAGGTCCAGCCCGCGGCCATCACCCCGAGCATCGACCAGCCCTGTTTCTCGATGAAGGAATAACCCCAGGGGCGCCGGTCGGCCCGCTTTTCCATGGCGATGTCGAGATTGTCGAAGGTCACCACCAGGGTGTCGGCCGAACGGGGAATGAAGGTGAAGGCGTGTCGGTCGTTCTGGTGATGGAAGCCGTCCTTGCCGATCAGCTTCTCGGCCAGTGCGGCCCAGGCCTCGGCAGCGTTGGCAGGGACCCTGGGCTCGAAGATGACGAGGGTGCGGTTGACGGGGCGCTCTCCGTCCTCCCAGCTCTCGAGCGGCACCGGGTTGCCGAAACGCTTGAGGAAGGGAAAACCGCCCGAGCCCTTGCGGATGTCTATCAGGAGCCGGCTCGTCTCGTGCCCGTGGCGCCTGAGGAAGCGGCCGATGGGCTTGACGCGATGGCGGCAGGAGAAGCTTTCGAGCGCTGCGATGAGGTCGTAGCGCCCGAGATCCCGTTCACGGGTGACGATCCGCACCGCTCCTTCCGGCACACCGGCGCCGACAATGGTGACCCGAGCCATCTCGAGCGGTGATGCATGCTCGGGGCCAAGCCGGCCATCGGGGCCGATGGCGACAAGATCGATCGCACAGCCGAACTTCTCATGGGCGGCGACGGCCAGCGCCGGATCCGCACCCGACAGATCGGCCAGCCGCGCCACGCTCTCGCGGTCGATCTCCCTCAGGCGGGAGCGCCATTCGTCGATCGAAAGCCGCGGCGCGCCGCTCATGAATGCCTCCCTCTCCCTTCAAGGCGTCACACGGCGGCCTTGTCCACCAGCACCAGCGCATGCTTCTTCCCCTTGTCGAGGATCCGCGTGCGGCCGAACTGCTTGAGATAGGGGATGCCGCCCGAGCCCTTGCGGATGTCGAGGGCGATCAGCCCGTCGGGCTTGACCTGCTCGCGGAAGAAGGCGTCATAGCTGCGGGCCGGATAGTGGAACCCGCAGGAAATGAGGCTGATCGCCAGATCGACCGCGCCAGCCTTCTCGAGCGGTTCCTTGCGCGGGTTGATGGTGGTGATGCGGTCGGCCGGCACACCGTTGGCCTCGAGAAACGCCCGTGCCTTGGCGAGCGAGGCATAGCCCGCCCCTTCCTCGGCGAAGCCGAAATGGCGGTTCTCGCTTTCCTCGATGTCGATCAGCACCAGATTGCACTCGAAGGCGCGGTAGAGAAAGAGATCGAGAAAGGCATAGCCCGAGCCGATATCGGCCACGCGGCCGGGTTTCATCGGTGCGAGAGCATCGCGGATGCGCACAAAGCTCTGCCACAATTCCTCGAAGGCAGTACGGATGATCGCGGCACGGCGCGTGCGGGCTTCCTCCAGAAGCGGCGCCGGATCGCCATTCATCCAGGCGCGCACCGCTCCTTGGTTTGACAGCCCCGACGAGCGTTGCAGCGCGAGATTGGCGATGTCGTGGTCGTCGAGCATCGAGGTGTCTGTCTCCTCGACCTTCGGCATTCCGGGTGTCGAGGGGCGAACCGGCTGCATCAGATGGGCGGTGGGTTTCGGGTTGATGCCGTGCTTCTTGAGAAGATCGGCGACATAGGAACCCTCGGGCGGCACCCCGCCCCAGCGCGAGGCGGCAGCCCGGAAGCGCCGCCCCCAGAAATGGATCGACAGCGTGTCCTTCTTGACCCAGCTCTCCACCTTGTGTCGCCGCCCCGGCCGCAAGAGCGCCTGCTTGTGGGAAAACGGCACCGGGTAGAGCACATGAGGCGGCTGGGCGTGGCGCGCCTCACCGGTCTCCTGAAGAAACCAGGTGAGCGCGTTCGGCCCCCACACCCCCCAGGGCAGAAGCGAGACATGCACGCCGCGGCCTTCCGCCTTGCGCCGGGCAAGTTCCTCGCGCTTTTCGGCCGGCAGCCAGGGCGGGATCGGATACTCGTCGGACGTGAAGTCGAGCATTGCCTTGAGGGTTTTCGAGTTCTTCGGCAGGCGCAGCACGCCGTTGTTGATCTGCTCGGCGTCGGCATCGGAGATCCAGCCATGAAGATGCCCCGAGTGCGGCACCCGGAAGGGCCTGAGACAATAGGCGTCGGTATCGGCCCAGATCAGCTTCGTGTCGCGGATCATCCGCAGGCGGAACACATCGGCATGATAGGCGGGCGAGCCGGTGCGGGCATGACGGATGAAGTCGCTGGCCGGCAGGTGGGTGTTGGCGTCGGCGATCTTCACCCCGTCGGGCACCCCCTTCACGTCGTCATAGACGAAAAGCGTGACCTTGTGCCCGGCATCGAGAAAGGATTGGAGGCACAGCTGCTCGAGCCATGAAAGCTCCCCGCCGATCCACAGCGTGCCGATCCCCGGAAGATTTGCCATGCCTGCCTCATCCGTTTTCTTGATCCGGCTCTCCGTCCGGCTGATCGAGGAGGCATTCTAGCGGCCAAACCGGTTTCGGGGAATGCCGTAATCTCTCTCCCTGGCGTCAAATGGCGCTTCAGGCGCAACAATTGCCGTGCGGTTGCCATTTTCTGGTCAAGATTGACCGCAAGAACCGGGACGATCCCCCGCCTTGCGGCCTTCCGCGGGCGCAGGGTGGGGAGAAGGTGCAAGACGAGGGGCAGGCAGGCATGGGTAACGGGCGTTACACGGTCGTCTCGACCATGAAGAA
>WFPA01000169.1 GCA_015487815.1 Albidovulum sp.
ATGGCTTGACACCTGCAAATTGCGAAAAGCCCGCTCGGGCGAAGAGAGCGCTCTTCGCGTCAGATGGGAGGGCGGACCGGGGGGCCGGGGCGGGGCGGACCACCCCGGCCGGTTCGGGGTCAGGCGGCCTTGGCGAGCGCCTCGATCTGCGGAACGAGATGCGAGACGTCGTAACCGGCGGCGGCCACCTTCGAGACGATCTCCTCGGTCGGTCGACGGCCGGCCTCGGCCAGCGACCAGAGGATCGCGCTGCGGTTGCCCGAGCGGCAATAGGCGAAGACGGGGCCGGTCGCCTCGTCGATCACCTTGCGCTGCAGGGCAACGTTGTCCATCGACAGCGCCCCCGAAACGACGGGGTTGTAGACGAAGGTCAGCCCCGCCTCGCGCGCCGCGAGGGCCACGGCATCGGAGGTGTTGCCGTCGGTGATCTCGGCATCGGGCCTGTTGTCGACCAGAACCTTGTAGCCGGCATCGGCGATTGCCTTCACGTCCGCCGGTGTGATCTGGCCCGTCACGGCATAGTCGGGCGTGATGATGCGGTATTCCATGGGTGTGCTCCTCAGCTGACCGCCTCGAGCCGGGTTCGGATCGCCGGGGCGATCAGCATGCCGGCGACCATGGCGGCGATGAAGATCAGCCCGCCGAGACCGTTGAATGTGATCGAGGCGATCGACGGACCGGGGCAGAGCCCGATCATCCCCCAGCCGAGACCGAACATGAACGAACCGATGACGAGGTTGCGGCCGATCACGGGCTGCGGCCGCTCCGGGATCGGGCAGTCGAGAAGGGCCTTCTGCCGCCTTTCGGCGATGCGCCAGGCGAAGAAGGTCGGGATGATGGCACCGCCGAGCACGAAGGCCAGCGTCGGGTCCCATTCGCCGAAGATGTCGAGCCATCCGATCACCTTGGCGGTGTCGACCATGCCGGAGATGAAGAGGCCGGCTCCGAAGATCCCGCCGGCAATGAAAGCGAAGATGTTGCGCATCAGACCACCCCCAGGATGTGACGGAAGACGATGACGGAAACCCCGCCGCCGACGAGATAGAACACGGTGGCGACGATCCCCCGCAGCGACAGACGCGAGATGCCGCACACGCCATGGCCGGAGGTGCAGCCATTGGCGAGCCGCGTGCCGATGCCGACAAGCAGGCCGGCGCCGACGAGAAGGGCGAGGTTCTTCGTCAGATGGGTATCGGGGCGATACCACAGCAGGGCCATCAGGCCGGGCACGATCGCCAGGCCGAGGAGGAAGCTCACGCGCTCGGCGGCGTTGTGACGGCCCGAGCCGTCAACCAGCCCGCCGATGATGCCGGAGGCCCCCATGATGCGGCCGTTGACGAGCAGGAATAGGGAAGCGGCAAGCCCGATGAGAAGGCCGCCGATCAGACCGAGGGTCCAGTCGGTTTGCCAAGTGATCGACATGTATCCAGTCCTTTCTGTCTCCGTTTCGCGTTTTCGCGTTTCGCTTTCGCGCATCGCCCGCCTTGACGGCAGGTCTGTTGTTTCCTGCAGGGTGCAGGGAAAGATCTCCGGCCGTCCGGGGGAGGCGAACGGCCGGAGAGCTGGCCTTCAACCGGATGCCGGTGCGGTGCCGGGCATCCGGGGAAGGATTCGGGTCAGAGGACGTTGACCGGGACCTTGAGATAGACGGTGCCGTTGTCCTCGGCCGGCGGCATGTGCCCGGCGCGCATGTTGACCTGGATCGACGGAATGATCAGCCGCGGCATGGCGAGCTGCTTGTCGCGCTCGGTCCGCATGCGGATGAAGTCTTCCTTGGTCTTGCCGCCGCCGACATGGATGTTCTTCTCCTTCTCCTCCTTCACCGTGCTTTCCCAGGCGAAGTAGTCGCGGCCCGGCGCCTTGTAGTCGTGGCCGACGAAGATGCGCGTCTCGTCGGGCAGCGAGAGGATCTTCTGGATCGATTCCCACATCACCTCGGCCGAACCGCCCGGGAAGTCGCAGCGCGCGGTGCCGAAGTCGGGCATGAAGAGCGTGTCGCCCACGAAGGCCGCATCACCGATGACATAGGTCAGGCAGGCCGGGGTGTGGCCCGGGGTGTGCAGCACGTCGGCACGCATCTGGCCGATATGGAAGCTGTCCCCTTCCTTGAAGAGGGCGTCGAACTGCGAACCGTCGCGCTGGAATTCGGTGCCGGCATTGAAGATCTTGCCGAAGGTGTTCTGCACGATGGTGATATGATCGCCGATGCCGATCTTGCCGCCGAGCTTCTCCTGGAGATAGGGCGCGGCCGACAGGTGGTCGGCATGGACATGCGTCTCGAGGATCCAGTCCACCTCGAGACCGTTTTCCTTGATGAAGGCGATGATCTTGTCGGCCGACTTGGTGTCGGTATGACCGGAAGCGTAATCGAAATCGAGAACCGAGTCGATGATGGCAACCTTGTTCGAATTCGGATCCTTCACGACATAGGACGCGGTGAAGGTGTATTCGTCGAAGAAGGTGGTCACTTCGGGCTTGATGGGCTCCATGGTGTTCTCCCTTTGGTGTGGCGTTGCGAGTCGCGGGCAATATAGCGACCCTCATTCATATGTCAATATTGATATGTGTCACTGTGTCTGCTATATGGGGAGCAACGCAGGCCCGGGCAAGGGCGGGAAGCGGCCGGCCTCTCACCAGCATCGCCGCCGCTCATTCCGGGGCGATCTCGCAGGGCGGCCTCCCGCCAGGGGGCTGCACGGACTTGCAGCGGGAGCGGATCTGCGCGCATAAGCAGCCGGGTCGCTCCGCGCGAACGGCAGACAAGGAGCCGAAGATGACGATGGATGACAGCATCATGGACAAGGGCGCGGACCCGGCCGGGATTGCCGGGGAAGCGGGGGAAACGGAGGCGGCGGTGACGGGCGAGGATGTCCTTCTCGGACAGGCACCGAGCGAGGAGCTGATGGCCAAGGCCGATGTCGCCGCCGGGCTGATGAAGGCCCTGTCCAACCCCTGCCGGCTCCTGATCCTGTGCATGCTGTCGGACGGCGAGAAGACCGTCTCCGAACTCGAGCAGCACCTGCACACCAAGCAGCCCAACGTCTCCCAGCAGCTGGCGCGGCTGCGGCACGAGGGGCTTGTCGGTGCCCGCCGCGAAGGACGCATGATGTATTATCACCTCGCCGACGACCGCGTGCGCGGTGTTCTTTCGGCCCTATACAGCGCCTATTGCGCCACCGAACCCGAAGCGGAGAATTCCCGGGACGCATCGAACGGCGCCTGATCTTCGCCTTTCCGCCCGCTTCGATGTTGAAACTTGCCACCACCCTGCCTACTCCTTGGTGAAACCGAAACGTGGAGGGACGGATGTCCGAGGAACAAGGCAGGAAGAAGAAGTCTCTCGAAGAGCGCAGGCGCCAACTTCTGGAGATGCGCCGCGCCATCCTGCGCAAGCTCTACGAGATCGAGGATCAGCTCGACGACCCCTTGCCCAAGGATGACGAGGAGGCGGCGATCGAGCTCGAGGATGACGAAGTTCTGGAAAAGCTCGGCGAACTCGAGCTCAAGGAGCTGCGCGCCATCGAGGCCGCACTCAAGCGGATCGAGGAAGGCGAATACGGCTATTGCGTCGTCTGCGGCCGCGAGATCCCCGAAGAGCGGCTCGACCTCATCCCCTATACTCCCTTCTGCGCCGAACACGCACCGAAGTGAGGCAAGGCCGGGCTGCCATCCATGGCAGACCGGGCCGGCAGGCCGGCATCCATGAGAGAACGGCAAGGCAGGCGGCAGGCCGTGGGCACATGTGCAAGCCGGGGCGCGAAGGCGCCGGTGCCCGCCGCTTCTCGTGTCGCGTCTTCCCCTGCCACGGCCCGGGAGGACCGGGGGAATGCAGCGGCAACTTCGGCAGAGATTCCATAAACGCCGCCTCGTGCCCGGATGGAGCCGCTTGCCCCGTGCGCCTCATCCCACGCGCCGGAAGACCAATGCGGCATTAAGCCCCCCGAAAGCGAAGGTGCTCGAAAGGCAGGTCGCAACTTCCGCCTTGCGCGCCTTCCCGGTCACGAGATCGAGGCCGAGCGCCGGATCGACCCCGTGAGAGCCGGCCGGCGGAATCACCCCCTCCTCGAGCGCCAGAAGACAGGCCAGAGCCTCGATCGCGGCGCTGGCTCCGATGGCATGGCCATGCAGCCCCTTGGTCGCCGCGACCGGCAGCTTCCCGATCCGCGGACCGAAGAGCCGGGCCAGCGCCTCGGCTTCGGCCGCATCCCCCTGCCGGGTGCCGGTTGCATGGGCATTGACATGATCGACACCGGCAGGGTCGATGCCCGCATCCGCGAGCGCTGCCCGCATCACCGCTCCGGCGGCCGCGGCCGAGGGCCGAACGGGGTCGCCACCTCCCTGCCCCCTGAGCGCGGCCCCGGCCAGCTCGACCGCCGCCCGTGCCCCGCGCGCCCGGGCATGATCTTCGCCCTCGAGCACCAGCACCGCCGCCCCTTCTCCGAGAACGAAACCGTTGCGGTCCGCCGCGAAGGGCCGGCAGCCATCGGGCGAAAGCACCCGCAGCCCCTCCCATGCCTTGATGCCGGCAAAGGTCAGCATCGCCTCGCTGCCGCCCGCGATCACCACATCGCACAGCCCCGAGCGGATGAAGTGCAGTCCGAGCGCCAGCGCCTGCGCCGCCGAAGCGCAGGCCGCCGAGGGGCAGAGCACCGGGCCGACAATGCCGAGATCGGCCGCCACCGCCGAGGCCGGCGCGTTCGGCATCAGCCGTGGCACCGTCAGGGGCGGCACCCGGTTTCGCCCTTCGGCATAGACGGCGCGGAAGGCGTCGTTCCAGGTTTCGAGCCCGCCCCCTGCCGTGCCGAGGACGACACCGGTGCGCTCGGAAGACAGCTCCGCCGCTTCAAGCCCGGCTTCCGCCACGGCCTCGCGCGCGGCCAGCAGCGCCAGCAGGCTGACCCGATCGTGCATCTGTCGCATCTCTGGCGGAAAGACCGCCTCGAGATCGGGCACCGAGACGGCAGCGGCGACACGGATCCTCAGCCGCTCGACCTCGCGACATGTTACCGGTCCGATGGCGGACCGCCCCGCCGCAAGCGCCGCCAGCGTATGCGCCACATCGCCCCCGAGCGCGTTGACGGTCCCCCGTCCGGTGATCAGCACCCGACGGGCCATGCTCAGACGCCCCCACCCCTGAGCCGGGCCACGAGCCGCGCAAGATCGGCCACGGTGCGCGGCGGCGCTCCCTCTCCGTCGAACGGAAAGGTGATGTCGAGCCGCTCCTCCAGAGCGAAGATCACCTGTGTCATCCTGACCGAATCGAGCCCCAACGCCTCGAGTTCGGCCTGCGGCGTGACCGCCTCGGGCGGGACAAGCCCCTCCTCGGCCAGCACCGAACGGAGGAGGGGCAGGAGCGCCGGGTCGCCCGTCGCATCCCTGTCAGTCGCCGCGCCCATCGACCTTCTCCCCGAGCCGGGCCCTGAGGGCCACAAGCTCGCGCATCAGCCGCGGCAGGCGCCGCAGCGCCTTGTACATCTCGACATGCTGTTCCATCTTCACTGCCGGGCTGCCCAGCACCACCCGCCCCTTCGGCACGTTGGTGAACATCTTGGTCGCGCCGCCGGCAATGACGTCATCGCCGACCACCACATGATCACCGACACCGCATTGCCCCCCCATCACCACCCGGTCGCCGATCACGGCCGAGCCGGCGAAACCGCACTGGCCCGAGATGGCGCAATCGCGGCCGATACGGACATTGTGGCCGATATGGACGAGATTGTCGAACCTGGAGCCGTCGCCGATGATGGTAGCGGAGATGGTGCCGCGATCGACGGTGCAACCGGCACCGAACTCCACATCGTCGCCGATCACCACCCGGCCGAGGGAGGCGATGCGCGCGTAGCGCCCCTGGCGGCGGCCCTGCCGGTCGCCCAGGGAACGACGCACCGCCTCGACGGCGTCGGGTTCGGGCGTGACGAAGGAGAAACCGTCAGCCCCGATCACCGTGTTCGAATGGGCACGGAAGCGATGGCCGATGGTGATCGCCCGGCCGATCCGCACCCCCGGATGCAGCAGCACCTCGTCACCGATCACCGTCTCGTCGCCGATCGAGCAATGCGCCATGATCCGCGCGCCGCGGCCGATCCGCACCCCGGGACCGATGACGACGAAGGGGCCGATCGCGGCCTCCTCGCCTATCGTGGCGGAAGGGTGGACGACGGCGGTGGGGTGGATGCCCTCGGGCAGATCGGGCAACGCCTCGTAAAGCGCCGTGAGCCCCGCCATGGCGAAGCGCGGCCGGGCGACGCGCACCGCCCCTTCAAGACCGAGCGCCCGCCAGTCCACCCCTTCGGGCAGAAGCGCCGCCCGCGCCCGCCCCTTGCCGAGATCGGCGCGGAAGCGGTCGGTCAGCGCAAGGGCCAGCTCGTCGGGCCCGGCTTCGGCAGGCTCGGCCGCACCACAAATCATGATGCTGCCATCGCCCACGAGCTCGGCATCGAGGGCCGCGGCAATCTCCGCGAGGCTGTGGCAGCGCATACTGGATCGCGTCATCGGTTCCGCTTCGGTTGACGGGCCTTTCTGCCCGCCTGCTACCTAGCCCCGAAGCGGCGCCGCTGTCACCCCCTTCTTCTCCAGCGCCTGCCAGAGCTGGGCATCTCGCCGATAGATGTCGCGCCGGTAATGAATCCGCCCGTCGGAGCCAAGGAAGACCGTATGATAGACAATGTGCACCGGGACGGGCTTCTTGAGATAGACCTCGGTTTCCTTGCCCGTTTCCCGAATGCTCCTGAAATAGCGCACCGGGTCGGAGGTCTGCCCCTCGAGCAGGAAATAGGCGAATTCGAGCGGCCGGTTCACCCGCACGCAGCCGTGACTGTAGGCCCGCACCTCGCGGGCGAACAGCGAGCGGGCGGGCGTGTCGTGCATGTAGATGTTGAACTTGTTGGGAAAGAGGAATTTCACCTGCCCGAGCGCGTTGCGCGGCCCCGGCGGCTGGCGCATCGAAATGTTCGGAACCTCGCCCTGCGAAAGCGCCTGCCGGATGGCGTCGAGGCTGACCGGTCCGCGCGAGCTCGTCACCTCCAGCCCCTGGGAGGCGAATTTCTCGGGGTTCGAAGCGATCATCGGCAGATATTCCTTCTCGATGATCGAAGGGGGCACATACCAGGACGGGTTGATGACCATATGGGTCATCTCGTCCGAAAACTCCGCCGTCTGCAGGTCCTCCCGCGGCTGACCGACCACCACTTTCGACGTGAACTTCTCTTCTCCTTCCTCGAAGACCGAGAAGCGGAAATCGGGTATGTTGACGAGGATATGGCGCCTGCCAAGAGGTCGGTTGAGCCAGCGGCGGCGTTCGAGATTGACCAGCACCTGCTTCAGCCGATCTTCGGCCGAACGGTTGACGAGGGCGATGGTGGACTTGCCGGCCACTCCGTCGGCGGTGAGGCCGTGGTCGAGCTGGAAGCGGCGCACGGCCTTCTCGATCCGCCGGTCATAGCGGCGGGTGGCGGTCGCCGGCAGGTAGCCCATGCGGATCAGCCGATTGCGCAATGCTATCACCGCCGGCCCCTCGTCTCCCGGCTTGAGCTTCCTGGCCCGCACCTGGGGACCGAAACCACCGCGGCGCATCACCTGCTCGAGCCGGCGCCGCTCCTTGAGAAGAGCGGCATATTCGGCCGTGCGCGGCGGCTGGGCGGCGAGGAAGGCCCGCGGATTGCTCTTCATGAAGGCCTCGAGAATCGCTCCGGGTGCATAACGGGGCGGGGTGCGGCCATATTGCGGACCGAGCGAACGCGGATCGACGATACCCCCATGAAGCGCGTTGACATATTCGACGAAGAGCCGGCTGATCGCCACATCGGCCGCCCCCCTGCGGCTTTCGCTGCGGGCCGCATGCAAAAGCGCCTTCACCCGGGCGGGGCTGAAACGGTCGGCCGGCAGCCCATGGAGCGGTGCCGCATCGAGAGATTCGAGGAAGGCCCGGAGCCGGCGGCGATCATCCGCTCCGGTCCAGATGCCCCGATAACCGTGCTTGCGGTAGAAGGCGGCGATTTCCCGCTCCGCCGCGCTTGAGGCGGCGACCGCCTCGCGGAATGCCAGGCTCTCGGCCAGCGCCGCCGGCGGCATCGGCCCCAGAACCGCCAGTCCGAGGACCAGAAGGGCGGCGGCCCGGCTTGCAAATCGCAGTCGGGAAAGGACGGAGCGGGTCGTGATCGGCGGGAAAAGCCTCATGAAATACCTCATCTCTCGATCGTGACACATTCAATGCATATTCAATGGCCCATCTCGCCTCGCAATTGAAGCATGAACTGGGACGACGGGGCCGCTCTGCGGACAGGCTGCACCGTTTCCGGCCATGGCATGAACAGCTTGCCGCAGATCGGAACATGACGTTTTCACTTTCACGTGATTCGCCGAACTGTCGGCCCCGTCATCCGCTTGCGGGAAGCCGGGAGGACGGGGGAGATGTCCGACAGGCTGCTCGATGGGTGCCCGATCGACACAAATCGGCAGGATTTCGCGCAAATTGTCATGACCTTGGCATCTTTCCCTTGCCATCCTGCCCGCCAGGACAGAAACATCGCTCTGGGCCGCATGAATGCGAACACGCACATGCGGCAGGTTGTTGTGTGCAGGACACCCGGATGCGCTGACGCGCGACAACCGGTGGCGGTGACGGAGAAACCTCGGGGCCTTCGGGTCCCGGACCGATTCGCTACGGGGGCAGTGATCAGATGAAGATCATCCAGAAGGCAGCTTCGCTCAAACCGACGAGGCGCGACGCTTTCCGCATGCTGGCCGCTCTCGGCGTGACCAGCATCCCGGCCGCACCTGTCTATGCCAAGGCCTTCGGCTTCCTACGCGGTGCCGGCGACTACCGCCGCCTGAGAATGTATTCCCAGCGCACCGGCGAGCATCTCGACATCATCTACTGGATCGACGGCGAATACATCCCCGAGGCCATCGCCGAGATCAACTATTTCATGCGCGACTGGCGCGAGAACGCCGTCCAGAAGATGGACCCGCGCAATTTCGACAACCTCGCCGCCGTCCACAACCTGCTCGACACCTCGGAACCTTATCTGCTGCTGTCGGGCTATCGCACACCGCGCACCAATGCGCTCCTGCGCCGTCGTTCGCGGGGAGTGGCGAGGAATTCCTACCACATCCCCGGCATGGCCGCCGACATCACCCTCAAGTCTCGCTCCATCTATCAGATCCGCGCCGCGGCGCTGGCCTGCAAGGGCGGCGGGGTCGGCCTCTATCGCCGCTCCAACTT
Organism: Albidovulum sp.; assembly: GCA_015487815.1. GTDB lineage: Bacteria > Pseudomonadota > Alphaproteobacteria > Rhodobacterales > Rhodobacteraceae > WFPA01. The sequence goes on from WFPA01000169.1 coordinate 9,227, forward strand.
CATCCACATGGATTGCGGCCCGATCCGGACCTGGCGCCGCTGAGTGGACGGGCACCCGGCCCGAACGATCCGTCGCGGAAAGGGGCACCTCGTGGTGCCCCTTCGCCTTTCCTCCCCGGCCCTTCCGGCGCGTCTTTCACCACCCGCCCTTCAGGCCGGGCGGATGGTACCGTCGCCGGTCACGACATATTTGTAGCTGGTGAGCTGCTCCGCGCCCACCGGGCCGCGGGCATGGAGCTTGCCGGTGGCGATGCCGATCTCGGCCCCCATGCCGAACTCGCCGCCGTCGGCGAACTGGGTCGAGGCGTTCTGCATCAGGATCGCGCTGTCGAGATCGCGGAAGAAGCGCGCCGCCGTCGCATCATCCTCGGTGATGATGGCGTCGGTATGCCCCGAACCGTAGCGGCGGATGTGGTCGATCGCCCCCTCGACCCCGTCCACCACCTTCGCGGCGATGATCATGTCAAGGAATTCGCGGCCGAAGTCCTCCGGCGAAGCCGGCACGGTGCCTTCGATCGCCTGCAGCGTCTCGTCGGCCCGCACCTCGACACCGGCGGCCAGCAGCGCCTCGATCACCCGCCGCCCGAGCCCCTCCACCAGTGGCCGGTCGATCAGCACGCATTCGGCCGCGCCGCAGATCCCCGGCCGCCGCGTCTTGGCGTTGAGCACCACGCGGACGGCCTTCTCGGGATCGGCGGCGCGATCGACATAGACATGGCAGATGCCCTCGAGATGGGCGAAGACCGGCACCCGCGCCTCGCGCTGCACCAGCCCGACCAGCCCCTTGCCGCCGCGCGGCACGATCACGTCGATGAAATCGGTCATCCGCAGCATCTCGGCCACCGCCGCCCGGTCGCGGGTCGGCACCAGCTGGATCGCCGCCTCGGGCAGGCCGGCTGCGCGCAGCCCCTCGACCAGGCAGGCATGGATCGCCCGCGAGGAGTGGAAGCTCTCTGAGCCGCCGCGCAGGATCACGGCATTGCCCGACTTCAGCGCCAGCGCCCCGGCATCGGCGGTGACATTGGGCCGGCTCTCGTAGATCACCCCGATCACGCCGATCGGCGTGCGCACGCGACGGATGTGCAGCCCGCTCGGCCGGTCCCATTCGGCAATCACCTCGCCCACCGGGTCCTTCTGCGCCGCGATCGCCTCGAGCCCTGCCGCCATGGCACCGATGCGCCTCGGATCGAGAGCGAGCCGGTCCATCATCGCCGCGCTCAACCCTTTCTCGCGACCGTGGTCGAGATCCCGCGCATTGGCGGCAAGGATCTCCGCCTCACGCGCCCGCAAGGCGCTGGCGGCGATGGCAAGCGCTTCATCCTTGGCCGCTGACGGGGCGGTGGCGAGCACGGCCGCCGCCGCACGAGCCTCTTGCCCGATCTCCTGCATCATGGCCGGGATGTCGCCAGCCGCCGTTTCGGCCCCTGCCCTGATCTCCTGATCCATCTCTCGCTCCGTCCCTTGTATCGGGCCGCCCCTTCCGGGGCCGCCCCTCCTCATAGGGCCATGTCGTCCCGGTGGACAAGGGCAGCCCGCCCCGGATGACCGAGGAGCGCGGGGATCTCGCGCGAATGCCGCCCCATGATCCGCCGTGCATCCTCGGCAGGATAGGCCACGAGCCCCTTGCCGAGAAGAGCGCCCCCCTCGGTGCGGATCTCGACAGGATCGCCACGCATGAACGACCCCTCGATCGCCTTCACGCCGACGGGCAGAAGCGAGCTGCCCCGGGCAAGGGCCTTCGCCGCGCCGTCGTCAACCACGATTCGCCCCTTCGGCTTCATGCCGGCGATCCACTGCTTGCGCGCCGCATGGGGATCGGCCGCGGGCAGGAACCACGTCGCCGGCGCCTCTCCCCGCTCGAGCGCAAGGAGAGGGTGCGGCCGTCCGCCATGGGTGATGGCCATGGCGACGCCGGCCCGCATCGCCGTGCGCGCCGCCATCAGCTTGGTGCGCATGCCGCCCGAGCCGAAATCCGAGCCGCTTTCACCGGCCATCGCCTCGATCTCGGGGGTGATGGCCTCGATCCGCTCGAGCCGCCGCGCCCCAGGGTCCCGGCGCGGATCGGCGGTGTAAAGCCCGTCCACGTCCGAGAGCAGGACCAGCACGTCCGCACCGGCCATGGCCGCCACCTGGGCCGAGAGCCGGTCGTTGTCGCCATAGCGGATCTCGTCCGTGGCGACCGTGTCGTTTTCGTTGACGATCGGCACCGCACCGAGCGCAAGCAGCGTCCTGAGCGTGGCCCGCGAATTGAGATAGCGCCGCCGGTTCTGGCTGTCGTCGAGCGTGAGCAGGAGCTGGGCCGCGAGAATGCCATGGGGCGCCAGCGCCTCTTCCCAGGCCCGGGCGAGGCGGATCTGCCCCACCGCGGCCGCCGCCTGCCCCTGCTCGAGCGACAGGGCCCCGCGCGGCAGGCCGAGCGCCTCGCGCCCCAGGGCCATCGCTCCCGAGGACACCACCACCACATCGACCCCCCGGCGACGCAGCGCAGCAATGTCGGCCACGAGCGTGTGCAGCCAGTCATCGCGCAACATGCCGGTCTCGTCATCGACAAGGAGCGCCGAACCGATCTTCACCACGACCCGCCGCGCGACCGCCAGCGGGTTCCCGCCACCGCCCTGCCCGGCCGCGCCCGTCATCCGCGACGCTCCCCGGCCATCCCGCCCGACCGGGGCGCGACCGACGTCCTGCCGGTTTCGCCGGTCGCGAGAGTTTCCACCCCCGCAACCGGACCATCCACATCTGCCGCTTCCTGCCGCGCCTTCTCGATCTCGCCGGCCAAGGCTCTCAGCGCCTCGGTCACCCCCTCGCCGGAAACGGCCGAAAGCGCCAGAACCGGTCCGCCATGGGCCGCTTCGAGCGCAGCCTTGCGCTCGGCGCGGGTAGCCTCGTCGAGCGCGTCGATCTTGGAGAGAGCGACGATCCGCGGCTTCTCCTCGAGCCCGGCACCGTAGGCCGAAAGCTCGGCCGTGATGGTGCGGTAGTCCTCGGCAACACTCTCGGAAGTGCCATCGACGAGATGCAAGAGCACCGCCGTGCGTTCCACATGACCGAGGAAACGGTCGCCGATCCCGCGGCCCTCATGGGCGCCTTCGATCAGCCCCGGAATGTCCGCCAGCACGAATTCGCGACCATCGACCCGCACCACACCGAGATTGGGATGCAGCGTGGTGAACGGATAGTCGGCGATCTTGGGCCGGGCATTGGAGACGGCGGCCAGGAAGGTGGACTTGCCGGCGTTGGGCAGGCCGACGAGTCCGGCATCGGCAATGAGCTTGAGTCTGAGCCAGATCGTCCGCTCGACGCCGGGCTGGCCCGGATTGGCCCTGCGCGGCGCCTGGTTGGTGGCCGACTTGAAATGCAGGTTGCCCCAGCCGCCATTGCCGCCCTTCGCCAGCAGCACGCGCTGGCCCGGCGCGGTGAGATCGGCGATCACCGTCTCGCCGTCCTCGTCGAGGATCTCGGTGCCGACCGGCACCTTGAGCACCACGTCCCTGCCGTCGCGCCCGGTGCGCTGGCGCCCCATGCCATGCTGACCGTTCTCGGCGAAGAAATGCTGCTGGTAGCGGAAATCGATCAGCGTATTGAGACCCTCGACCGCCTCGGCCCACACGTCACCGCCGCGGCCTCCGTCTCCGCCGTCGGGGCCGCCGAACTCGATATACTTCTCCCGCCGGAAGGACACGCAACCATTGCCGCCCGCCCCCGAACGGATCTTGACCTTGGCCAGATCGAGGAACTTCATCGCTTGCCTTTCCGCTCCGGCCAGGGCGCGCCTCAGCCGGAAGCTTCCGTATCCATCTGCCTGATATAGGTCCAGGTCGGCACCGATGCACCCCTGGCGACCGACCAGGCTTCGGCCTCGCCCAGATAATCGAAGCCGGCATTGACCAGCACCCGCGCCGAAGCGGGATTGTCCTGGAAGACAGCGGCGAAGAGGGTGCGGCTGCCATGAGGATTGGCCGCCACCAGCCCCTTCAGCGCCTCCGAGGCGAAACCCGACTTCCAGAAGGCGGGGCCGATCCAGAAACGGACCTCGGACTGGCTCTCGTCAAGCCGGATGAGCGAGATCAGGCCGAGAAATTCCGAAAGGCCCGCAGCGCTGCCATCGATCGCCCAGAAATCCTCGTCACGGTCGGGGGCGCGCGCCCGGGCGATCAGCGCCTCGGCCGCCCCCGGCGGGAAGGGATGGGGGATCGAGGTCGTCATCTCGGCCACGCGCCGGTCGGATGCATAGAGCGAAAGCAGCCCCGCATCCGCATCGCGCAGGGGCCTGAGTTCGAGCCGTTCGGTGCGGATCACCGGCTGATCCGCCGTTTCGCCCGCCACCGGCGCCCCCGTCTCCGGGGGCATGGTTGCCGCGAGCGGCGCCGCATCCCTGTCGATCCTCGTCGTTCCGTCTTCCATGCCGTTCCTCCCATGCACGGAGCCTTCGCCCGGCACCACCATCCTGCCATGATGGCAAGGGCACACGGGTTCACACCCGGTAAAGAAAAGGGGACCGGCCGGAAGCCGATCCCCCGTAAGACGCATGAGGCAATCGGCTTACTCGGCCGCCTCCGCAATCGGCATGACCGACACGAAGGTGCGGCCCTTGTAGCCCTTCCTGAAGACGACCTTGCCCTCGGTCATGGCAAAGATGGTGTGATCCTTGCCCATGCCGACGCCGTCGCCCGGCCACCAGCGCGTGCCGCGCTGGCGGATGATGATGTTGCCCGGAATGACGTGTTCGCCACCGAACTTCTTGACGCCGAGGCGCCGACCGGCCGAGTCGCGGCCGTTGCGGGACGAACCGCCTGCCTTCTTGTGTGCCATTGTTCCCTACTCCTCAGCTCTCAGCTTTCCGACCCGGCCTCGGCGGCCAGCTTCCTGGCCTGTTCGATCCAGCCCTCGCGCTCGATCCGACCCCTGAAGGAAAGCTTTTCATCCATATAGGCGACTTCTTCCGGCGTCCAAGCGGCGATCTGATCGAAATGATAGATACCGTTCTCGTTCAGGAGCTGCTCGAGCTTGGGACCGACGCCGGAGATCTTCTTCAGATCGTCCGCCTTGCCGCCGCGGGGTGCGTCGAGAAGATTCGACGGCTTCCGACCCGGCATCTCGGCCGCCTCGGTCGCGGGCTTGTCGGCCTTCCTTGCGGCCGGCTTCTTCTTCGCGCTCTTCGCGGCAGGCTTCTTCGCCGTCACCGCACCCTGCGCGGCCAGCCGACGCGCTTCGCGCGCACCGAGCGCAGGCTTGGCGTCGGCCTTGTCAGCCCCCTCGGCCAGCACCTCGAGGATCCGCACCAGCGTCAGATGCTGACGATGGCCCTTGGTCCGCTTCGAGGAATGCTTGCGGCGGCGACGCACGAAGTGGATCACCTTCTCGCCCTTGATCTGGTCGATCACCTCGGCGATCACCCCGGCCCCATCCACGAAGGGGGTTCCGACCACGGTCTCGTCTCCGCCGAGCATCAGCACCTCGGTGAACCTGACCTTGTCGCCCGGCTCGGCCGCGAGCTTCTCCACCCTGAGCACATCGCCCGGGCTGACCTTGTATTGCTTGCCACCGGTCTTCAGAACCGCGAACATCGCACTGCCTTTCCTGTCTGCCGCGTCCTTCGGCCCCCGACCTTTCGGTCGGGCGTTCGAGCCCCGGACAGCGCGCCCCTTCGGGCGTCATGAATCACGAACCGCCGGGAATCTCCCGGCAGCAGGGCTGCTGTATCCTGTGACGGGAGGAAATTGTCAAGC